>DASVQO010000429.1:0-32885 GCA_036389075.1 Chloroflexia bacterium | reverse complement strand
CACCTTGGTGAACATACTGCTTGAGAAGTAGGCCCCGCCGGAGGAGAGCGCACGCACCGCCCTCACCAGTTCTTCCAGGCTGCTGTTCTTGAGCAGGTAGCCCTTCACGCCGAGCTTGCCCGCTGCCAGCACGTCGTTATCGTCCTCAGACGAGGTAAGGATAGCCACGTTGGTCTCAGGGAACTCTTCCTGGATCGACATCACGGTTTCGAGGCCGTCGCTGTTGCGCAGGTAAATCTCGATAAGCATAACGTTGGGGTGAAGGGTTGCGGCCATATGGCGCGCCTCGATGCCATCGGTGGCTTCCCCGACGATGTCAATGCCGGGCTGCCTGCTCAGCAGGCTCGCGAGACCTTGCCGGAATAGGTCGTGGCTATCGGCTATAACAACCTTGATCGGTTCTTTAGACATACGAATATTCACCCTACCCTATAAGCTACATCGAGCAAAGGTGCTACAGGCCCATCGTCTTTGCTTCACATTGACTATAGCATACTAAGAATCGCGGAGTCAACCAAAGTAGTTATGAGATTAGTACTACTTATGGGAGCTTAAAGGTCCGGTTCGAATTAGTACCAAGCAGGGGATTTAAGCGCGAAACGCGCCCCATTCCGGCGCGCAGCGTGCGTGGACGTCAAGAGGATCGACCTGCTGGAACAATGTCCCGCACCTCTCATCCCGAATACCGCCCTGTCATCCTGAGCGTAGCGAAGGATCAGGTGGGTGGGCCAGACTCTACAGCACCGGGGATGAGGGCGGCCTTAGCAACGGTGTGCATAAACAGGGAGATTCAAGAACGGACAACTGATCCTTCGCTACACTCAGGATGACAGGGCGGGACACGGCCTCTCCCCTCGAACAGCGCGCCTTGACGCACCCTGTCCATCCAGCAAGCCCCACCACCCGCCACTCGTCAGAGCCGGATCACCCCTATGGCCTCCGTGCCGAGCAGGCGGACTACCTCCGCTTCCAGCACGGTGCTGTAGGCCACGCCACGGGGCAGTTGGGCGGTGGTGAGGTGGCCGGGTTCGGGGCTGTAAGGGATGCGCAGGGTCACTACGTCGGTGCCCGGGTGCTCTTGCAGTATCTCCTTGAGGGCGATCATGCGGTCTATATCCGCCTGGTCGTCCTCGGTGATGGGCAGCGTGATGATGATCTTGTGGGCGGGCTGGCCGTCTGTGGTTGTCATGGCTGTGTTGGTCATAGTGGGGGCTGTTGAAGCTGTAGCGGCCGTTGAAGCGGCTGCCGTGACGGGTGTAATCGCGGGTGTCGTGGTGGGCGCGGGCGGCACGAGCGCCGGTCTGGGAGTGGGGGCAGGCGTGGGGGCAGGCACGCTCGCCGGGTAAGCCCCGTTGCCCGCGCCTTTGCCGTTGGTGCCGTTTGCCCCGTGCGTGCCGTTCCCCGCTGGAGGCGCGGCCGTAGCGGCCATTTCATCCAGCGCCGCCTGGGCCTTCTTCGACTGCTTGACCTTGACCGAGATTTCGGCTTCCTCCAACCCCAGGTCGAAGGCGGCCATGTGCTCGCACAGCAGGTAGACCTCGCCGCTGTCGTGCTTGCGCACTCGCCCGGTGACAATCACCAGGCTATTCTCCGTCCACAACTCGGCGTGCCGCTTGTACCCCGGCGGGAAGGCTACTAGCTCGATTGCGCCCTCGGCGTCCTCCACCCAGCCCACGGACATCGGGCCGGTGGCTGGCTTCGTGTTGCCGTTGCCGTTGGAGGCGGGCGGGCTGACGAGCCTGATGCGGGTCAGCAGCCCCACCAGGTTGATACTTTTGCCGACGTGTTCCTCCCCCACCTGCACGCTCCGAAGCAAGCGCGAGTGCAGGTGCGAGCCAGCGAGCGTGCGTTTCAGCGCCTCTATCTCCCCGGCGGGCGTGAAACCGGCTCCTATCCGCGCCACTTCCCAGGCCCGCCGGAGGTAACGCTCGCGCGGGGTGAGAGTAGGGCTATCCAGGGTTGGTTTCTCGTCGGGCACCGGGACGGGTTGTGCGTCGTTGAACGAGAAGAGGTCTGCCGGACTTGCCCCTTCCGCCGCTACGTCGCGTCCCCGTTCGGCCCGCGCCCACTCCAGGAAGGCGGGTAGGGCCTCAACAAAAGCCTCGCGGGAGCGTGCCTGCCCTCCAAGCGTGTCGCACCCGCCCGCCAGCACCAGGCTCTCCAACTGCTCCGTGGAAAGCCCCGCATCGACCGCCGCGAGCGCGAAATCCGCTAGCCTGGCGAAGCCGCCCCTGGGCCGCGCCGCCACGAACCTTTGCGCCGCGTCTTTGGTCCAGCCCGGCAGCAGGGTCAGGCCCCAGAGTATAGTCCATTCCGAGCCGCCACGCTCCAGCGTAGGCGCGGGCATGCTGTGGCTCGCGTCGGGTGGCTTGATCCCGACCTTCAGTCTGCTGGCTTCTCCCAGCAGCGCGCGCACGGGGATGCCGCCACGGTCCAGGCTCCCCGCCAGGTGCGCCGCAATGAAAGCAGCCGGGTGCTCCGCCTTGAAGAACGCCGCCCACATAGCCGCCCTGGCGCGTGCCGCTATCGAACAGCGCGATTGCAGGTCGGGCGCGGAGGCGGCCAGCGCCTGCCAGAGGGCCTCTATGCCCTCAGTATCCAGCCCGTTCTCGGCGCAACCGGCCGCGAACCGCACCTTCATCTGCGCGATTGACTCGCTCTCCTTCGCTCTCAACAGGGACACGCGCAGGTTGTATGCTTCGGCCGGGGCGAAGCCGGAGGTCGCCGTTACGAGCGCCTCGAACTGGTCGCGGAAGAGGAGAGCGCCACCCGTACCGGCGGTGTGCTCGGTCCACTGGTCGAGCTTGGGGGCGGCAGGCGGCTTGCCGTTGGCGACCGAGCGGGCAACCAGAGCTGCGGCATCTGCCGGTGTAAGCTCGCCTTTCCAGCCCTTCACCGCGCCCGCAGCCAGGTAGGGTACGCCCACGAGGTGCCCTTTGGTAAGCGCGCTGGTTGCCAACGCACTCGCCGGGGGAAAGCCTGCCAGGTCCAACTCCTCAACCGCGAGGCCGGGCACCGGGTACTGCGTGGCATAAGTCACGGTGCTGGCGAGCGCCGATATGCGGGCTGAAGGGCGCAGCATGGCCGCCGGGAGCCGTAGCTCCGCCACAGCTTCTTCGGTCACAGGCACCCAGGCGGTTGGCTGCCCCTCAGCCCGGCGCAACACGGGCAGGCAAGCGGGGAGCTTCCCCTGCACCGGGGCTAACAGCAGCATGTCGGGGTCGGGCTTGAAAGCGACGGGTGCGCCTCTAAGCGAAAGGGCCAGACCGGCGGGCGTCGGTCGCTCGCCGGTGTTGCTATCGCGCTCTGCCGCGAGGGCGTTCCACCCTTGCGACATGACTTGCAGGGCGAGGGGCCGTATGTCACCGCCCGTGCCCAGCGCCTCCGAGGCCGCGGAGAGGGCGTTGAGAGGGTCTATGTCGATGTGGCAGGCCGCCAGGGCCGCGCGGTCGGGGCTGTAGTCGCGGGCGAGCGCTGCCAGGAACTCATCGCGCCGGTTGGCGGCCAGTTCCACACCGGGCACCGGCAAGACACGGCGGGTTGCGCCTTCTTCGGCAGTGGCGAGCCAGGCCGGGCGCGGGTAGTCCACTGGGTTGATTGGCGAGATGCCAAACGCGTAGGCTAGCAGCGACCCGTCCGCCGTGCCGAGGGGCGCACCCAGCGGTACCGCGGGCTTGCCCTCGTGGCTGAGGGCCGCATCGCAGACCGAGGCCAGCGCCGTCCACGCGGGTATGGCGTTTTGCCTCTCGTACGCGGCCAGTTCGTCGTCCAGCCACTGCTGTACGGCGTCGGGCAGGGTATCCGCCCCCAGCCTGAGCAGCAAACGCTCCTCGGCCAGCCTTCGCAATCGAGTCTTGTCTGCCTGCATGCTCGCCTGAAAGGACTCGGTTGCAAGCTCGTCCAGGTAGCCCACTCCCGCGCACGTCTCCGCGAGCCGGGCCGCGTTCTCCAACGCCTCCGGCCACTGTGCGTACGGACCGGTTGCCTCGTCGGAAGAGCGCAGGTATTGCGTGCCCTGCTTACTTTCGGGGGCCTCCGGGTCCGCGCCTTTGGCCCAACCGGCACGCCGCCTCGCCACTTGTAGGGCCTGGTACGCAAGCTCGTCTTTGGGGCGGATGTAGCGGGCGGCGGGCATGGCAATAATGGGGAGGCCCATATCCTGGGCGGCAGCAACTACCTTCTCGGTCGAAGCTTGAGCGCCCCTCTCGCCAGGCCGTGCCAGGGCCACGTAAGCGGCATCGCCAAAGCGCTCCTTAATGGCCGCGCCCCATTCCGCCAGTTCCTTCGCACCGTCGGAAGCGATAGCTGTACCTACGCGCCCCTCGCCTTCAGCCAGCAGGACCAGCGCCAGCCCCGGCGCATGCTGCGCCACGGCGGCCCAGTCGAGGGCTTGTTCCTCCTGGGGCCAGCGTGCGTAGGCGATGGAGGCGAGTCTTGCCAAATTCTCCAGCCCCTGCGCGTCGCGGGCGAAGAAAACGGCGGGCTGGGGTTTGGTCTCTCCCGCTTTCGCGTCTTTGGTGGCGGGCAACAGGATGCCGGCTTCCATGCCGTAGATGGGCTGTATCCCGGCCTCGCGGGCTGCCTTGCTGAAGGCGGGGAACGCGGCGAGGGGACCGCGGTCGGCCACGCCCAGGCTCTTGTAGCCCAATTCGGCGGCGGCGCGGCACCACTGCGCGGGAGATGCAGGCCCGCCCTCGCGGCTGAAATTCGTGTGCAGGTAAAGATAGGTGAATCGGCTCATGTAAGGCCGATTATATACCCGGTTAGCGGCTCGTGGATTGGGTGTGGAAAGGGGCGGAGGGCGCGCCATAGCAGTGTAACGCTGCCTCTCCAGTCTTGCCTTTCCTCAGGGGCTTCCATCCGTATGAATGTGCTATACTTTTACTTCACATACCTTTTACACCCAGGCTTGTAATCTAGCTCATGCCGACATGGTTTTAAGATCTGCTTTTGACACTGCCTTTCTCGGGCAGGTTGAAGATTGGATAGCTACAAAGGGCGAGGTATTCGTCGTAATTCGCTATGCCCACCAGGGTGGCTCGAAAGACTTTCTATTCGTGACTTCGTATGAGCAGTTCAGGGGTCTACTCGACACGCTCCCGCCGAGAGCTGACGTAATCGTGTTTCGGGACGAGCAGCTTCCTATTCGCGGGATCGCTGATGACGACCTGTGCAATCGTGCTCTTGCCGCTATACCCGACGGAGAATGGTGGCTCTTGATATGCCTGGAACGCGACCGGTGGGGGCATTTTACCCCCGAAGGGAACGACTCTCACCAGGCACTAAAGAGTGTATTTGAGGAGTACAAAGGGAAGCGTGTAGCGGTAGGGCTTGATCCCCCATACCACCGCCGTGACAATCCCGGTATGCAGTCAGGTGTTATTCCGATGCCTGACGGAAGCGTACTGGGTGGTGCTTACTAGCCGGGGTGCGGGGTAGTCGAAAGTGAGCCTGAACATAGGGGCCACTGGCAGACTGGAGGAACAAGGTGTCTAATAGAAACTACATATGCGTGAGGTGTGGTTCGCTACGCAGGGCACCTCTTGTCAACATCCACTCACGCCGGGAAACCTGGGCAGAGGTCAAAGCCTCCTCAAGATGGCCCAAGCACTGCAAAGAACCCATGCAGCAGTTGTCCTACATGCAAGCCGAGGGCGCAACACAGCTTGCCCCGGCAAAGCGCGTGAAGTGGCTCGAAAGTGGCATGCATCTCCTGCGACAACACCAACGAGGTAAAAACAAGTGGAAGCCCGTAACCACTGACTGGCAGGTAGAAGAGGCTAAACAACAGAAATCGGCCCACTTAGTCTACATGGTAGCTCGCGACAAGCTATGGCGCAGGCGGAGACCGGCAAGGGTTCCAAAGCGCCGCCAGTTACAGGACCTGGAGGAAGCATAAATGGTGCAGGAGCAGGGAGACAAGAACAGGATAACCCCCCAACGTCTAAAGGGCTTCCGCGACATACTGCCCCAGGCCATGTTCGTGCGCCGCCACGTGATCGACACCCTGCGCCACATCTTCGAGTTGCACGGCTTCTCACCCCTTGAGACCCCTTCCCTCGAGTACCTCGCCACGCTCGAAGGCAAGTACGGCGAGGACGAAAAGCTCATCTACCGCTTCGAGGACCACGGCGGGCGGCGCGTCGGCATGCGCTACGACCTGACCGTGCCCCTCGCCCGCGTGGTCGCCATGCACCAGAACGACCTGGTGTTCCCCTGGAAGCGGTACCAGATCGGCCCCGTGTGGCGCGGCGACAACCCGCAGTTCGGCCGCTACCGCGAGTTCTACCAGTGCGACATCGACATCGTGGGCACCGCTTCCATGCTGGCCGACGCCGAAGTGCTCTCCATCCTGGCCGAGGCCATGACCCGGCTCGGTTTCACGGGCTACCGCGTGCTCATCAACAACCGCAAGCTGCTGAGCGGCATAGCCCGCAGCGCCGGTGTCGCCCCCGAACAGGCGGGCACTATTTTCCGCGCCATCGACAAGCTCGACAAGATAGGCCGTGACGGCGTGCGCGCGGAAATGACGCGCAACGGCGTGGACGAGGTCATCGCGGGCCGCGCGCTCGACCTGTACCTGGGAGGGCAGGGCGTTAGCTCCTTCGCGGAGAACGTGGCGCTGCTGGGCGAGCTGTCGGGGCCTCTACAGGGCGATGCAGAGGCCACGCAGGGGCTGCAAGAGCTACGGCAGGTGCTGGACGCCCTCTCCGGCATGAACGTCGAACTCGACCGCTTCCGCATCGACACCACCCTGGCCCGCGGTCTCAGCTACTACACCGGCCCCGTGTTCGAGGTGCAGGTGGACGAGCCGAAGATAGGCTCCCTCGCGGGCGGCGGGCGATATGACGAACTGGTCGGCATGTTCGCCGGGCGCAGCATACCCACCACCGGCGTGGCGTTCGGCATGGAGCGCATCGTGGATGTGATAACCTCGCTCGGCATGTACGCTCACGGCAGCACCCCCAGCCAGGCGCTCGTTACCATTTTTGATGCGTCCGCGGAGAGCACGCACGCCTCCCTCGGCTTGGCCTCCGAGTTGCGCGCGGCCAATATTCCCTGCGAGGTATACCTCAACCCCGGCGACAAACTTGGCAAGCAGTTCGCTTATGCGGACAAGGCGGGCATACGGTTTGCTCTAGTGATAGGGCCGGACGAACTGCGAGAGGGCAACGTCGCGGTGAAAGACCTCAAGGCCCCGCCTCCCAACCAGCAGACGGTACAGCGTGCCGGCCTGGTGAGCGCTCTACAGCGCGGCCTCCAGGCTTAGTTTCCACACTCCCAACAAGCAGAAACCCACTTAACCCAAAGACTAGCAGGTCTATTAGATATATGTCTACAACACTTCGCAACGAACGGGGAGAGCGCGGCACCCCCGTCGAGGACCCCACGCCACAACAGATAGAGGCGCAACAACTCGCCAATGCCGCGCCCGACGCAGCCGGGGAAGTAGCCGAGCTTACCGACATGCCCCTCGCGGGTGGTATGGGCGTGGAGACCGCCGCGCAGGCCGAACAGGTGGTGGCCGACGTTACCGCACCCATCCTGCACGAGGACGAGCCGGAGCTAACCCAGCAGGACCGCAAGGAGGTGGGCCGCAACGTCTTCCGCCTGGCCTGGCCCGCGATAGCCGAGAACGCCTTGCAGACCCTGCTGGGCATCGTGGACACCGCTGTGGTGGCGAGGCTGGGCACCGCCGCGCTCTCCGGCGTGGGGGCCTCGCAACAGCTTGTGTGGGTGCTCACCACGGCCCTCATCGCGATCAGCATGGGCACCACGGTGCTCATCGCCCGCCTCACCGGGGGCAGGCAGCGCGAGCAGGCCAACGCCGTGCTCAAGCAGTCCATCGTGCTGTCGGTGGTCATGGGCTTGCTGCTCTTTCCGGTCAGCTTCATCTCGCACCCGCTGCTCTCCATGCTGGGCCTCACGCCCGAAGCCGCCAACGACGGGGCCGTCTACTTGAGCATCACGATGACCTTCGCCGTGCTCATCGTCTTCATGTTCGTAGCGGGGGCGGCCCTTCGCGGCGCGGGGGACACTCGCACGCCGATGTTCGTGACCGCTTTCATCAACCTGCTCAACGCGATACTGGCGGTGGAGCTTGTGTTCGGCGGCCCCAGGGCCAGTGGCATACTGAGCGGGTGGCTCAACGGTATAGGCATACCACTCCAGGTGCCGGCGCTGTCGTTCATCCCTGAGATGGGGGTCGCAGGCTCGGCCTGGGCCACCGTGATAGCCCGTGGGATAGGCGCGCTCATCCTGCTTGGGCTGCTGATGAGGCGCAACCACTTCCTGCAAATCTGGCGGGGCGGTAGCTGGCTGCCCAACTTCGACCTGATAGGGCGCATGATGCGCATTGGCATACCCTCGGCGGTCGAGCAGATGCTGATGTCCCTCGGCATCCTGGTGTACAGCTTCATCGTGATAGGCATGGGCGAGCTTATATTCGCCACCTCGCGCCTGGCCCTGAACGCGGTGTTCCTGTCTCAGATGCCCGGCTTTGGCTTCTCGATGGCGGCCACCACGCTGGTGGGGCAGAGCCTGGGCGCCAAGCGGCCCCGGCGGGCGGTGCTCGGCTCGCAGCTTGCGACCCGTTCGGCCCTCGTCTGGATGACCGTGATGGGCGTGGTGTTCTTCTTCTTCGGCGAAGGCATCCTGCGCATCTTCACCGACGACCCGCGCCTCCTCACGCTCGGGGCCGACGCGCTCAAGGTGATAGCCTTCAGCCAGCCCTTCCTGGCCTACGCTTTCGTGGTCGCGGGGTCGCTGCGGGGTGCAGGCGACGTGAAGTACCCGATGTGGGTCACCACAATCGCCGTGTGGGCGGTGCGCCTGCCCACCGGGGCGTTCCTCGGCCTCCCCGTGGTGTGCATCCCCTTCACCAACGTCTGCATCCCCGGCTTGGGCCTCGGCCTGCAAGGCATCTACGCCGCGCTCATAGTGGAAGCGGGCTTGCGGGCGGTGCTTTTCGTCCGCCGCTTCAACGAGGGCAAGTGGAAGACGATGAAAGTGTAAGGGCAACGGAAGGAGAGACGGGACCGCCAGGACGCAGGGATGCCAGGGTAACGCCAGGAGGGCTATTGTTCAGCCCCACGTCTCAAACTCCTTTACGACGCGGGCCGGGTTGCCCCCCACGATCACGTTAGCGGGCACGTCCCTGGTGACCACGGCCCGGAAGGCCACTATCGAGTTCTCCCCAATAGTCACGCCCTTGAGGATGGCGCTCTGCCCCGCCACCCACACGTTCTCCTTCAACTCGATGGGCGCCACCGCGAATGGGGCCTCGGGGTCGTGACGCAACTCGGGGTCGGTGCTGTGGAAGTCGGTATCGACCATCATTGTAGATCCGATTATGCAGCGGGGCCCTACCGTGATAGTGCTATAGGCCATCGCGGAAATACCGTTGAGGCGCGTTCCATGTCCCACGCTGATGCGGGCTTCCGGCAGGTAGGTGATAAAGACGTTCTTCTCCGTGTGGCACCAGGCGTTGATGTCATCACCGAATATCACCTTGCCCGGTCCTTTCACCACCAATTTGCCGTTGGTGACGAAGTTCTTGCCGAAGCGCACCCGCTTGCCGTACTTGAGGCCGTACCACGTCAGGAACACGCGGCTGACGGTGCCCGCGACGAAGGGCTTCAGCCTCTTCTTCCAGCCGCCCTGCCGCTTTGTGGTCGTCCGTACTACTCGCTCGCTCATACTAATGCATCACCTACAACGGCCCATTGGTCTTACGGTTATCGCGTACTCCGGCCCTGTACTTAGAAACTCTCTCAAGACTAGGACTATCGAGCAGAGGCAGCCAAGCCCCCCTTTGTCATTTCTCACTACGTTCGCAATGACAGGGGTTCACTCGTGGGTGCTGCTCTCCTCCACTCATATTTCCGGTCATGATCCTGGTGCAATCTAGCTGGATAGAAAGCTATAACATCTCGTGGGCTTCGTGCCGCCGCTCCTTGCGCCCCGCCGCACTCGCCCTGTGCTGCCCCGCCCGCCGCACCCTGGCCCGCTCGTACACCGCCTCGATGTGGTCGATGGCCGCGTCCCAGGACAGGTTAGCTATAGCCTGTTGGCGTAGCTGCTTGCCCACCTCACGGTAGGTGCCGGGGTTGTCCAGCACCTCGCACAACTTCGCGGCCAGGTCGCGGGAGTTGCCGCGCTCGGCGTACACCCCCAGCGGGCCGAGGTACTCGCGGCTCACCGGCGTGTCGAAGGCCACCGTTGGCAGGCCCATCGCCATGTAGTTGCCTATCTTGCCCGCCCCCTCCGTCAGCGACAGCTTGGGGGCGACCGCCACGTCACCCAGCGCGAGGTATCGCGGGGCGTCGGTGTAGGGGATGCGGCCTGGGAAGCTGATGTGGTGATTCAGGCCCAACCGCTCCGCCTGGCTGCTATACGTCTCCACGCCGGGGAAGCCCATCACCAGGAAATGTATGTCGCCCCTGCCCCACTCGTTCTTGATGATGGCGGCGGCTTCCAGCAGGTTGTCGGTACCCTGGTAGTGCGCCAGCAGCCCCAGGTAGACCACCACCTTGCGCTCGGTAGGGATGCCCAGCGAGTGCTTAAGGGCCACCGTGGCGCTGCGTTCCATGCCGTTGGAGGGCGGGGCGAAGGTCTGCGTGTTCACCGCGTCGGGCAGGGTCGAAATGCGCTCCGAATAGTCGCGTATGCGCTCGCGCAGGCCCTGCTCGGCGTTGTAGGACGAGGTGATAATCGCGTCAGCGCTCCGGTCGATGCGCCGCTCCAGGAGGCGCAATGCAGGCACGAAAGGCGAGTTGGGGCGCACGAAGTGGTGGTCCAGCATCTCGGCCACGAGGCTGCCCTGGTAGTCGAACACCAGGGGCACGCCTCGCAACTGCCGCACCGTCCAGCCGAGGAGCGCGCCCTCGTGGATGTGGGAGTGCACGATGTCGGGCTTGAAGCTGCGGGCGGTGCGCTGCACGGTGGCGGCCAGGGCTACGTCGAAGTAGAGCTTGTGCCGCGACGAGCCGACCATCACGCCCCGCTTCCAGGGCACGTCCACCGAGCGGCGTATATCGAGCCCCGGCACGTTGTTGCCGGTGTGATAGGTGCACACGACCACGGAGTGGCCGCGCGCCTGGAGGTGCCAAATCTCCTCCACGATGCGCACGTGCGCCCCGTAGTCCGAGAAGAACGATGTAGGAGCTATTGTAAGTATGCGATAAGGCAATAAAATCTCGCGGGAGTGTTTAGTGCTCTAGCTGTCATTATAGGGGCGGGTTGTTGGGGGTGTCAAACTGTGTGGAAGGCGCAGCGCCAGGGCGTCGTCCCTATGGAATGCGGTGAGGCCGCCCCGCCGTAGCCCTGCGGAGGTGCCCTGTGGCTAAAGCCACGGGCTTGCAAGAAGCGAAGTCTCCTTCGGAGACTGGGACGTATCTGTAAAACGCCGCATGTGGGTGACCCTCGACCCCTTTTGTCATTCTGAGCGCAGCGAAGAATCTAAAGAAGCTGGCATAGTGAGGCTGTTGAACAATAAGTAATATGGTGCTGACGTTCAACGTAGGGGCTATGCCAGCATCTTAGATTCTTCGCTGCGCTCAGAATGACAAGGACCACCCCTGTTCCCTTGTTTCCTACCGCATGCAAATGACCCTACCCTCACCTCACACGTCCAGCGCGAGCCGCAACCGCTTGTTGATTCGGCCTTTGCTCTCGTGCCCCGTTATGCGTATCTGCCCCACCTCGCCCGTGCGCGCCACGTGGGTGCCCCCGTCGGCTTGCAAGTCGAGGCCCTCTATCTCCACCAGGCGCACCACCTGTATGCCCTCGGGCAGGAGGTTTATTTTGGTCCTGATAAGGTCGGGGTCCGCGAAGGCTTCTTCCCTGGAGACGAACAGCACCTTTACGTCCCGGTTGGCCTCGATTTCGGCGTTGATGCGCTGCTCCACATCGGCCGCGAAGCTGGCGTTCATGTGCTCCAACTCAAAGTCCATGCGCGCTGTGCCTACGTCCATCGACCCACCTGTAACCTTCGCCCCGAAGTCGCGCCAGATAACCCCACACAGCACGTGCAGGGCCGTGTGGGCCTTCATCAAGGCGTAGCGGCGCTCCCAGTCGAGCGTGCCGTGTACGCGGGTACCCACGCCCGGCACGGGTCCATCCAGCTCGTGCCAGATCTCCTCGCCCTCGCGGCGCACGCTCACCACCCTGGCGCTGCCGCCCTCCCAGGAGAAGGTGCCCTGGTCGAAGGGCTGGCCGCCGCTCTGCGCGTAGAACACCGTGCGGTCGAGGGCTATCCGGTTCCCATCCGCCGCCGTGACCGTGGCGTCCATCTCTCTAAGGTAGCTGTCGGTGTGGTAGAGTGCCTCGGTTGGCATGTGTGTCGTTCCTCCTTGCTTATGCAAGTGTTTGGTCACCTGGAACAACTTAACTTGTTACTTAAGGATGTGCTATTACAAGTTAAGTTGTGAACGCTCCTCTTATCTCCTCTTGCCTCTGCCTCAAGTCCGAATCCTTGCCCGTGTGGCGATTTGACCGTACGGTGCCGTTTCTGTTATCCTACACCAACAACCGAAGGGTAGCTAGGGTTCCGCCGCAAACCGGGCCTGGACCGAGCGCTACGTAGCCGCGAGGCGGGCACCTCGAGAAAGAAAAGGTCAGAGGGGATAGGTTGATGCGCAGGCGCGCGTCCCTATCCTTTTTGTTACTCTCGGAGGTGCTTTTTTGTTTGCTAACCGTTCCGCCCACACGGTCGCCGTGTTGCAAGCCCTGTTCGTCACCTTCCTCTGGTCCACCTCGTGGGTGCTCATCAAGGTGGGGCTGAAGGACATACCGGCCCTCCCCTTCGCGGGGCTGCGCTACCTGCTCGCCTTCTTGTGCCTGCTGCCCTTCGCCTGGCGCTGGGGCCACCTGGCGCAACTGCGCGCCCTCTCCCCTCGCGACTGGCTCAAGCTCGTAGCCCTGGGGCTGCTGTACATCGCCGTGGCGCAGGGAGCGCAGTTCCTGGGGCTGTCCTACCTGCCCGCCATTACGGTTAGCTTGCTGCTCAACTTCACCCCCGCCGTGGTCGCCTTGCTGGGCATCCTGCTGCTGTCGGAGCGGCCCACCCGCATGCAGTGGGGCGGCATCGTGCTGTACCTGGCGGGCACTTTACTCTACTTCTTCCCAATGTCCGTCCTCGGCAGTGAAGCCTTCGGCATGGCGGTAGTGGTGCTGGGCGTGCTCACCAACGCCATCTCGGCGGTGCTCGGCAGGCAGGTAAACCGCGAAAAGAAGCTGCACCCTATCGCCGTGACCGTGGCGAGCATGGGGGTAGGCTCGGTGGCGCTGCTGCTGTTCGGCGTATCGGTGCAGGGCGTGCCCACGATTAGCCCCGACGGCTGGCTGGTGGTCGGCTGGCTGGCCGTGGTGAACACCGCGTTCGCCTTCCCCCTGTGGAACCACACGCTGCGCACCCTCTCCGCCGTCGAGTCGAGCATCATCAACAGCACGATGCTGGTGCAGATAGCCCTGCTGGCCTGGCTCTTCCTGGGCGAGGAGCTGACCGCGCAGCAGATAGGCGGCATGGTGATGGTCGGCCTCGGTATGCTCATCGTGCAACTGCGGCGGCTGCCCACCGGACGCCGAGGCGCGGACCGCGTAGCTAGCGCCGAGGTGCCCGAACAGGTGTAAGGACAGAATGCCCAATGCCTCTGTGCCGGCCTCCCGCTGCTGGACTTCCCGAACCAGGAGTGCCCCTGTCATCCTGAGCGTAGCGAAGGATCTCAAGAACTCGGTAAGGCGATGCTGTTGAACACTACCTGCTAAGGTGCTGACATTCAACTTAGAGACCACGCCGGCAGCTTAGATTCTCCGTGGAGTTTACCCTTAGCGCAGCCGAAGGGCTCGGAATGGCAGATGTGGCCTCGCTCTGCTCGCCAGGCATAGGGTGGGAGCACCCGGGCAAGACGCGTCCTGCCCCTACCGCACTGGCCCCTTCTTCTTCTTACGCGTGCTTTGCGCCTTTGCGTCCCTGCGCCTCTGCGCATTGGTCCCAGTCCGCCCGTCATGTGAAGCTGAATCTGTACTCTTCTTCCCCGTATCAGGCTGCAAGATGAGCACTGAAGGCACCTTGTCGGGATCGTAGAGGCGCAGGTAGAAATACCCGATACCGGCCAGGCCGAGCATCAGGCTGGGGTTCTCGCCGCCGCCCATTACACCGCACGGCCAGGGCATGTTCTGCTGGCCGTACTGGGCGATTCCGCTATCACCCACCGCGTCCGCCATTGCCTTGTAACTGGAATCGCCCAGCGCCCGCGCCGCGCATATCAACAGCTCCGCGTTTCCCGCCAGCCCATGACAAAGCGAATAGTTCCCCCACCCGCCCGTGCTGGGGCTTACCGAGCGCATGACAGTGCGTAGCGCGGCTTCGGCTTCCGCCCGATACGCCCCCTCCCGCAACAGCGAATAGGCGCGCACGCGAGACAGCCCGATGCCCGGCGCGCCGTGGCACCAGGCTACCCCGTAGTTCAAGTTCGCGCTCATGTCTACCTGCTGCCCGTCGTCCAGGTTGCGGAAGTCGGGCCAGTTCTCATGCGCGGGGCTGAACCAGTGACGCTCGTACCGGAACGCTTGCTCCGCGGCTTCCAGGAATTGAGCCTTCCCCGTGGCGCGGTTCAGCTCCAGCAGCGCGTGCCCGATGCCGGCCGTCCCGTGCGCGAACCCGGTCAGGTCGTGCAGGGTAGACGTGCCCAGCGTCTGCCACGACCAGCCGATGTCGCTCTTCGCCGCCCTCTTGAGCAACTGCTCGCCCAACTCCTCGGCCAACTCCAGCAGGAACTCCTGCCTGTGCCGGGTGTAAATCGCCAGGAGGGCCGGGATGGCCCCCGCGTAGCCGCTGATTATATCCACTTCCTGTTCCGTATTGTCGCCTCCCGCCAGCGCATTTAGCAGCCGCATACCCCGACCGGTAAGCTCCTCGTCCTCGAAGGCCGCCCCTGCCTCGATGAGCACGTATGCAAGCCCCGTATACCCCGAGTAAAAGGCAACGCGGGTATTGGGTGGCGTATCGAGCGCGATACGAGATTCCGCGTGCCGGATGGCCCCCTCGGCGGTCTTGCGAAATATACGCTCGCCGGTCATCTGGTGCGCGCGAGCCAGGAACAGCGCGATACCGCTCGTACCGCCGTAAAGCTCCGGCCCGAAAGAGCGCTGCACCACCGCCCACGCGTTGCCGACCGGCTCCATGGACGACCCCAGCCAGTTGCAACGCGCACCGTCCCACAGGGCGTCTCGGCACAGTTGCGCGGCGATGCCCGCCGCCGTTTGCAGGTAGTCCTGTCTTTTCGGTGCGCTCATTGGCTCGGGTCGCTTTCCGTGGGGAACGTGTACCTGTCCTGGGAGCCGGGGTTCAAATAGGGGGCTTCCAGGCTGATACCGGACTTCTCGAAGTGCCGCGCTACTATTTCCAGGCGCGCCCTTTCCTCGTGCACGCCCTGCGTGAAGGCCGTCCAGATGGCTTCCGCCAGGAGGCGGCACCTGCTGGTGCCGAAGCTCTCCATCACCCCGGGGTCCTCGGCAAAGCCCAGGCCGGAGGCGAGTGGCTTGGTAAACAAGGGCGTCTCCGGGTCCAGCTGCGCGGCTATCTGCGCGTGCACCTCGACCAGCAACTCGGCGGTTATCCGGTAGAGGCGTTTGGCTACATATAGCACCGCCGCGTCCACCCGCGCGTAAGCCTCTTTTGCCGTCAGGCATTTGTAGCGGAAGGGCACCCGGAAGCGGTTGAGTTGCGTGGTAATGCTGCCCAGGAGCGCGGCCGCCCCCGAGTCTTTGACGTTCCAGTAGAAGCGCAACAGGCTCCCGTCGTCGTGCCAGTCCCCCGCGGCTTCACCGAACGCGAAGTAGAACCCCGGCTGCATCACTGTGGACTCCCTGGGCATGTAGAGGCTGACGGGCGCGCCCACGCCTGGTGCCATGCCCGTGCCCCCGTGCATCAGGAACTCGCCCGGCCACACTGCTCTTACCAGGGCGCCTTTCTGCACCACCACTTGCCCGCCCGGTATGATCGCGCTTATCTGCCAGCCGGGGTCCCACCTCTCGCGGCTCGTGTTGGCGGCCGACAGCGAGGGCACAAAACTCGGGTCGGGGGTGACGGGCGCGGTAAAGTCGATGTGGTTGTTCTTGAAGCTAACGCAGTAGCAATACTGGTACAGGTGATTTTGGAGCGCGCCGACCAGGGGATTGGCCTGTGCCTGGCCCATCGCGCCCCCCTGCGCGGGCGGGTACCCGAAGGCGGCCATGTCGGCTGCCGACACCAGGCGGCCCGCGAAAGCAAAAGCCTCCGGTGACACAATCGTGACCGCGCGCAGGATCTGGATGAGGTCGCCCTGGACCGACTCTGCCTGGGTCGCGCTCATGCCTGGATACCCAGCAGGTGTTCGATGGCCTCATCGGGGTTTTCCAGGATGTTGAGGCTCACCTGTAGCAGACAAATAATGTTTATCGAAATCTGCGAGGCATAGTGCATATACTCGTAGGCCGTTTGTAGCATGCGGGCCGCCCCGTACTGCACGGCACGCCGCAACAGGGCGCGCACCTCCTTGTCATCGATCTCCCGCGTCTCGAGGTAGCTTTTCCAGAACGCCTGCATCGCGGGCTGCATCTTTTCCAGCGGGTACTGCGCCAGCTCTAACGCCTCGGCCATCGGCACCTGCGTGTCGACCGGCACCGAGAATATCCAGAAGGTTAGATATGCCTGGAAGACAGCGCCCACGTCCCAGAACGGGTCGCCAAAGTCCGCGATCTCCCAGTCGATGATCTTGATGCTCGGCTCGCCTTCCGGCCCTGCCGAGAGCATGCAATTGTCCCACTTGATGTCGCCATGTATCAAAGTTGTTGGCTGCCAGCCGCGCTGCAAGCCCTCCAGGACCTGCTGGAACTGGGGGTAGCGGCTGATTATAGCGAGTAACTGGACGTTCGCGCCGCTCCCCTGCAACCCGGCGGCGAGCTGGTGGGCCGAGAGTATCCAGGGCAGACGCCGCGCGAAAGCGTTCCTGTGTGGGCTGTCGTCGCCGGGGGGCCGCACGTCGCGGTGGTAGCCGCCCAGGACTTTACCAAGCTGAGCGGCCATCTCCGGCGGGAAATCGCCAAGCCGGCGATGATATTCGCTGAGACTTTCGCTCAGCGCCAGCAACTCCGTTATGAGGACGTGCCGCCGCGAGTCGAAGCCAAAGAAGCGGGGCAGGAGGGGCGACAGCGCGGCAAAAGCCGGGTCGTTTTGGGCGAGCCAGTAGCATGTAGCTTCGGTGCGCACGGTAGCTATGGCGTCAGGCTCCGGGTCGCGCACCTGTTTGACGAAGTAGCCGGTGTTTTCTTTGCGTATTACCTTGAAGTTGCGGTTGCGGCTGGAATGTTCTACGACCATTAAGTCGCCGTCCACGACCGACTCGGGCGTTAGCAGATTGCTGTCCAGTAGATAGTAAACTAGGTTGTGAGGAGTAAGAATCATCCAGCGCAATCCTCTGCGGGCAACCGCTAACGTGGCCTGCCTTATTGTAGCAGAATCACAGAGATTACCCGCGGCTATTTGCCATAGCTCAGGGTAATCTCTGTGGACTAGCTTAACTAACGTCAGTAACTAGCGTCCCGAGCGTCTATCCACCGAACACGGGGCCTCCACCCCCGCCCCAGCCAGGATTGATGGTCCACCCCTGGTCGATAGTCCAGGGGCAACCGAGCGCCGAGGGACAGGCGTCAACTGCCGAGGGGCAGAAACGCGTCACATGGCACGCCGGGCTATTGGTAGGGCAGAACTGCGTGCAGATCCAGGTCTGGCAGATGTGGTGAACCGACGGGCAGTTGAACTTCGTATGGCATAGCCAAGCAGCCGTAGGTCTGCAAGCTATCCCTAAAGTCCGGCACTGCGGGTTTGTGGCTGTAATCGGGCAGGTTAGAGTCGGTTGGATCGGCCTTAGTGCCGGGGCTTGCGCGTCCACTCCACCAGGGCACGGCGGCAAGGATGTAGCGCAGATCACCGAGGCCACCTCAGGCCCTTGTGCCTGGGCTTGCGCGCCAAACATCTCCTGGCCGCCTTGTGCCGCGCCGCAGCCCAGCCAGCCAGTAGGGCCAACGGGAGGAGGGCAGCCCAGCCAGCCAGTAGGGCCGATAGGTGGTGGGCAGCCCAGCCAGCCTGTATGGCCGATAGGTGGTGGGCACCCTAACCAGCCTGTATGGCCGATAGTTGTTTGGCACCCGAGCCAGCCTGTAGGACCGACGATGTTAGGGTCTTGTGCCTGGGCTTGCGCGCCAAACATCTCTTGGCCGCCTTGTGCCACGCCACCCCCACCGATACCACCCTGGTTGATAGTCAACGGGCCGCAACCGAACCTCGTCGGGCAGGCGTCAACTGCCGAAGGGCAGGTGCGGGTCGGCTGGCATATCTGGTTGGTCGTGGGGCAGAGCTGCGTCGGGCACCCCAGCCACGACTGGCAGATTTGGTGGGCGGACGGGCAGTTGAACTTTGTATGGCACAGCCACGCCGCTGTAGGTATGCAAGCTATCCCTAAAGTCCGGCACTGCGGGCTTGTAGTTGTAACCGGGCAGATCAGCGACGGTGGGATCGGCCTTAGTGGCTGGGCTTGCGCGTTCGCCGCGAAGGCCTCCGCACCCCCCATGGCGGCCAGGCCCGGCGCGGGTCGGCCCCCTCCGCCTACCTGCGGGTCAGGACAAGCCAATGTATTGATGGGAGCGGTGATCGTAAGGCAAGGTGGCCGCATAGTGATAGGACACGTCCAGGGGAAACGTGACCGTATAGGCGGACAGTGCAAGAAAGGTATCGTGTGCGGTGGGCAAGTAATGGTTTTAGGGCAGCCAAATGCCAACGTCTGAGGTGGGCATGTAATGGTAGCCGGGCACCCTATCAAGTGGGTTTGCGGCGGGCAAGTACTGGTGTTGGGGCAACCCAATGCCAACGTCTGCGGTGGGCAAGTACTGGTGTTGGGGCAGCCAAACGCCAACGTCTGCGGTGGGCAAGTACTGGTGTTGGGGCAACCCAGTCCTAACGTCTGAGCAAATCCCAGCTCCTGTTGAGGGCAAGTACTCGTCTCCGGGCACCCCGGCATATGGGTATGGGGCGGGCACGTACTTGTGTTCGGACAGCCCGGCATATGCGTCTGAGGCGGACACGTACTTGTGGGTGGGCACCCATATCCCGAGGTCGGAGGGCATGTACTTGTGGATGGGCACCCATACGCCAATGTCTCCGGTGTACAAGTACTCGTGGGTGGATAGCCTGCCCCATAGTCCTGCGGGCAAGTACGCGTGCCCGGGCACCCTATCGCCGATGTTGGCGGGCACGTACTCGTGGGCGGGCACCCAAGCATATTGGTCTGCGGCGGGCACGTACTTGTGTTGGGGCAGCCTGGCATATTGGTCTGCGGCGGGCACGTACTCGTGCTCGGGCAGCCATATGCCGAGGTCGGCGGGCACGTACTCGTGGATGGGCAGCCTGGCATATTGGTCGGCGGGGTCTCTCCCTGTCCGCCGGCACCGCTACCCCCGGCAGCGCCGCCGAGGAAGTCCTGGGCAATTGGCCCTTCGAAGAACCTGGCTCTCTGGCGGTTGGGTCCGGCTTTGCCGTGGATTAGCTCGGCGTCACGCTGTACCCACACATAGCTGCCGCCGCCAAGCGCGGACCCCTCGGCCGCCAGCGGCTGCACGAAGAGTATGGCTTCGTTAGGTATTTCGACGTAGTCGCTCAGTTCCGCGTCGAAATAGAGGCGGGTGTAATCAGGCTCGGACGAACGGCCCAGGAAGCCTGTCAGGAGGATTGTGTCGGGCGGGCTTGTTGGATCGCCCACTATCTTGGCGATAAAGTCAGCCTCAGGACCTCCTACAGGTTCCGTCAGTTCCCTGGGCGGCTCTGCCCCCGGCTCTGCCCCCGGCTCTGCCCCCGGGTCTTCCGGCAGACCTTCCGCCGGTTGCTCGCCTTCCGGGGGGTCGGCGTCTCGATTTGCTTTGTTTCTCTCAGCCATGGATTTGCCTCCGTGTTACTTAACATAGCCCCGGCTTTGGGGCAACATGCCTACGGAAGTCGGCCTGTAGAGACGTAGAGAAAGAAAACCCCGGCCGGTGCCTTCCCGCCTTCCCGCCTTGCCGCCTTCTGTCATGGGCCGAGCTGCGGCCAACGGGGGCGTGAAGCTCCCAGGATTTCCATTTCCCTCGTGCGCCGGGCATAACCGCGGCCCTGAGGCCCCGTCGTGATTTCGTCGGTTAGCCAGGCGCGACCAGCCCCGCGAGGCCAGGTACGTTCTGCGCGCTAAATATCCAGCCGGTAATAGCTTCTCCCATGCCCGCGTGATTGTGCAGCATCACCTCCTCTTCGGGAGACAGGACCGAGCCACAACATACATACCGCCCGTCCATTCCCCTGCCTGCTAGCGCCGGTGGGCTTTCAGAGCGCTATCGGAGCGCTGTCGCGGTGCCCTTCTCGTCCCCAGGTGAGCGATCTCTCGATCCTGCCGTCATATCTTGCGAAATCGTCTTAATTGCCTCAGAGCTTGTTGTATGGCGGTCGCGATATGGCTGCGGACCGGCAACGGCACTGGTAAAGCACCATGAACGACTAGGCGTCAGGCACGTGAAAAAGCTGGCGGCACCCCACCGACCGTAAGTCTCGGCCCGTGAGGTCGGAATTGACCCCCGGTTGCGAGACATGGCAGACCGGCAAGACTTCCAGGGAAACCGCGGGTGGTTCATCACGTATGTTTAGCTTTGAGAGGCAGTTGACGCACAAGAAAAATGAGGTAGAAACGAATAGGCCTTCAGGCCCGCGTGCTCTCGTGCCCTTTGGCACTGCCTATGTAATATATCACAGCTTCAGGTCTAGAGCAATAGTTTGTGTACCTGGATTGAGTTGTAAATTGATATATGACTGAAAGCCCCACAGGCAGCGAAGGCCCGGAGCAGGCCGGCTCTTGCGCCCGGTCACGTGCGCAGTAGAGCAGTTCATACCGGTTGTCTTCTGCCCTCCACCGTCCACCCTCTAACGTTCGCCCTCCATCGTGTGCCTTGCACGCCCAGGGGCCACGGTGTACAATCTGCCATATCGCGTTTATTACCATCTGTAGGGATACTTACCGCTATGGATTTCTTGATCGTGATCGTCATCGCCGCTGTGCTGGCATTCGTGCCGACGCTGGTTTACGCGCTGCTGGTATGGTGGCTCGACCGCTACGAGAAGGAGCCGATACCGCTGCTGATAGTGGCGTTCCTGTGGGGCGCGGTGCCCGCCGTGATACTGGCTATCTTGCTTGAGATAGGCGCGGGCATACCGTTGCAGACCCTGATCCTCGCGGAGGCACCCCGAGAGTTCGCGGAGGTGAGCCTGGTCGGGCCCGCGGTGGAAGAGGCGGTCAAGGCGATCATCCTGGTGGTGCTCTTCGTCGCCTACAGGCGCGAGTTCGATAACGTGCTGGACGGCATCGTGTACGGCGCGATGGTGGGCCTCGGCTTCGCGATGGTGGAGAACGTGCTCTACTTGCAGTCGTTTGCTTATGGCGAGGGGGGCGGGCCAAACATCGGGTCGATGATCGCCCTGTGGCTATTGCGGGCCGGGCTGTTCGGCCTGAACCACAGCATGTTCACCGCGTTCACGGGTGCCGCGCTGGGCCTCGCCCGGTCGCTGAAGTCGAGCTGGCAGAAGGGCTTTGTGCCTGTTCTCGGCCTGCTGGCGGCTATCCTGTTCCACGCCGCGCACAATGGACTTACTTCAGTGGTGGGTATCGCGGGCGAGGGCGAGCAGGGCGACCTGGTCCTGGGCGCTTGCCTGGCTGTCCTGGCGAGCGACTTCGGCGGCATCTTGTTGGTGCTGGTGCTGGCGATAATATCGAGCGTGCGCGAAGGCCGCGTCATCCGGGACACCTTGCGCGAGGAGGTCGCGCTGGGGCGGCTCACCCCCGACGAGTACGACACCCTCATGTCGGGCCGCAAGCGTTGGAGCGCCCGCTGGACCGTGCTTTTCTCCCTCGGCTTCAGACGCTGGCGGCAGATAGGTAAGTTCTTCGACCTCGCCACCGAGCTGGCCTTCCGCAAGCACCGCATGGCCGACGGCGACCCCATCCATCAGAACATGTCCGCCCGCGACATAGCCCGCCTGCGCCAGGACATCGATGCGCTCAAGATGCAGATTATCAGCGGATAGTGGTCAGTGGTTAGTGGAGAGACGGAAACGCAAAGACGCAAAGGACGCAAAGAACGCGCAAAGAAAGTTATGGTCACGGATTGGTGCAACTAGCATGTTGCACCAATCCGTGACGACTGACGACTGACGACTGACGACTGACCACTATCCACCGAGGAGGCCCGCGTATGAAGGAGTTCCTGCAAGGCAAGTGGCTCAAGCACCCTTTGCACCCTATCCTGGTGCACATTCCCACCGCTCTCTGGCCCGCCTCGCTCCTGTTCGACCTGCTGGCTAACCTCCGCAACGACAACGCCCTGGTGCAGGCTGCCTTCTACATGGCGCTGTTCGGCTGGGTCGCCGCGCTGGTTGCGATACCCGCCGGGATAGCCGATTGGTCCGACATCAAGCGCGAGAAACCCGCATGGCGGCTTGGCGTATACCACATGGCGCTGAACATCACGGCAACGGTGCTGTGGGGCCTCAACTTGCTGCTGCGCTGGGGTGATCTCCTCGCGGCTCCTTCGGTGGGGACGTTGCCGCTGGCGCTGTCGGTGGCGGGCACGCTCATATTGGTCGTGTCGGGTTACCTGGGCGGCAGGATGGTATACCACTACGGGGTAGGCATAGCGCGGCTGTCGAAAGGCAGGTGGCGCAGGCTGGCCGAGCGGGGAGGGGCACGATTGCCTGAGAAGGAGGAAGCGGCGGGATGATAAAGCACTTGCTACAGGGCAGGCCCTTCGGCCACCCCCTGCACCCCATCCTCAACCATTTCCCCATCGCCCTGTTCGTTATCAGCCTGCTCTTCGACACCGCCACGCTACTCGGCTACGGGGGTAACGCCTTCGTGCTTGCCGCCTTCTACACCATGATTCTCGGCGTGGTGATGGGCGTGCTCGCCGCGCTGACCGGCCTGGCCGATTACGTCGATATCCGCGCCGACCACCCCGGCAAGCGCAACGCCACCCTGCACATGGGCCTCAATCTCACCATGCTGGTGCTCTACGCCGTCAACCTGAACCTGCGCAACGGCGACCTCGGCGCGGGCGGCACGCCTCTCCTGCCGTTCCTGCTGTCCCTTGCAGGGGTTGGCATCATCGGCGTCTCCGGCTACCTGGGCGGACAGCTTGTGTACGACGACGGCGTGGGCATAGGCCGCCACCTGCGCCACGCCGATGCGCCTCCCCAGACAATAAAGGTGCTGTCGTCCCGCGCCAATTCCGAGGGGTTCGTGGCCGTGGCCGACGAAGGTAGAATCGGGGAAGGGGAGACCTTGCGCGTGCAGGTGGACAGGATGGTCATGGCCGTTGTGAAGCTGGAGGGCAAGACCTACGCTTTCCAGGAGTTCTGCACCCACCGCTTTGGCCCCCTCTCGGAAGGCAACTTCCACGACCACCAGGTACAGTGCCCCTGGCACCGCTCCTGCTTCGACGTCCGTACCGGCAAAGTCACGCAAGGCCCCGCCAAAGTGGACCTCAACGTCTACGAATCGAAGGTCCAGGGCGGCAAAATCCTCGTGCGAATGCCCGACAGCGAATGATTTAGGGGACAGGTTTATTCACCGCAGAGACGCAGAGGACGCAAAGGTGCGCAGAGATGAATTGAGGGTGTTCTTTGTAGGAGCAACACTGTACCGTACGATGTTGCTTTTACCCCTTTCCAAACCTTCTCTTATCTCAGCGCGTCCTCTGCGCCCTCTGCGTCTCTGCGGTGAATAAACCTGTTCCACTCCGCACAGCGTAGAACCCGGTACACGTGTTGGTAATCGGAAGGTGGTATAGCAGATGGTTAGAAGGTCCAGGGCCGCGGGGTTCGCGCTGGGTGTGGCGGCGGGTGTTGGGGCGGGGCTTGCGGCGATACGGGTAGCCTACGCGCCGCCCGATCCCAGGCTCGAAGCGCGCGCTCGCGACGTGCAGTACATGGGGCCGTGGCGGCACGGCTTTGTCGTGGCGAACGGGGTGCGCCTGCACTACGCCGAGATGGGTAGCGGGCCGCTCGTGGTGCTGCTGCACGGCTTTCCGCAGTGCTGGTACCAGTGGCGCTACGTCATGCCGCGCCTGGCCGAGCAGTTCCACGTGGTCGCCGTGGATATGCGCGGCTACAACCTGAGCGACAAGCCCGAGGGCGTGCGGGCGTACAGCGCCAACGTCATAGCCCAGGACATAGTAGCGCTCGTGGAGGCGCTGGGCGAAGAGCGGGCGCACATAGTGGGGCACGACTGGGGTGGCCTCATCGCCTGGCACGTTGGCGCGAACCACCCGGAGCGCGTGAACAAGCTGGTGGTGGTAAACGCCCCGCACCCCGCGGCGTACCGCAGGGAGGCGCTCAAAATCGAGCAGTTGCTGCGTAGCTACTACGTCTTCCTGTTCCAACTGCCCGTGCTGCCCGAAGCGATGCTGCGCCTCACCCTGCGCGGCACCCTCCCGTCGAGCGCGTCCGTGCCGGGTGCCTTCTCTCCCGATGCCCTGGACGTGTACCAGAACAACATCTCCCAGCCTGGGGCCGCCACCGCCATGATTCACTACTACCGGGCGGCATTTAGGGAGAGCCTGGGGCTTATGCGGCAGGACGACCGCACCATCCGCCTACCGGCCATGCTGCTGTGGGGCATGAAGGACTTCGCCCTCGTGCCGGGGCTTACCGAGGGCCTGGAAGAATGGGTGCCCGGCATTCGGGTCGAGCGGAACGAGGAGAGCGGTCACTGGGTGCCGGAGGAGAAGCCGGGGTGGTTGGCGGACAAGCTGATAGACTTCCTGCCCTGAAGTGGCGTTGTTTGTGACCCCTGTCGAGGTGTAGTACCGGCGGGGGTCTCGTTCGTTATACACACCAGGGGTAGCAACCGCACCCCCGAAGTACTATACTCCCGCCCCGCTCACCACTCAGCCTGATTATGCGCAGACACCACCGCTGGCTCAGACCGCTCATGCTCCTCCTGCTGTCCGGCTTCATCCTCCTGAACGGCATCGCGTGGATGCAGGCGCGGGCGATGACGCACTACGCCCACGGTGGCCCGCGCACGCCCCGGCCCGAGGCTTTGTCGCTCAGAGAAAAGGCCTGGGCCGTGCTGGCGGGGGTGACGGTGCCCAGGCCCGTCAATAGCCACACTCCCGCCGACGTGGGACTGCAATACGAATCGCGCAGGGTCAGCCTGGAGGGCGGCGACTACCTTGAGGGCTGGTATGTGCCGCACGCTCAGGCTAGGGGGCTGGTACTGATGTTTCCGGGGTACGCCGAGAGCAAGGAGAGCCTGCTACCTGCTGCCTCGGCCCTACATGCTATGGGCCACGATCTCCTCATGCTCGACTTTCGCGGCGCGGGCGGCTCCAGCGGCGACGACACCACCCTCGGCGTCAGAGAGGCGAAGGAGGTAGCCCGCGCCGTTGAATACGCCCGCCAGCAATGGCCCAGACGGCCCATCGTGCTGTATGGCGTGTCGATGGGCGCGGCCGCCGTTATGCGGGCTATCGCGGCGGAGGGCGTGCGGGTCGATGCCGCCATACTGGAAAGCCCCTTCGACAGCCTGCTGCACACCGTTCGCAACCGCTTCCACAGCATGGGCCTGCCCGGCACGCCCGGCGCTGAGCTAATCGTCCTGTGGGGCAGCGTGCAGCAGCGCTTCAACGGCTTCGAGCACAACCCGGTGGACTATGCCCCCGCCATCGCCTGCCCCACGCTCCTGCTCTACGGCGACAACGACCCGCGCGTCACCGCCGCCGAAGCCCGCGCCATTTACGACCGCCTGCCAGGACCAAAGGCGTTTGCCCGCTTTCCGGGGGCAGGACATGAGGCGCTGGCGGTATATGCTCCTGAGAAGTGGCAGGAGCAGGTGGGCCACTTTTTGGCGGCCCTGGCCCTTAAATAGTTGTAAATTATACCCCGTTTGGTACCCACATATTGTATGCCGTATACTGGTCGCACCAGGCACAAGACACCCGGCAAGCCTTCTCCACTATGCCCGAAGAGATACCCGTAGAGATCATCCGCTCGCACAACCGCGTCAAGACCGCCTCCGCCCGCATGGTGGACGGCAAACTGGTCGTGCGCGTGCCCGCCGGTATCTCGCTGGAGGAGGAGCGCGAGCTTGTAGATAAGCTGCTGCCCAAGGTGCTCAAGTCCCAGCGCAAGCGGCAGCGCGAGCAATTGCCCGACCTCAAAAAGCGCGCGGCCGAGTTGAACAAGGTCCACTTCGGCGGCAAGCTGCGCCTCAACGAGATCAAGTGGGTGGGCAACCAGGAAAAACGGTACGGTTCTTGCACCCCCTCAACGGGCACGGTTCGCATATCGGACCGCATCGGGCGCATGCCGCTGTGGGTGCTTGACTACGTAATCATGCACGAACTGGCGCACCTGGTGGAGGCCAACCACTCGCCCCGCTTCTGGCAACTTGTGGCCCGCTACCCCCTCACCGAGCGCGCCCGAGGCTACCTGATAGCCGTCAACCTCGAAGACGAATCAGGCCCCCACGACCTGGCCGGCGAAACAAGTGAAACGAGTGACCCATAACACGTAACACCCGGCAGGCCGTTACAGTAATTAAGAATTAAGAATTAAAAATTAAGAATTCCCCGATAAGGTGGCCCTATGCACATTGTAGTGCGTTCGTTTTGGGTGGCAGATGGCGAGTAGTGCCGTAGACAGCGCGGGCGTAGCCGTGGGCGAGCAGGAGCCGGAGCATGTAGCGGCCCCGCGCCGAGCGCTCCCCTTGCACTGGTCGGCCTGGCTGGCGAAGCCGGGCGTGGAGCCGCTGCTCGTTACCGTGCTGTTCATCGTGCTCACGGTGCTGATGACCTGGCCCTGGACGCTCCACATGGGGCAGGCTATCAACCCCTTCGGCGACGTGATCGTGCAGATGACCACGCTCCAGTGGAACGCCCACGCCCTTGCCACGAACCCCGGCGGCCTCTTTGAAGCGCCTTTCTTCTACCCCTACCGCCATTCCCTGGCCTTCTCCGAGAACCTGCTGGGCGAGACGCTGCTTACCCTGCCCATCCTGCTGCTCACCGGCAACCCGGCCCTCGCCTCCAACTTCTACATCCTGCTCACTTTCGTGCTCACCGGCCTCTTCACGTATCTGTTGGTGCGCGACCTCACCGGGAGCAGGCTGGCCGGGGTGCTTTCGGGCGTGGCCTTTGCCTTCTGCCCCTTCCGCTTCATGCAGATGGGCCACCTGCACATGCTCTCCACCCAGTGGTTCCCCTTCACCCTGTGGGCGCTGCGCCGTGGGCTGGGAGTGCTCGACTACGGGCATTGGACCTCGCGCTACGGGGCGATACAGCAGAAGTCGATTGTGCAGCACCCCAGGGCCACGCTCTGGCTCATCCTGGCGGCCCTCGGCTTCGTCATGATGGGCCTCTCTAGCGTCTACTACACCTATTTCCTGGCAATCGCCGTGCTCATCTACGTCATCTGGTGGGGCATCGTGGAGTTCCGCGAGGCCATCAAGGTGGCTGACGTAAAGTGGGCGCCCGTCGGGGCGGGCGTGTTCATCGCCCTGCTGGTGATCGCGCTAATACTGGGCCCGGTGTTCTGGCCCTACCTGCAACTCAACCAGGACCTCGGCTTCGCGCGCACCACCTACGAGGTGCAGAACTGGGGGGCCAACTGGAGCTACTACCGCAACGTGCTGGCGAGCAACTGGCTCTACGGCCACGTGCTGGCCCCCTCCTGGATATCGACGCTGGGCGAGCGAGAGCTATTCCCCGGCATCGTGGCCTCCATACTGGCGCTGGTGGGCCTCTTCCTGGGGCGCGGGCGCGAGCGTTGGTTCTACCCCATCCTGGGCCTCGTCGCGTTCGTCCTCACCTTCGGCCTGAGCCACAACCTGCCCGGCACGTCCAGGGAGGTGCCCCTGCCCTACGCCCTGCTCTACGACTGGGTGCCGGGCTTCAAGGCGCTAAGGGTGCCGGTGCGCTTCGCGGTCATGCTGGACTTTGCCCTCTACGTGCTGGCGGGGTACGGTCTCGCCCGCATACTGCACCTGCTGCGCCGCACCGAGAAAGTGGAGCAGACCAGGACCCCCTCGTTGCTCGAGGACAACCTCGGCTCCATTGTGCTCGGCACCCAGAAGCTACAGCCGATTGAGCCGGAAGTGGTGGAGGTGGTGGTCAAGCCCAACCGCCGCACCACGCTGGCCGTGGCCGGGGTGCTCACCCTGCTCGTGCTCGTGGAGTTCATTAACCCCCTCGATACGGCCAACAGGCGAGACGTGGCGGCGCAGCTCGCGACGATAGAGCCTTACGGGTGGCTGTCGCAGCCCGAAAACGCCGGACCCGTGCTCGAGCTGCCCATGAGCGCCGACCAGCCTGACGTCTGGTACACCTTCTTCGGCACCAAGCACTGGCAGCCCCTGGTGAACGGTTGGAGCAGCTTCGTGCCCCCCGGCACCATGCAGCTCAAGCTGGCCCTCGAAGCTTTCCCCGACGCCCGCACCGTCTCCATGTTGCAGGGGCTTGAGGTGCGGCACGTGGTAGTGCACCTGTGGCAGTTCCCACCCGACCGGCAGGCGGGCTTGAAGCAGCGACTCGATGCGGACCCACGACTCAAGATGGTCAACCAGGCGGGCGATAACTACGTGTACGAAATCGCGCCCGACCCCTGGCTGCGCGAAATTGCCGAGGACGTGCTGGCAAGGGACGCCTACATCTGGGTGGGCGAGGCCAAGAGCGGCAGCATGCCCGGCTTCGAGGTGCTCGCTTACGCGCTCAACCTGTTCGGCGTGCCCCAGGACCACATCGGCGGCAACATCAACATCGGGCACCGCCATATAGGCTCGCTGCCGTTTGGCGTGCCGCCCGATTACGTGCTGACCCCCAACCTGGAGGGCGACGACGATACGCCTTTCGGCTTTGAGTATATGCAGGAGCTTCCCAGGACCGAGGCGGTGCGCTACCTGCAAAGCCCGACCGGCATCATCAAGATCTACGATCTGACCCAGCGTAACGCCCCCAGTACGGACCTCGATAACCTGCGCATGGGCGTGAGCACGGCGGGAGTCAATTTCGGTGACAGCCCCAACAGGGACGCGAAGCCTGACGGCGTGGTGTTGAACATGACCTTCCTGTCGTTCGCGCCCGCCCGCATAGACGTGCAGTTGGGCAGCGGGCGCGTGGTGAGCATGACGCTGCCGGTGGGTGTGTCGAAGGTATCCACCAAGGGATTTAACGCGCCCAGGGAGGTCAAGCTGGAGCAGCGGTCGGGCGACGCCACTCTCCTCAAGGTGGACCTGCTGGGGGCGTCGGGCGCATCGACGGAGGGGCCCGACGCCTTCTTGCTCCCGCCCACCGACCCCGCCCCCGTGCCCATAGAGGTCACTACTTCGCGGGACGGCGACTTCCTCGACATGCGCATGCGCGTGGTGACGCCGCAGGGGGGCGACGAGTTCGCGGCCACGCTCGATGTGTACTCGGAGCCGTGGGGCACCCACCCCGACGGGCACTTCGGCTACTGGTCCGTGGTGATTCCTGCCGACGGCGTGGCCCACGACTACAACCTCCGCCTCGACCCCATCCTGAAGACTGTCACCGCCACCCGCGACGGTGCCCCCGTGGAGGCGTTCGCCTGGCAAGGCCCCCCCAACCAGGGCGACTTCCGCGCCACCCTGCATATCACCCGTAAGGGCAGCCTGGTGGCCACCGTGCCCCTCTACCTGTTCACCCTCGCCGAAGGCCGCCTCGCCTCCTGGTTCGCCGAACCCTCCCACCTGACCATCGTCCGGCCCTAATTAGACGGAAACGCCAAGACGCCAAGAGGAATAAGAACGGTTCACCGCAGAGACGCAGAGGGCGCAGAGTTTACGCAGAGATTAAGATGGTGTTCCAAGCAGAACGAGCTGGGTACGTGCTGTCGTACCCTGGTGTTCTTTGTACCATCTAAACCTTATTCTCTTGGCGTGGTCCTTGGCGTCCTTGGCGTCTTGGCGGTTCCGTCTCCTAACTGACAAGCTACTCCCCGAGCGCCATTTAGGGTACAATGGGGTCGCAATTATCCCCATCACCGTGTATACGAGGAGGTATACGTATCCATGTCCGACCAGACCAGCGGCAGCGTACCGGCCCACATCTTTCGCGAGTACGACATACGCGGCATCGTGGACCAGGACCTCACCGACGACGTTTACTACCAGCTTGGCCGCGCCTATGGCACCTTTCTCTACGCGCAGGAGGGTGTTACGCCCGTAAACGGCGCGCGGATGCGGGTGGCATGCGGGCGCGACGTACGCCTCTCCTCGGAGCGGTTCCAGGCGGCCCTCATGCGGGGCATGGCCGACTCCGGCCTCGACGTGGTAGACGTGGGCATGGTGGCTACCCCCGTGCTTTACTTCTCGGTCAAGTTCCTCGACACGGACGGCGGGGCCGAAGTGACCGCCTCGCACAACCCCGCCGAGTACAACGGCCTCAAGCTGCGTAAGCGCACCGGCGACGGCCTGAACGCCCCCCTCACCTCCGGCGACATCCAGGAGCTTCTGCGCATCATCCAGGCCGGGCAGTTCCACGACGGCGGCGGCTCTATTACGGAGCAGCCGACCCAGCCGGAGTACGTGAAGTACGTGGTCGAGACCGTGAAGGTGAACCGCCCCCTCAAGGTGGTGATAGACCCCGGCAACGGCGTCACCGGCCCCACCGCGATGGAGGTCTACACGGCCCTCGGCTGCGACGTGAGCGGCATCTACCTGGAGCCGGACGGCAACTTCCCCAACCACCTGCCCAACCCCCTCAAGGAAGAGAACGTGGTGGACCTGATTGCCGAGGTGAAGAAGCAGGGCGCGGACGTGGGTATCGGCATCGACGGCGACGGCGACCGGCTCGGCGTGGTGAGCAACACGGGCGAGATCGTGTGGCCCGACATGTACATGATCCTCTACTCGCGCCAGGCGTTGCGCCGCAAGTCCAACAGCCCCATCATCTTCGACGTGAAGTGCTCCCTCGCCCTGCAAGAGGATATCACCCGCAACGGTGGCGACCCCATCATGTGGCGCACAGGCTACACCAACGTATTTGCCAAGCGGCTCGAAACGGGCGCGCCTTTCGCGGGCGAGTTCTCCGGCCACATGTTCTTCGACGACCCAATCATCGACTTCGACGACGGCATCTACGCGGGCGCCCGGCTGCTGGAGGCCCTCGGTGACGGCCCCGCCCCTATCTCCGACCGCTTTGCCGACGTGCCCAGCTACTTCAACACCCCCGAAGGCCGCATGGACGTGGGCGAGGAAGTGAAGTTCGGCATTATAGACAAGCTGCGCGAGAAGTTCGGCGACGAGTACACGGTAATCACCACAGACGGCGTGCGGGTGGTCTTCCCCACCGGCTGGGCGCTGGTGCGAGCCTCCAACACCGAGCCATCCATCACCTACCGCTTCGAGTCTACTGAGTCGGCGGAAGACTTGGAGCGGATCATGGGGATAGTGCGCGACGCGCTGGCGGAGCAGGGGGTTAAGGCCAAGTTCTAGGGAGGCGGTTCATAGCAAAAGAGGTGCTGCTATGAGATACGAAGATCCACTTGAGGCGTGGTTGGCGAGAGAGGAGCGAGAAGAAGGGGACCGCTCCGCTGAAATAAGTATGCGCCTGGACGAGTTGGAGCGGCTGTTGGACGAGCCGCCTCGTCCACCTCAGAAACTGGACTTCTACAAGTCGGGCATCGGGGCTTACCTGTACATGCCGCCGGTACCATTGTTACCGCACGACCTACCCCGCGCCCAGGCCCTCTATCGAAGGGTAGTTACAAGCAAAGGTTCGGGTAAGAACAAAACACAAGAAGGGCTGCTCTACCTCATAGGCTCAAGCGCCGACCCCTCTACGCTGCCGTTCTGGTTGGAGATGCTCGAGCTTGCCCTGCCCCGCGACCAGTTCGCCGGGGCGCGCAAGACCTATGCGCTTGCTGCCATAGCCTATATCGCCATCAAGCACGACCTACCCGCTGCCTACGACGCCCTGGTGTCCCTTACTGGGCACCCGGACCCCGGCATGCGCGCCCAGGCCGTGCTCTACCTGGGCCATGCTTACCTGGACCCCGAGAGGCCCCTCCCCGGACCCGTGGCAGCGCGCCTGTACGGTGTCGCTACTGAGGACACTAGCTTTCTTCCTCGCTACGATGCCCGGCGCATCCTGAGAGCAGCGGGCCTTGAGGTGCCGTTGGACAATCCCGATGGGACTTACGCTTTCAAGGTCTTCCCCACATGGGTACGAGGTGTGAGCCGGACTATGGAACTGCGTTCGTACCACACTTTGGAGGACCTCCACCTCACCATACAGCGAGCCTTCCAGTGGGACGACGACCACCTCTACTCCTTCTACCTCAACGGGCTGTTGCACGACCCACGGTACGAGGTCCCACATCCGGCGCTGCTGGAGCAGGACGGAGGCTTCCCCTTCTTTGCTTTACCGATTGAACTGGCGGGCGACACGGAAGCAGCGGATGATGTCAAGCAACTACTCGTCAGATTAGGTGTGATACCCCAGACCGCCCCCCGCGGCGACGCTAAGGAGGCTGACGAAGAGCCGCTGGCGAGCGTCAATGCAGTCATAGGTGAACTGGGGCTTGTGCCCGGCCACGCATTCCTGTACCTGTTTGACTTCGGTGACGAAAACGTTTTCTGGGTAACGGTCGAGGCTGTAAAGGCAAAGGCCGGGAGGGGCACCTACCCGCGCGTGGTTGACAAACAGGGCAAAGCACCACCCCAGTATGACTATTGGGAGGAAGAAGAGGAAGAGGAGTAGTTGTAGTCCTCCCACGTTCGCCCTGCGATAGCCCTGTGGCTGAAGCCACGGGCTGA
>DASVQO010000428.1:0-4728 GCA_036389075.1 Chloroflexia bacterium | reverse complement strand
GTCGGCTCGTCGACGGCAGCCGCGGTGTCGGGCTACCCCGATATCACGGTCCCGGCCGGCTATGACGCGGGACTGCCCCTCGGGATTACCTTCATCGGCCCCCGCTGGAGCGAACCGAAGCTGCTCGGCCTCGCCTACGACTACGAGCAGGCAACGCACGTCCGCGTCCCACCGCAGTTGGAGGCCCTCGGTGGCGGGCAACCTGGAATGCCGGCAACCGGTGACAACAATGAGAGGCTCCTGACAGTTATGCTTGCCCTTGGAATACTAGCCATAGGTGTGGGCACGCTCATCAGGAGCCGGAGGCCAGGTTCAACCCGGCGGCCATGACGCAGGCGCAGCGACAGCAGACGGCCCACAGCCGGCACGATTGCGTTGTGCGGTTCCGCTAGAGGCACATCGCAGCACAGCACAACGAAGCCCGGCAGGTCCACCGGGCTTCGTTGTGCTGTGCTGAACTACCAAATCAGTTCAGCACCCGGTCTGTCGCAAGGACCTTGAGGTACAGAATTTACGACCTGTGACCGATGCACAGCAGAAAGGGCACCGTTATACTATTGCCTACAGACCGGGCCAGAGCGCTTGAACCAGGCGCATGAGCCCCTGTGAAGGAGGGCCTGAAGTGTCTACAACCATGCTGCAATCTATTAGGCGCTCTATTCCCTCCATAGAAGAGCGCCCCCAGGAGTGCGCCTGGCGGTAAGAAGCTAAAGAATACGCTGAGCATCCTCAGCAGCACCTTCGCGCACCGGCTTGAGGGCCGGTTTGTGTTACCGGGCGGTGCGGCTGCTGTGTCGAAGATCAACGAGCCTTGGAGCGTATGAAAAAGCCACGGCCACCGGCGCACTCCTGCCCGTGACCGCGCTATCCCAGCCAGATAATTGAAGGAGCCACGGTCGGACCGTGGCTCCTTCTTGTTTTCTGCTTCTACCCCTGCCCTAAGGAGCACCAATGTCACTGACATTCCCAATAGGCGAGTATCGCCACTTACTTGGCACTTACCTACGGCCGCATCTTGGCCGCGTAAGCTTCCTGGCGCTGCTATTGCTCGGGAGCGTTGCCCTCCAGCTTATCAACCCACAGATTATCCGCTACTTCATCGATGGCACGCAGCGCCAGGCGGAAGCCGGCCTCCTGGCCTACGCGGGCATCGCCTTCATCGGCGTGAGCCTTACCGGGCGCCTGGTCACCGTTGCTACCACATACCTGAGCATCGATGTGGGCTGGAAAGCCACCAACGCGCTACGTGCGGCCCTTACCGAGCATCTGTTGCGCCTCGATATGCCCTTCCACAAGACGCATACCCCGGGCGAGTTGATAGAGCGTGTCGATGGCGACGTCACGGAGCTTGCCGATTTCTTTTCGCTGTTCGTCATACGAGCGGTCACCAGCGGCTTGCTCATACTTGGCGTGCTCGTCTTACTCTGGCTGGAGAACTGGCTGGCCGGGATTGCCCTCGCCCTTTATACCGCAATCTGCATCGTTGGTATTGCCTTGCTACAACGCCTGGGGGTCCGCCGCTGGACGGCCGCGCGGCAGGCAGCCGCCGAGCAGTTTGGCTATATCGAGGAGCGCATCTCCGCCGTTGAAGACATCCAGGGCAGCGGAGCGGCGGCGTATGCTCTGTCGAAGTTCTTTCCTTTTGCGAGGCGCGTTCTGGTTACCCGGCGCTCGGCTGAGATGGTCGAATATGTAAGCACGGGCATAGGCCATCTGCTATTCGGCGTTGGCTGGGCGCTGGGCCTTGGTGTCGGGGCCTATCTCTACTTGCAGCAAGCTATCACGATTGGCACCGTCTTCCTGATTATCTCCTACATCAGTATGCTGGCGGGGCCCGTGGAGGGGCTGCGCAAGCAAGCAAGCAACCTCCAACGTGCAACGGCCGGCATCGCTCGGATTGCCGAGTTGTTCCGCAAACAACCCCTTGTGCACGCTGCTGGGCAAGAGCAAGGCGCGCTGCCGCCGGGGGCGCTCGCGGTCGGCTTCGACCACGTTTCGTTCGCCTACGAGGACAGTGAACCCGCATCGAATGAGCCGGAGGGCCAGGAAGCCAGGTCGGTCTTACGGGACGTGTCATTCAGCCTCCGGCCCGGGCGGGTGCTGGGTGTGCTGGGGCGTACAGGCTCGGGCAAAACGACTATTACCAGGCTGCTGTTTCGCCTCTATAACCCTTCTGAGGGAGCGGTCAGGCTGGGCGACCGGGATATCAGGCGGGTAGGGCTGGAAGAACTGCGCGCCCGGGTGAGTATGGTGACCCAGGATGTACAGCTATTCAGCGCCACGCTGCGCGATAATATCGCCTTCTTCGATCCGGCGGTCAGCGACGAACGCATCACGGCTGCCCTCAACTCGCTCGACCTGCTGGATTGGCTGGAATCGATGCCCCACGGCCTCGATACGCGCCTGGCCGCGGGAGGCGCGGGTATGTCGGCAGGTGAAGCGCAACTGCTGGCCTTTACCCGCCTGCTGCTCAAGGACCCTGGCCTTGTGATTCTGGACGAGGCTGCCTCTCGGCTGGACCCTATCACCGAAAAACGCCTCGACAGGGCCATAACCCGGCTGCTGCAAAGCGATAGCGGCGAAGGTAGCGACGGCCCCGCCCATAACCCCGGCCGCACCGCCATCATAATAGCGCACCGCCTGAGCACCGTGCAGCGGGCGGACGATATCCTCATCCTGGATGAAGGGCGCGTGGTCGAATATGGCCCCCGCGAGCGGCTGGCCGCCGACCCCAATTCTCGCTTCTATAGCCTGCTACGCACCGGCGTCGAGGAGGCCCTTGTATGAGCGGCACGAGCCAGGAGAGGACGGCGCGGACGCTGGGGAACGGCCCGGGCCGCAAGATAAGCACGGCGTTTTACAACTGGCAGCTAATCCGGTATTCGCCCCGGCCCCTATTGCTAGTGGTCCTGGGTGACCTGCTCTTTCTGGCCCTGGGCGTGGTACCCGGCCTCATCGAAAAGGCCGCATTCGACAGGCTCACCGGCGCGGCCCCGGTGCAGTTCGGCATCCCTGCGCTGATAGTCCTGTATGTCTCGGTCGAGCTTGGCCGGGCGGCTGCCCACCTGGGCGACGCCTGGGGCGGGTGGACCTTTCGGGGGATCGTGGGCACGCTGCTGCGGCGCAACCTGTTCGCGGCTGCCCTGCGCCGCCCCGGTGCGCTCTCCCCTCCCGTGTCGTCGGGCGAGGCGATCAACCGCTACCGTGACGACGTAGGGGAAACCGGCGACTTCCCGACCTGGCTGGGGGGCATTGTCGGCGAATTTGCTACTTTCTTCCTCGCCGTGGGCATCATGGCGAGCATCAACCTGACTATCACGATGGTCATTTTCGTGCCGCTCGCGGTGACAACCTTTTCGAGCTACATCGTGTGGGCGCGGGCAAGGGTCGCCTGGTATGCCGAGGGCAAAGCCAGCGACGCGGTGACGGGCTTCCTGGGCGAGTTGTTCGGGGCGGTGCAGGCGGTGAAGGTCGCCAACGCCGAGGGAAAGGTTATCAATCACTTCTCCGCCCTCAACGACCACAGACGCAAGGCTAAACTGCGCGTTGGCATTATCACCGCCCTGATAGACGCTTTCGAGCGCGGCGCGGTTGACATGGGGATTGGAGTGATCCTGCTCCTCGCCGGGCAGGCAATGTCAGCAGGCACGTTTTCGGTGGGGGACTTCGCTCTCTACACATACTATCTCGCCTTCGCCACCGGCCTTCCCGCCTTCATAGGCAACTTCGTTGGCGATTACCGGGCGCAGGAGGTCTCCATCAACCGCCTGGTAGCCCTGATACCGGACGAAGCGCCCTCGGCCCTGTACGAGCGCCACCCTATCTTCGCGGACGGCGCAGAAGCTCGCCACGAGGTAGCAAGCGCGGGCCGGGCCGACACACTATCCCGGCTGGAGGTGCGAGGGTTGACCTACCGGTATGCAGGCTCTGCCAAAGGTATCAGCGACGCTACTTTCAGTGTGGAAGGAGGCTCGTTCACGGTGATTACCGGGCGCGTAAGCTCGGGGAAGACCACCCTGCTACGCGCCCTGCTCGGCTTACTGCCGGCACAAAGCGGCGCGGTCAGTTGGAACGGGCGACCCGTCGCGGACCCTGCCACTTTCTTCGCGCCGCCACGCAGCGCCTACACCCCCCAGGTACCTCGCCTCTTTAGCGAGACTCTACGGGAAAACATCCTGCTGGGCCAGCCTGCCAGTGATGAAGCGCTCTACGAAGCCCTCCATCTCACCGTCCTGGAGCCGGATGTGGCCGCCCTGGAGAAGGGCCTGGATACAGTGGTCGGCCCTCGCGGCGTCAGGTTGTCGGGAGGGCAGGTGCAGAGGGCGGCCGCCGCGCGCATGCTGGTACGCGCACCTGCGTTGTTGGTGTGCGACGACCTATCGAGCGCCCTGGACGTCGAGACCGAAAAAGCCTTGTGGGACCGGGTGCTGAGCCAACCCGGCAACACTCCAGGCAGCCGGGCAACTGTGCTTGCGGTGTCTCACCGCCGGGCCGCTCTCCGGCGCGCCGACCAGATTATAGTGCTGGAGGATGGCCGGGTGGCCGCAACGGGGACCCTTGACGAACTGCTGGCGACCAGCCACGAGATGCGCCGCCTGTGGGCCGGGGAAGGCACAGACGAAAAAAACGAGGAGGGCGATTAAGGCAGAGGGGAGAGCGGCGGCGAGAATGTTAGCTCCACCTGGCCCCTGGCAAACACCGCGCAAGCTGAAGACACTGCCCCCAGAG
>DASVQO010000427.1:0-21988 GCA_036389075.1 Chloroflexia bacterium | reverse complement strand
CGGATAGGAGTGGACTTACCGCTCAACGGAGAGGACGGGGCGCTCGGCGAGCCGGTGCTCAACGGTGCCATCCTGGCCGTGGAAGAGGCCAATGCCAGGGGCGAGATCGTGCTGAACGGTCTTAACTATAGACTGGAGTTGGTGACGCATGATGACGCCGTAGATGGCAAGCAGAACCAGTTACAGGGTGCTCGGAACGCGCTTGACTTCTCCCAGGATCCGCAAATGCTGGCGGTGGTTGGTCCCTACGATTCCAGCCTGGTGCCCGTGGTTGTCCCGAGGCTTAATGCAGCGGGCCTGGCTCAGATCAGCCCGGCTGATACCAATACTGGATCGACCACAGATCCGAACCTGAGGCGGTCGGGCAAGGTTACCTACTTTCGGGTCTGTGCGACCGATGACTTGCAGGCTCAGGCGATCTCGCAGTACGTGTTTGGGGCTTTACACCTCCAAAAAATCTACGTCCTGGACGATACCACGGTCTATGGCAAGGGTCTGGCCGATAGCGTAGAGCGCTATTTCAAAGAGATGGGCGCCACCGTCGTAGCACACGAGGGTATGCCTCCGGAAATGACCGATTTCAAGAAGCTTATAGACGATATTATGTTAACTAATGCGGAGGCTGTAGTCTACGGAGGCGCGGTCAATGATAACATGGAGCTAATGAGCGAGCAGATTAAGACGAATACAGTAGTTAAGAGAAGCGGGCGCGATTTCCCTCCGTTCGTGCTTGTAGGTGGGCCTGGCAACCTGGAGTCCAGGTTTATCAGCCTTGTCGGACCTGAAGCAGAAGGTAGCTATGCAACCCTCATTGGCATGGATGCAAGGTATTTCCCCCCGGCGACGCACTTCGTGGAGGCCTACAATGCACGCTTTGGAGCGGCTATTGGGGTTTACAGCGTGAACGGCTACCAGGCGGTCAGAATCATCGTTGATGCCATTAGGCGAGCAGGCACATTCGACCGGGAGGCAGTACGCCAGGCACTTGCGGGCATACAGCTCACCGGCGAGCCAATGGACATGATTGTCTTCGATGAGAACGGCGACTCTAGGTCCTCCTGGATTTCGATCTATCAGGTGAGAAACGGCCTGTGGACTTTCGTCGACCAGCTGCCCGCGAACCGGTAGTGAAACAAGGATAGGCCACTATGGGCTTGCTGACGCCGAAAGAACGAAAAACGCTAATTACCCTGCTCCGAAAGCTCCCCGATCATGACGAGCCTCAGTTGTTGCGCAAGACGCTCCTGGCGGCAATCTCTGACGATATGCGCGACACAATATCGGTCGATAACGCCCCTGGCACCAACATCGTCAACATCATTAATGGCGTGGACCCGCCAGACTGGGCTGAACCGCCCGAGTCTGGGTGGCCCGTGCTCACCCTCCTTGATAACGCCCTCTTCTACATTCGGACCGAGCAGCTTGCCGTGGAATCAGAGCTTCGTCACTTGCAAGATACCTTGAAAGACCGCGTGATGGCGCAGGCGCAAGCTAAGGCTCCACCCCGGCCCGCCTCACCGGCCTCCCGCCGGCAGTTTTACAGCGCCATCCTTGAAGCCTTTACGGACCCGCAAGAGCTTGCGCGTACCGCCTATTTTCGATTGCAGCAGAACCTCACTGATATCGCTCCCTATGACAACCAGCCCGCGGTTGTGGGCGCCCTTATCGAGTGGGCCGCAAGCCGTGACAAACTCTACGAATTGATCGCGGCAGCCCGCGCTGACAAGCCCGAAAACACGGCCCTTCGCTCGCTAGCCGAGGCAATCGGGCTTGCTCCTATCTCACCTTCACAGGTGGCCGTGGAACGCGTCATAGGAGATAGCTCCGCCGCTCGCTTCCTGGACATTGGGAGGTGGAACCGTGGTTTGAGCACGAGCGAACCTACTGTCTGCCGCATCGAACGACGAAGTGGAGGTCAGACCTATTATGGTACCGGCTTCCTGGTTGGTCCCAGCCTAGTTATGACGACCTTTCACGTGGTACAGGACACTCCCCCGGGTGGGCCTCTGGAAGAAATTGTGTGCCGCTTCGATTACAAGACCCTACCTGACGGGGTGACGCTCTATCCGGGGCGAACTTACGATCTGATAAACGAATGGCTGCTTGCCAGCAGTCCTATCGATAAGTTAGACTATGCACTCCTACGCACTGAAGGCCGGCCAGGCGACGATCCGATAGACGATCAGCTTGGCGCTTCGCCTCGACGTTGGCTCACTCCTGCTCCATCTCATACTTTCCGGCGGGGCGAGCCACTATTCATCATCCAGCACCCCCAAGGAGGACCGCGTAAAGTAGAAATCGCTAACAATGCTGTTGTTGGGCTAGACGCTGCCGCCAACCGCGTCCTTTACCTCGTCGAAACTGAGCCTGGTTCGGGGGGTTCGCCATGCTTCACAGCCGACTGGGAACTGGTTGCTATGCATGCAAGCTCAACAAGAGTTACAGACGCGCAAGGTGTCGCTCGTTTCATGAAAGCGGGTATACCGCTTGCACTGATTTTGGAAGACCTGAAGCAGAAAGACCTTATCGATGTACTGGGTACGTAAGGCAAAAAAGCTGTTGAGCGTGGAACACTACACGAGGCCGGGTGTGCCGAGTGGCCGCAAGCCGCACATCCAGCGTTGATTCCTAAACCGCGGCATCAGACCGCGTAAGGAGGCGCTATGGGACTGCTATACCGTGAAGAGCGACAGGAACTCGTTAACCTTCTATTGAGGGTGCCCAATGCTCGTACTAATCCCACCGTGCGGAATAACCTGCTGACAGGCCAACCCATAGAGGTGCTTAACGTCATTGATTTCTCTAACATCCCGTTGACCCACGTACAGAACATCGTCAACGGCGTCGATCCCGAGGACCTGTCGGAGCCTTACGATGTAGGCTGGCCGGTGTTGATCTTGCTCGACCAGGCCGTCTTCACGGTGGGTGCAACCCATCCGGCCGCAAAGGGGTTGCAGACCTTACAGGCCGCGCTACAGGAGCGCGCCTCACACTGGGAGGCGCTGTCCGGTGCCCTCCTCGATAAGCCTGCCCAGGAACTCGAAAATCTCGAACGCTTGATCGACTCCCTTGTGGGCTTCCAGGATCCGGAACAATGGCGCGTGCAAATGTACAGGCGTGAGCGCACCGTCTGTCGGGTCGAGTTTTTGGTTGATGGGGAATTGAGGCCGCAAGGTACGGGCTTCCTGCTGGGCCGCAACCTTGTCATGACCAACTATCACGTCATGGCTCCGGTAATTCAGGGCGCCGTCGGGCCAGAGGCTGTAGTGTTGCGCTTCGACTATAAGAAAGAAGCTGATGGTGTATCGGTGCGGCCGGGGCGTGCGTGCCGGCTGGCGGCTGATTGGTCTGTGGATGCCAGCCCGGTTGCTGAGCTGGACTATTCTCTGGTACGTCTCGCTGAAGACGCCGGTGCTGAGCAGCTATTTGACGCTGGTAGCCCTACAACCCGTGGGTGGCTCACGCCCCAGGAGCACCAGTTCCTGGCGGGGGAGCCATTGTTCATACTGCAACACCCCTCCGGCGATCCTCTCAAGGTCGCATTCGACCGAGTCCAGCAGGTGCCCGCTGGCGCCAGGATCAACCGCGTTACTTACCGCACCAACACCAAGCGAGGCTCATCAGGCTCCCCCTGCTTTGCCATCAACTGGGACCTCATCGCGCTACACCACGGCTACGACCCCGAAGATCCAGACTGGCCTAATGAGGGAATTCCATTCACCGAAATATTGAAAAAGCAGAAGGTTCGGGCCGCCCTGGGCAACTGACCGAGTTGTCGAACAAGACAGCCTTATACTGGCCGATCACCTCTATCGCATGTCGTCCTGAGTGTGCTCTCCGGCAGGGAGACCCATGTCTACCCTTCTCACAATAGAGCTTGTGCCCCGCACCTGCTGGTTCAAAAACGTCCGCTCCGAGGTGAGCGCCCAGGACTGGGACACGCTCAAGAAGCTGACCGCCCAGGCCGCTGGCAACAGGTGCCAGGTCTGCGGTGGGCGCGGCCCCAGGTGGCCCGTCGAGGCCCACGAGGTGTGGCACTACGACGACGCGGCCCACGTGCAGAAGCTTACCGGCCTCCTGGCCCTCTGCCCCGACTGCCACGCCGTCAAGCACATCGGCCTCAGCATCTCACGAGGCCGTGAGGACCAGGCGCTACGCCACCTCGCCCGCGTGAACGGCTGGTCCCTCGAAGACGCCCGCCTCTACGTCGAGGTAGCCTTCGAGGTCTGGTCCCAGCGCAGCAACCACGATTGGACCCTCGACATAACCTGGCTGGAACAACACGGCATCCACCCCAAACCCCGCTAACTTCCTGGTTGTAACAAGGAGACGAAACCGCCAAGACGCCAAGGACGCCAAGAGCGCGCCAAGTTAATAAAGTTGTTCTAAGCGAAAGGACGAGGGTACGTGATTTCGCACCCTCGTCCTCTTTTTCTTACTCTCTAAACCTTTATGAACTTGGCGCGCTCTTGGCGTCCTTGGCATCTTGGCGGTTCCGTCTCTTAAGAACTACCGGGTCCGCTTGGTGACGGCTTTGTAGGCGCGCTCGAAGTAGCGGGAGGCCTGCTCGTGCTTGCCCCGGCCCGCGAGCACCTGGGCGTAGCGCTGGTAGATGTCGCTCGCCTTGCCGGCGGCTTCGCCCGCTTCCAGCAGCTCGATGGCTTCGTTGAACAGGGCGTCCGACTGCTTGTTGTCACCCCTCTGCCCGGCCACCTCGCCGGAGAGGGCCAGCGCGCTTGCCAGCACCTCGTTGGTGTCGGCCTGGCCTTGCAGGTGCTCCGGCAGGTCCGCGTTGGCCTGGGCGCTTTCGCCTTTGCCTTCCTTCTTGGCGGCCTGGGCTGCGGTGCGGCTGGTCTCCACGGCTTGCGCCGCCAGCGTCTGGGCTTCGTCCAGGTTGCCCCTGGTCATCGCGAGGCGGGCCAGGTTGGTGAGGGCCAGGGCCTTGTCGGTCTGGCTGTTGAGGCGGTCGGCAAGGTCCAGGCTGTGCCGCAGGTACTCCTCGGCGGCTTCCGCCTCGCCCATCTCGATCAGGATGTTGCCGTAGCGGCTCTCCATCTTGGCGACCGTCTGCATGTTGTCCAGCGCCTCGTAGATGCTCAGGGCGCGTATGCTGGCGGTGCGGGCCGCCGCGAAGTGCCGGTCCTCCCCGTATGCCATCGCCATATCCCAGAAGATAGCGGCCTGCCGCTCGATGCTGTTCACCTGGTTGAGCAGTTCCAGGGCGCTCCTGTAGGTTGCGATAGCGCGGTCGTTGTCGTGCAGCGCCCAGTAGTCCGCGGCGATGTTGCTCAACACCTTGAGCTTGAAGTTCGGGTCTCGCACCACGCCGTTGTTCACAGCCTCCAGGCACGTGCGGTGCTGCTCCAATGCGGAGAGGGGCTGGTCGGCCTGGTAGTACGCTATGCCGAGGAGCAGGCGCAACTGCTCAAGCCCCTCGCGGTCGCCCAGGCGCGTGGCAAGCTGGATGCCCTTCTGCACGTAGCCGAGGGCCTCGGTAGCGTTGCCCGAGTGGACGGCTGCCGTGGCGGCCAGGCAGTAGGCCCGCTGCTGCTGCTGCGTGTCAAGGGGACGCTGCGCGCCCGGGGTCGCCGTGCCGGTGGCCGAGCCGCCGTTCTCCTCCGGGAGCATGGGGCGCAGGATGTCGAGGGCCTGGTTGGGCCGCCCGGTATGCAGGTAGAGTTCGGCCTGCGAGATTTGCAGGTCCTGGTAAGCCGGGTCGAATATGCCGAGGCTCTCGCCCGCTCGCACGCCGCGCCGTCGCCGCACCCGGCGGGGCATCGACTCGGGGTCGGCGGGCACGAAGCCGGGAGCATCGGGGTCGAGCAGATTGCCGGCGGGTACTTCTAAGCGGGATGCTATTCTTTGTAGGGCCTCCAGGGAAGGCCTTGTCTTGCCTTGTTCTATAGCCGAAATATAGCTCTTGGAGTAATCTTCTCCGGCCAGGTCCTGTTGCGTTAGGCCGCGCCGGGTGCGCAGTTGCCGAATACGCTGTCCAAGGACGCGTGCTGATATGGTCGTAATCATTAATTGTCCTCTCGATGGGTTAATATTTGGGTAATCCTGATGGCTCTTGCATGCTGCTAAGCCGGTGTAGGGATACTGTTCCGCGCCCGTGGAACAATACGAGATGAGCCTAGCACGGAGCGGACTTCCAGTAGATAGCTGGGTCGTATTAGAGGGATGAGCATTGGCTCTAACCGGGATTATATCATAGTCTAAGCAACTTGCACAGGGTTAACCATCATCGAATTGATAAAAAGAACAAGAATCACTGGCGAGTGTGGTCTTTCGCTCAATTCCACTTATTATACGCATGCTTATAGTACTTGGATTGTATTATGGTCAAATTTTTAGCGCACAAAATATTTGTAGAAATAGCGTTGCTTCACACTGTATACCATTGTAGCATCACACACGCAATTCTCGTTTACCGGTCTTCCCACTGACACACTTTGCCTACCGTAGCGGGAGTAACAACGTCATGCTGGTCCAAAGCGGGCGACCGAAAACCACGATTTGTCCTGGCAAAGCTATTCCACGTCAAGGTGCCGGTGAGGGAGTTGCCGTGGCTCGCGGGAACATGAAGTAGTCCACCTTCATTATCTGTCCGCTAGCGGCATCCACGTCAAATCCCATGAGCAGGTTTGGGGCCGGGGCATTCGGGTCTAAGAGCGCGGCCAGGCCCCGAGTGGGTGTGGCAGCCACGGGGGCAACTTCCTGGCCTTGTCGCGGGCCCGGCGTGGCTGCGGGCCGCTCCAACCAGTAGCCGATGCTCCACCTTGCGTTCCAGTGGTCGAACCAAACAAGCGGGTCCAGCCGCACCCCCTGTATGCCGCTCTTCGCGGCCTCGGCCTGTGCCTGGTTCCAGGTCAAAACAACGGCTTCCCTGGGGCTTATCTTCACCTTGGCTAACTGACCCCTGTAGGTTATACAAACTGAGGATTGAAGTTCCCCCTGCCCGACTCCGAAGGGCCTGCGAGCCTGGTAAATTTGCGTAGCGTGCTCTGAGGCGCGGCATCCTCAAACTCGATGTCGAACGAGCCTCCGTTCGGACGCTGGTAGCTGAAGCTAAACTCCAGGCTGCCGGTGAGCGGTCCGCTGTATAAAACGCCCTCATGCCAGCCCGCATAGGAAGCGCTTACCCCTCCATAGTCGAAAACGGCGCTACTGTCGATCTCAGCCGCTGCCCGGTCGGCGAGCGCCAGCATCGTGGGCCAGGGCACGCTGGGGCCGGAACTCTGTGCTTCGGGCGCGGGACGCAGCCAGGACGCTAGTTGCCCGCCAGGCCCCCGCCGAGCGCCGCCCAGCCGCACACCACGATCAGGAGTATAGACAGGCCCACCACCGTAACCCTGGCCCTGCGTCTGCCCGGCATTCTGCTGCTCTCGTTATGCATCCTTACAGTTTACGACTTCTTCGCAACCCCGTCACAGTTAGAGCGCAAAAAGAAGAGGACCAGGGTAGGACAGTACGTACCCTGGTCCTCTTCTTGTTTAGAACACCACGTTAAGCTCTGCGTAGCCTCTGCGGTGAAAAACCATCCTGCTCTTGGCGTCCTGACGGTTCCTTCTCCCCGGCCCCTACTTCTCTATAGCCTTGAGCGCGAGGAATGCCAGGCGAGGGCTCCAGTCGGGGTTCACCACCGACCAGGGCACCTTCTCGTCTTCCGGGGACAAGCCCAGCGTACTGAAGTTGAGGTTCCAAACGAACATCACACCCATCCAGGGGTACTCGTTCTTGCCCTTCTCGAACGCACGCACGAGGTACTGCGCCTGCACGTCCGGGCTGATTAGCTGTCCGTACTCGTAACCATTAGCCACGTTGTAGGTGCTCCAGCCGAACTCGGTCAGCCACATCTGCTTCTGGCCTTCGCCCGCGGCCTCCATGACTGCATACTGCTGCTCGATACGGCGGAAGTAGAACGATGGTTTGTCCTTCCAGCAGTTCCCCTCCTGGGAGGCGTACTTGGGAGGGCATTTACCGCTGCCGGGCTTGTCCGGCCACATCTCGTCCGGCGCGTTAGCGTTAGAGCCAGGGTGCGCGCCCAACACGTCGTAGTAGTTCTTGACAATGCCACCTTGATAAGCATAGATCTGCTTCAGGTACTCTACATCGTCCAGGGCCAGGTTCAGATTGTTCGTCACACTTGTTGGTGTCAGGCCGCCAAACAACACTATAGCGTTCGGGTCGGCCATCTTGACGCCGGTGTAACCGTATTTTAGCAGTTCCACGTATGGGGCAACCGTGACGGCGCCGCCAACCTCGGGCCCGTAGTTCTGCTCGTTCCAGACCTCGTATGCCTGCACCTTGCCCTTGTAGCGGCGCGCCAGCATATACATGAAGTTACCAAAGTCCAGCGGGTTCTCAGGCATGCCGCCCTTGGTCCTCGGCGAGGCCCAATCCGGCGACTTGGCGATGGACAGCAGCAGCTTCTGCTTGTTGCGCACGGCGGACTCTACCACCGCGTCAAGCTCGCCCCAGGCGAAGAGCAGGTTCTTGCCCTGGATGTCGCGCCAGGCGACCTGCTGCCGCGCCCAGTTGAAGCCCGCATCGCGCGAGGTCTGGTGCACGCGGTCCTTGTCGGTGTAGTAAAGCTGTACGTTGAAGCCGTAGCCAATGTGCTGGCCCTTGAGCGGGAAGTTGTCGTTGAGCTTGCCTGCGCTCAGGTAGCGCCAGTCGCGGTAGTGAGCGCCGATGTTGCCGAACTCCACCTGGAAACCCGCCGGGTTGGTGGGCACATAGGTGAGCACGCGCCGCTCGAACGCCTGGATGAGGGCATCGGTTGGCCTGCCCGCGATCTTGATCTTGCCCCAGTATGCATCCGAGATGGGGCGGCCCGTGGCGTAGAACCAGGGGGTCGAAATCGCCTCGTTCACCGTCTGGTTGCCCTTGCGCACCGGGCCGGAGGCGTTGAGGAAGTCCCACATCGCCTTGGGGATGTTGTGCTTGGTCACGTCGTCGTAGTACGCGATCTCCACGCCGGGCACGTTGTTCTTGGCGGGGTCCACACCCACCTGGCCGTCGCGTGCGATGGTGTTGATGACCTTCTGGCCCATCTTGTTGGGGTCGGGGTGGTCCCCGCCCGCATTGGCCTTGCCCACAAAGGAGGCGTAAGTGGGCGCGGTGGGATCGTCAAAGTCGCCCGCGATGTTCACCTGGGCGGGCTTGCGGTCCTCGAACGAGTTGTTGCCCGTCTGCATCTTGCCCGATATAAGCTCGACGCTCAGCAGGCCGTTGGTCACGTAGAACGGGTCGTTCTTGTTGCCGTTGGGGTTGTTGATCTCCATGCGGCTCTTGTCCCAGTACTGGACAAGGCGGCTCTCGGTGCCCGTGGGGTCGTCCAGGTAAAGCTCGCGCGTGGTCCAGAACGCCTGCGGCCCCCACAGCCACGACCGCTTGACGGAGCCTGAAGCCACCAGCGCGTCGGTGCGGTTCCACACGTTGGTGAACGCGCTCGTATCGGGCGGCACGTCGGCGGCCTGGTTGGTGCGCGCCTTGGTCTGGGCGAGCGCTTCGCCGCCCGCCGCTCCGGGCGCGGCATCGACCCGTGGTGCCTGGTAAGCTGCCGTCACAGGCAGCATCGTGACGATGAGCATGGCGACCCCGCCAAGCTTGACGATCCTCTTTCTGTCCAAGTCTATCCTCCTATGTTCCTGTGTTCCGATCGCTGGGAGAACTTGGGCGTTTCGTGGGCGAACTGAAACGCCGATTACCTCACGGTAGTTGTGGGCATACTACGTGTCGTGCATGCGTTCTGATGCAGTACCAACATTATAACGCTTGAAATGTGTGCGGGTTCTAATGCGTTTTGCGTATTGTTGGCATTTTATGCTACGTAGAGGGTAACGCGCCGGGTTTTCCGCATGCGCCACGGGCTTTTTCGAATCGGTTTCAACTAGCGTACGGACAGGTAATCGTAAGTGATGCTCACGTTGGTAGTCGGGGCACCCGGGCTTGACCTGTGAGCGGATAGCGCCACGAAGCGAAAGCTAACAACTCGATCCAGCTTTATCCAGGGCGGGCTGGCACCAGGCCCATCGAAGCCGGTAAACCTGGGCCAGACCGGCCCCTCGTCCGTTATCCGACACTCGGCCACCGCACTTACAGAGGTCCCCCCTGGAGGGTTGCAACGCCAGCCTCTTGTACTGAACTCCCCTGTGTAGAAGTCGAGCACCATACCCGGCTCAGCCTGGACCTCGAACGACATCTCGCCGTAATCGCGTACTATGACCGGGCCACTGCCGGACTGCCCCTGCGGACCCCCCATCAAGACCCCCGTGCCACCTGCGGAGCTGTTGTCTACGAGCGGATGGCGGAAGTCTACAGCAGTCGCGTTCGGGTACAGGGGCAACGCCTTCAACTCCGCGACAGCGTCAGGGGCACTTTGCGGTCGCACCAACATGAACAGCCCGCCGCATGAGAGGAGCCCCAGCAGGAGGACAGCTATCAGACAACCCCTGGTGCGAAATCGCTGCGGCATGTCTTGTCTCCCCTGCCGGGCAAAAGGTGTATCAGGGCGCGGCTGTGGGCGCTACCTCAGGCCGCCTCGCTCCACCCGGCACCTGCGACTCGGCGGCCACGATGTACCAGTTCGGCCACGCCTGGTAGTGGCTGTGGTACTCGTCCACCTTGTCCGGCTGCCCCGGCACGATCACCCGCCGCGTGATTACTGTATCGAGGCCCCCGCGCGCCGTCTCGACTTGCTTCTTGGTGCCCTTGGGCAGGCGCGGGTCCACCTCGTAAACGTCGGGAGGGGCGGGCACGCGGTTGCTGATGGCCGGGCCTTCGAGCTTCACTTCGCCCGGCAGTTTCGTCCCGTACATAGTCACGACCAGCGTATCAGTCGTGGTGCCCGCCTTGATGAGTATGAAGCCGGGGGTTGTGTTGACGAACTTAAGGTCCACACCTGGGTCGAACACCGCCGCGTCAAAGCCCACAGGCTCGCCGTTCGCCTCGTACCAGCCCACTCGGTAGGAGTGCTGGTTGCGCTCGGTTATGTCGAGTTGGCTCCAGAAGGCCGCCCTGAACATCGTGGTGGACACCTGGCACACCCCGCCCCCGACCCCTAGCTGCGTCCTCTCCGCCGCTATCACGTAGCCCGGCACGAACCCGTGCGCCTCGTCTATCCCGCCCATCGTCTCCAGGAACGAGAAGGTGCCCCCCGGCGGCACCACCGTGCCGTTCAGGAGGTCGGCCGCCACCTTGATGTTGGTGGCCCGCTCCGGCGACGAGCCTTTGAACGTGGAGGTGCCCGACGCTATCTCCTCCTTGATGCCCAGCGCCCCTATGTCCTTGCTCGACACCGTGGGGGTAATCACCTTGCCCGGCATGGCGAACTCGCGCCCTTCCAGCTTGTCGGCGCGCTCCTTGATCGCGGTCAATACGCCCGCCGGGTCCACTTCCAACCCCTCTATCGACTCTCGCACCACGCTGACCGCCCCGTTCTGCCAGTCGAACTTGGCGTTCTGCGGGCTGCGGTTGGCCTCGCTGGCCCACCTGTCGGCCAGGATCTTCAGCTCGCGGTCGTTCCACCCAAGCGTCACGTGCTGGGTAGCGGTGCGGTCGGGGTTGCGCTCGATCGTGGTGAAGCGCACCAGGGCCTGCGGGTCGAGCGTGAACCGCTTGTCGGCGGCGGTGGCCGTGATGGGGCTGCTAACGCGCACGGTGAGCAGCTTGCGCACGTCCTCCACCTCGTTGGCATTGACGGCGGGCTGCGTCACCTGCACGGGCAGGTCGATCACGGCCCCCGCTTCGAGCTTCGCCAGGTGCTCCCGCGCCGCGACTATCGTGCCGTACACGTCCAGGCGGCGGCCCTCCTTGCCGGGCAGCGCCACCACCTCGGTGCCGTTCAGGCGCACGTCCCCCTCGAACAATTCCTGGTCCGTCTCGGTCGCCACCGCCTCGCCCAGGTACTCCTGCATGGCAAGCTCGTTCAACTGCACGTTGAGCGGCACCTTGTAGCCTGCCTGCGACGACTGCCATTGCTGCTCGACGTTGCCGAAGAAGTCGGCCTCGCGCCCCACGGCGAAGGCTTCGCTCACCGTGGAGCCGGAGTCGACCCGCAGGCCGATCTGCTCAGCGCTGGGCCGCCACTCCTTGCCGTTCCACTTGAGCACCAGGGGCTGCGCCACGAAAGCCTGCACCTGCTCGTCCAGCAGCTTGCGGGCCTCGTCCTGCGTCTTCCCGCCCAGGTCCATGCCGAGCACTTGCACGCCGGGGTAAATCTTGCCCGCGTACTGTCCCTGCCAGGCCAGCGACACGGCCACCACGATGATGCCCGCTATCGACAGCACGCCCATGAAGGCCCACACGATCCAGCGCCACCGGGGCTTGCGCTTTACCTCTTTCTCTCGAAGCGCGAAGCCGGGCACGGGCGGCATGGGCTGCTTACCGCCCCTGGCCTGCGAGGGGGGCACTGGCCTGCGCGGTCCGGTGCCCTGGCGGGCGTGCGGCGTGGTGTAGCCGTCAGCTTCCTGACCGTCGAACTCGTAAGCGTCATATCCCTCATAGCTGTCCGGAGGGATGTAGGCGGTGGTGGGCGCGTAGTCGAATGCGTCATATTGCTGGCCGTGCTGCGGGGGCACCGGCTGCCTGCCTGCGGGAGCCTGCCTCGCCGCCGCGCTCGGCATCGACCCGCCCGGCTGCTGAGCGCGTATTGCTTGCGGCCGCGATTGTGGGGCCTGTGGCTGAGGCTGTTGTTGTGCCTGCGGTGCAGCCTGGGGCGGCCTGGCGACGCGGGCCTGCTGCGGCGGCGGTGGTGTCGCTCCCCTCCCGTTGTCGAAGCGAGATGGCCCCACCACCGGGATAACCTGCGTCTCCATCGTATCGCCGGAGTTGTTGCGTACCTCGGTCTGCCCCGAATAGAAAGTGGGGTGCGAGGTCCACTTGGAAGGCTGTATCTCGGTATCCCCGAACCCCCCGCCCCCCACCGGCCGCCTCTGCCCGCCTTGCCCGCCTTGTCCACCCTGCTGCGGGCCACCGCTCGCGCCCCCGCCACCTTGCCTCTCCGGCGGGTCCAGCCGGGGCCGGTTCTGCTCAGGACGCGGCCTCTCCGGCCTCTGCGGCCAGTTAGGCTCAAACTCTATATCGCCCGGCTCTTTGTTACTCATAACAACCCCTGTCTGATTTCAGATTTTAGATTTTAGATTTTAGATTCCTCTTCTAAATCCAAAATCCAAAATCTGAAATCCGTCATCCTTCCGTCCATTTCATGCGTACGCCGCCGACGCCTATGATATCGCCCTCCGAGACGGCGGTGGGGCGGGTGACTTCGGCCTCGTTCAAGAAGGTGCCGTTGGTGGAGCCTACGTCCTCCACCCAGACGCGGCCGTCCCGCCAGCTAACCAGCGTGTGCTCGCCCGAGATGAACTCGTCGTCCAGCACGATAGTGTTGTTTGGCTTGCGCCCCAGCGAAGTAACAGCCTGCAACGTAAATATCGTGCCCGGCGCGAGGCGACTTCCCCCCGACTCCACGACCACAAGCCTCCCGTACCTGGAGCGTGGTTGCAGGCTCTCGGCGGGGGCGGGCTGCCGCAAATCGCGCGTGATTACACGCATAACCTGGAAGAGAAAAAGGTAGATAAGTCCGATGAAGGAAATGCGCAGGGCCAGGATAAATATGTCGAATGGCAGGGTCTGCAGGTCAGGCATGGTGTGAGTGGTTAGTGGCTAGTGGTTAGTGGTTAGTAAAGAGCTTCTAACCACTAACCACTAGCCACTAACCACCCGTTACTCCTGGTTGAAAAGTATCTCGAATCCTCCGAAAGAGATCAGGTCGCCGGGGGCGAGCACCACGGCCTCCACGGGCTGGCTGTTGACGAAGGTGCCGTTCGTGGAGCGCAGGTCGCGCAGCAGGTGGTGGCCGTGGCGGAAGACCACCTGGGCGTGGTGCCGGGACACGCGGGCGTCGTCTATCACCAGGTCGTTGTCCAGGCCCCGGCCCACGGTGAGCAGCGTCTTCGTCACGGGGAAGGTGCGCCCCGCCATGTCGCCGTCGAGCGGTTGCAGGGAGGCCGCGGGCTGCGGGGCGTTCGACCTTATCGAGGGTGCGGGGTGGGGCTGCGGGCGCACGGGCATCGCCTGAGTGCGGGGCATGGAGGCATCCGGCCCTTCGTCCCCCACTCCCCCCACCGGGACGGGCGACCTGCCGGTGCGCATCGTGGGAGCCCCGGCGGCCCCCGACATGGCCGTGACGGGCTGGTCCGTGAGGGCGGCGGTCACCTCGATACCGCGCTTGGGCACGTCGTCGCCCGGCTGGAGGATCACCTTGGGGCGGGACACGAGGGAATAGCCCCGCTCGGCTGCCAGGGCCGAAATGAACTCGGCCATCTCATGTTCGAGAGAGTGGCGGAAAGGCTCGAACTCGGTGTAGTTGTCGGGGTGGAGGAAAACGTCGTAGTGGTTGGGGACGTAGGTGCGGCCCACGCTAATCGTGGGGTGGGCCTCCATCTCGCGTTCGAGGCGCTTGGCGATCTCGGCGGGCTGGATGGGGCTGCGGAACAGGCGCGCGAACGAGCCTTCCATCAACCGTTCCACGAACTGTTCGAAGCGTTGAAGCGATTGCAACTCCGGCCCTCCGTATCCACCCAGGCTGCGTGCAGTAAGAAACTAGCGGCACAGCGGCCGCACCCTGATTATACCTTTGCCGGTAGATAGGGGTCAATGTTGTGGATTTAGAAATTAGAATTTAGAATTGCGGATTTGCTTGGATCCTTGCCAAATTCTAAATTCTAATTTCTAAATTCTAATTTGGCCTAGGATTTTCTACGTAGTGAGAGGTTTGTTACATACGTAACGTTACGTAGCGGCTGTAGTAACGTTGCAGTAATCTTGCCGGAATCGGCAATTTTCGCTGGATTTGTGCGTGTGGACCCCAGTATAATCGGCCCGTTACGTCAACTTCGCCGCTCGCCTATGCTGGCGGCCTTGCAAAAGCGCGTCACACCGTAGCTGATTATAGATGGAGGTCTGTTCTTAATGCGTATCGCTCGCCCCAACCGTTCGCTCTTTACCCGCGCTCGCGCCGCCTTTGCTTCGACCCTCGCGGTCGTGGCCGTCGCGGCTGCGGTCCTCACACCCGTGGCTTCCCAGACCGCCTCGGCCCGCACCCAGAACGCTCCCATTCGCCAGAACGTCACCCAGTTCCTCACTCTGCCCTTCGAGGCCTCTGACAGCATGAACATCCTGTCGGGCTGGTACTATTCAAGCTCCGGTGGCTACCACGGCGGCATCGACTACATCAACGGCAATGTCAACCACGTGGGCGGCTGGAAGACCTTCCCCGTGATGGCCTCCGCCGACGGCTACGCTTGCGGCAACTGCACCTCGCGCCAGGGCAACGCCGTGTGGGTCGAGCACAAGCTCAACGGCAGCAAGTATTACACCTATTACGGCCATCTCGCCAGCATCGACAAGAGCATCCCGCTCGGCTCGCAGTCGCGCACCGTGTTCGTCAAGCGGGGCCAGTTCCTCGGCTGGGCGGGCGACACCGGCGCGGGCAGGGGCGTGCTGCACCTCCACTACGCCCTCATGGACGCCAACAGCGTGCCCATCGACCCGTACAGCATCGGCAAGCTGCGCCAGTACTATCCCTCCCCCAGGCAGAACGCCCCCGGCATCGGCTGGTTCATGGGTGCCACTGTCCCCTCCAACTAGGCGACCGCCACAAGCGCATACGCAAAGAGAGACCCCGCTGTTCCCGGCAGCAGGGTCTCTCTTTAAGAAGGAGGAAAGGAACGGACTAGCTCTTGTTTGCTATGTCTAGGTCGTTCTGATTAAGCATACGCTCTAAGTTACAAAATGGATTTAGAGGAGCAAAGTGACCCCTGTCATTCTGAGCGTAGCGAAGAATCTAAAGTAGCTTGTGGAGGGAGGTGGTTGAACTTCAGCTCCGAAGGGTGTGATGTTCAACGTAGCGGCAGGGCCAGCATTTGAGATTCTTCACTGCGTTCAGAATGACAGAGGCCACTTTAGTCCTGCTTGGCAGTCACTCAGACCAGTATCTTACCAATTAACCCTTCATAATTGTCACAGGCGAAAAGGCTATCTCGTCTCATGTACGGACAACGAAATCGAACATCGATATCGTAGGAGGTACAAAGATGGAAAGCAAACAGACGCAAGTGATAGTAGTTGGTGGCGGGCTGTCCGGCCTGACGGCGGCAGCATATATCGCAAGGGGTGGCAAAAGCGTAACCCTCTTTGAGAAGGCGTCGGTCCTGGGAGGCCGCGCCCGCACCCAGGAGTGCGACGGCTTCCTGTTCAACATGGGGCCGCACGCGCTATACCTCGGCGGCGAGGCCAGGAAGGTCCTCCGCGAGTTCGGCATCGCGCCCACCGGTGGCAAGCCCAGGCCGCAGGGTTCTGCCTACCTGGGCGGAGAAATCTACCCGACCCCTACCGACCCCGTTTCCTTCATGCGCAGCAAGTTACTCAGCAGGCGCGGCAAAATCGAGCTGATGGGGTTCCTCGGCAAGGCCCTATTGCTCAAGCCTCGCGATTACGCGCACGTCACGATGCAGGAGTGGCTCAACACCACCTTCCGCCAGCCCGACGCCCGTGCCTTCGTCGAGGCGCTCGCCCGCACGGTGACTTACACCAACGCCCCTGAGTACCAGGGCGTGGACCAGTTCATAGCGCAACTCCAGGTATACGTCAGAGGCAACGTCCTGTACATGGACGGTGGCTGGCAGACGCTCGTGGACGGCATGCGCCGGGCCGCAACCGAGCAAGGCGTCAATTTCGTCACCGGCGGCAGCGTGGAGTCGGTCTGCTATGACGGCACGCGGCACCTCGTCAAGCTGGCGAACGGCACGGTCCACACCGCGGGCACCGTCATCCTGGCGACCGACCCCTCCACAGCCAGTAAGCTCATCGAGGGGGGCCAGCACCCCACCCTGCGCGAGTGGGCGGCCTCGGCGGTGCCGGCGCGGGCGGCCTGCCTCAACCTGGGCCTGCGCCGCCTGCCGGAGCCGGGCAACACCTTCGGCATCGGCCTTGACACCCCGCTCTACATGTCGGTACATTCAACGTACGCCCGGCTCGCGCCCGACGGCAAGGTGTTGATTCACCTGCTCAAGTACCTGCACCCCGACGCCAACACCACGCCCGAACAGGACGAGCGTGAATTGGAGGCGCTGCTCGACCTCATGCAGCCGGGCTGGCGCGAACAAGTCGTCGCCCGCAGCTACCTGCCCAGGATGACGGTCATCAACGCCCTGTCGCAAGCGGCGCACGGTGGGCTGGAGGGCCGCCCCGGACCCGAGGTGCCCGGCCTCCCCAACCTGTACGTGGTGGGCGACTGGGTCGGCAAGCAGGGCAGCCTCCTCGACGCGGGGCTGGCGAGCGCGAGAACGGCGTCTCAGCTGGTGCTGGCGGGCGAGGCAAGGGAGCCACGGCACATATCCCCTAAGACCTCCCAACCGGAGTACCAGCTCACCGGTAGCTGATGCGCGACGTGGACGTGAGGCAAAGGTGCTGCATGCCGCGTACCCAAAGCCCCTTCCATGTCATTTCGAACGTAGTGAGAAATCTCGTCCTCCAGCACCCAAAGGCACGCCCTTCTACCGGGACTAAGCTCTCATGAGAAAAGGGGAACATCCTGGTAAAGGACGAGATTTCTCACTACGTTCGAAATGACAGGGCCGGACCCTGACTGCTGGCAAACGGGCGATCAAGCGCGGGAGGCTGGTCCTTCGCTACGCTCAGAATGACAGGGGAGCCTTTGGTTCCCCAGGCGTGATATCGCGTAATATGGAAGCATATACTTGAACGTAAAAGGAACATCGGGAGGTAACATGGTCTCGACCGAGGCTTTCAACGAGCACCGGCCGCTGCTCTTCTCGCTCGCCTACCGCATGCTGGGCAGCGTGGCCGACGCGGAGGACGTGGTACAGGAGGCGTTCCTGCGCTGGCACCGGGCGACGGAGAGCAGCGACGGCAGCGACGGCAGCGACGAACAGGCGGTGCGCTCGCCCAGGAGCTACCTTTGCACGGTCGTCACCAGGCTATGCATCGACCAGTTGCGCTCGGCGAGGGTGCGACGCGAGGTCTACGTGGGGCCGTGGCTGCCGGAGCCTATTGTCGAGCCAGGAACCCCCGATCCCACGGAGGAGTTGGAGTTGGCTGACTCGCTTTCTATGGCGTTCCTCGTGCTGCTGGAAAGTCTCTCGCCCGAAGAGCGCGCGGTCTTCCTGTTGCGGCAGGTGTTCGATTACGACTACGCGGAGATAGCCCGCATCGTCAACAAGAGCGAGGCTAACTGCCGCCAGATGGTGCGCAGGGCGCAGCAGCACCTGGCCGAGCGCCGCCCCCGCTTCAACGCCACCCCGGAGCAGCGCGAGCAATTGACCCACACCTTCATACAGACCTGCACCAACGGCGACATGGAAGGTCTGCTCTCCCTGCTCACCCAGGACATCGTGCTCTACTCCGACGGCGGCGGCAAGACGCAAGCCGCGCTCAAGCCAATCTACGGGCAGAACAACGTGGCGCGGTTCATCTTCGGCGTGTTGAGCAAGCTGCCCCCAGGCGCCAATTTCACGGTCAAGACGGCCACCGTCAACGGGCAAACCGGCATTATTGCCTATCTGGATGATAAGCCCAACACCGTCTTGTCCCTGGATATAGCGGAAGGTCGCATCCAGGGTATCTACATCACGGTGAACCCAGAGAAATTACAACATGTTCCGCCTGTCGAGCAGGGTTGATGCCGGTTAAATGAAGACTGGCTCGTGCGCTTATGCCTGCCCGCTCGCCACGCCCAGCAGCTTCCTGGTGTCGGCCTCGTCCTGTTGCATCTGCGCGATGAAGGCTTGCAGGCTGTCGAATCGTTGCTGGGGCCGCAAGTAGCGCACGAACTGGGCGGTGAGCGTCTCGTCGTACAGGTCGGCGTCGTAATCGAGGATGTAGACTTCCACCAGGCGCACGTCGTTCTCGAACATGGGGCGGATGCCTATGCTTGTGAGGGAGGGCAGCGTTTCCCCGGTGGAGGGCCGCACGCACCAGCTAGCGTACACTCCGTCGGCGGGGATGGCCTGGTTGGACGGCGTATCCAGGTTGGCGGTAGGGTAGCCCAACTCGCGCCCCCGCTTCGAGCCATGCACCACCGTGCCCGGCAGCGCATAGGGGCGGCCCAGCAGGCGGGCGGCGCTCTCCACGTCCCCCTCCGCCACCGCCTGCCGCACGCGGGTGCTGCTCACCGGCTCGCCCTCGATCTCCACCAGCGGCGCGATGTGCAACGCATAGCCCAGTTCTTCACCGAGCCGGGCCAACACCCCTGTGTTGCCCGTGCGCCCGTGCCCCAGCGCGAAGCCCTCCCCCTCCCACATCTCCACAAAAGGCAAATATTGCCGCAGCCACGCGATGAAATCGGGGGCCTGCACCTGCGACAGTTCGCGCGTGAACGGCACCACTATCGTCTCGTCCAGGCCGAGGCTGCCCAGTAAATTAAGCTTCTGCGGCAGGCGGGTGAGATAGGAGAGGGAAAGGTCGGGCCACAGCACCTCACGCGGCGACGGCTCGAACGTGAGTGCCACAGCCGCCACTCCCCTTGCGCGGGCGCTCTCCACCACACTGCCTAGCAGCGCCTGGTGCCCCAGGTGCACGCCATCGAACGAGCCTATGCTGAGCACGGCAGGTGTGGGTTGTCTTTGTGTGAGATCGGTAATAGTTTGCATCGTGCACCAGGAGACGGGGTACTGAGATTATAAGCTGCACCAGCGGGTAAGCGCAAAGGGGTGCGCGTGCTCGGTCAGCGTGCCCTGCGGGGACGCCCTGTGGCTAAAGCCACGGGCTGGCAAGTAGCGAAGTCTCCTTCGGAGACTAGGAGACTACATGACGTTCCTCAGTCCCCGCAGGGGACTTTGCCTCTTCTCAGCCCGTGGCTTTAGCCACAGGGCGCCCCCGCAGGGCACCTTCTACACCTCGTACACGCGCCGCAACCTGAGCCGTACCTCCGCGTTCTCCAGCAGGTCGGTAGAGTCCACAAACTGGTTGGCCGAGCCTATATTAGGCGGTAATGCCTTCACTTCATCGCTCAATATGGCACCACGTATAGCCTCTACAAAACGTTCTGCGAAGATCACCATATACGGCCTGCCGTGGTAACTCCTCACCTCGGCGTCCAGCGGCCCCGTTATGCCCAGGTCGTTGTGCAGCCCGGCCACGATGCGGTACGCCTCCGACATGTGCCCCTCGCGCTCCCGCCAGGAACTCGCCGCCAGCACCCCATCCAGCACCGGCCCAAGAACGCCCGCGCACCGCAGCCGCGAGAACCCCGTGCCGAACCACTTGGGGTAGGGGGCGTACTTGCGCTCCATCAGGAAGCACAGCCTCATCAGGTATTGAACGATCCGGGCCGCTATAAGTCTGGACCCACGCTCGTCACCCACGTCGCCGGTGCGCCCCACGAACGCTTCTTCCTGGGCAATCTTTGACCACTGCGAGGCCAGCATGTACAGCCACACGTCGCGGGGGTAATAGGCAATCCTCTCCCGCGCCACCGTAAGCTCTCCCAGCCCGTCGTGGAACACCCTGCCGTTCGTGGAGCCTAGCAGCCTGTGCTCGGAGCAGGTGAGCCAGTCGGTGGCCCTCATCTCCTTGCGCGGGTCAAGCCCCAGGTACCACTCGAAGAAGCCCCGCACCGTGAAAATCTCCACCATGTGCTGCACCGGCCCGGACTCGACCTCCTTCAGCAGCCTCACGCCTATCTCGTCGGGCGTGCCGAAGTTCGTAGAGTAGCCGCGAAACGTATAAGGCAGACCCTGGCTCAACGCCTCGCTCACCGCCGCCTTGTTTTCCTCGAAACCGGCCTCCGGCAGGAACAGCAACAGCCTCGGCCCCCAGTGATGGTCCGTGGAGATGGCGGTGTCGTAGCCCAGCACGTCCGAACCCCAGCCGATGAGGGCGGCGGCATGTTCCAGGCCGGGGAAACGGGCTTCGAGGATGGGACGCACCTCCTCGGTGTAGAAGGCTTCGCTCAGTTGCAGGCCGGGGATAAAGGCGGGCATATCTAGCTCACGCCCCCGCAAATACCTTCTTCGGCTGCCACACCCCGCGCTCCTCATCCCAGTACAGCACCGCCAGCAATTCCCCCGCCGCCGTCTGAGCCGCCAGCATCTCCCGCTCGCCCGCCACAGGCGCAAGCAGGGGCAGCGTCTTGCCATGCCGGATCGCCAGCTCTTCTTCGGCTGTCGCTGTGTGGGTGTGCCAGCCCTTCAGGATGTGCTCAGGCGGATAGAGAGCCTCTTCCCAGGTGCCCTCTTGCATTGCGGCTTCCAGACCTTCCAGCGTAATCGCCCCCTCTATGTTGAAAGGGCCGTGCCGGGTGCGTGTGAGGTCCTGCAAATACGCCCCCGTGCGCAGCGCCTCCCCCAAGTCGTAGGCCAGGGACCGGATGTAGGTCCCCTTGCTGCACTCCACGAAGATTTGCAGCGCGGGCGGGTCGAACACCTCAAGCTCCAGCGTCTTGATCGTCACCCGCCTGGCCTGACGCTCCACCTCAACCCCCGCTCGCGCAAGCTCGTACAGCTTCACGCCGCCCACCTTGATGGCCGAGTGCATCGGGGGCACCTGCTCTATCTCACCCCGGAACCGCGCCAACGCCTCCTCTACCTGCTCCCGCCCCGGCATGAGCGCATCCAGCGTGGGTGTGAGGGTACCTTCGCGGTCGTACGTGTCAGACGTGGCACCAAGCATGACCACCGCACGGTAAGCCTTGTCGGCATCCGCCAGGTACTCCACCAGCCGGGTAGCCTTGCCCAGCACGACCGGAAGCACCCCCGTCGCCATTGGGTCGAGCGTGCCCGCGTGCCCCGCCTTGCGCTGCCTCGTGATACGTCGCACGCGCGCTACCACGTCATGTGAGGTCATACCAGGGGCTTTGTCGATGTTGAAGATTCCATCCATGAGTCTTTAGACGCGAAACATGAGGTGGTTTGCCATGATTGGTGCGTGAATGTTGGTAGTTTGTACTACGGGACGAAAACGC
>DASVQO010000426.1:0-17695 GCA_036389075.1 Chloroflexia bacterium | reverse complement strand
GGCCCGCCGCGAAAGCGCGGAGGTGCTCGTCGCCTTCAACCCGGCCACCGCGCAGGAGGACTATGCCGCCCTCCCGCCCGGAGGCGTCGTGCTGCACAATGAGGAGTTAAAGTTCCTCAACCCGCGCGACGACGTGGTGAGCTATCCCCTCCCCGTGAAAGAGCTGATGAAGCAGGCGACCATAGACCCGAAGCTGCGCGACCACGTAGCCAACATGGTGTACGTGGGTGGCCTGGTGCACCTGCTCGGCATCGACCTTGCGGAGATCGAGGAAGGTCTGAACCACCACTTCAAGGGCAAGGCCAAAGCGGTCGATATGAACATGAACGTCGTGCGCCTGACGTTGGAATGGGCGAAGGAGAACCTCCCGAAGCGCGACGTCTACCGCATGGAGCGCATGAGCGGCAACCAGGGCCTCATTATGATCGACGGCAACACGGCAGGCGGCCTGGGTGCTATCTTCGGCGGCGTGTCGGTGGTCGCGTGGTACCCGATTACCCCGTCCACCAGCCTGGTAGACGCGCTCGCGGCGTACATCGGCAAGTTGCGCCCGCCCCTGGAAGACGGCAGCCAGACCTATGCCATCATCCAGGCCGAGGACGAGCTTGCCGCCATTGGCATGGTGCTCGGCGCGGGCTGGGCGGGAGCGCGGGCGATGACCTCCACCTCCGGCCCCGGCATCTCCCTCATGACCGAGTTCGCGGGCCTCGGCTACTTCGCGGAAATTCCAGGCGTGATCTGGGACATTCAGCGCGTAGGACCCAGCACGGGCCTCCCCACCCGCACCTCCCAGGCTGATCTCCTATCGACCTACTTCCTGGGGCACGGCGACACCCGCCAGGTGGTGCTGCTGCCCGGCTCCGTCAGCGACTGTTTCGAGTTCGGCTGGCGCGCCTTTGACGTCGCGGAACGGTTGCAGACCCCGGTGTTCGTGCTCAGCGACCTCGATCTCGGCATGAACATCTGGATGACCGAGCCGTTTGAGTACCCCGACCAGCCGATGGACCGGGGCAAGGTGCTAAGCGAAGAAGAACTCGCCCAGGTGGAGAGTTGGGCGCGCTATGCCGACGTGGATGGCGACGCCATCCCCTACCGCACGCTGCCTGGCAACCGCCACCCCGCCTCTGCTTACTTCACCCGCGGTACCGGCCACAACGAGCGCGCCGTGTACAGCGAGCGGCCCGACGACTGGGAGCGCAACCTGCTGCGGTTGGAGCGCAAGCACGACACGGCCCGGCAATACGTGCCCAAGCCGCGCGTCGATATTCGCGAAGGCGCTGAGATAGGTATCATCGCCTATGGTTCCACCGACCCGGCGATACAGGAGGCCCGGGACCAGCTGCGCAAGCAGGGGCTCGAAACAAGCTACTTGCAGGTGCGCGCCCTCCCGTTTGAGGACACACTGCGCGACTTCGTCAGCAAGCACAAGCGCCTCTACGTGGTTGAGCTGAACGCTGAAGCCCAGCTGCGTTCGCTGTTGCGGCTTGAGATACCCGAGCGATCGATGGACTTCCGTTCGGTGGCACACCTCGACGGCCTGCCTTTAACGGCGGCTTACGTTCGCAAAGCAATCCTGGAAATGGAGCAGAAGTAACATGGTAGCTACAGCCAGACCCGAGCGCAATGAGAAAGTCAACCTTATAGGGCTTGAGAAGGGTGACTACAGGGGCCTGCCCTCCACCCTTTGCCAGGGCTGCGGGCACGACTCGATTTCGAGCCAGATCATAAACGTGGCCTTCGAGCTGTCGCTCAAGCCTTACGAAGTGATCAAGATGAGCGGTATCGGGTGCTCCAGCAAGTCGCCCGCCTACTTCTTGAACCGCTCGCACGGGTTCAACGCCTTGCACGGCCGCATGCCGTCGGTGGTGACGGGGGCATCGCTTGCCAACAACAGCCTCGTCCCCCTCGCGGTGAGCGGCGACGGCGATACCGGCTCGATCGGCCTAGGACAGTACAAGCACCTGCTGCGCCGCAACGTCCCGATGGTTTACATCATCGAGAACAACGGCGTGTACGGCCTCACCAAAGGCCAGTTCTCGGCCACGGCGGACATGGGCCAGCAGCTCAAGTACGCCGGTACCAACGAATTGCCGCCCATCGACCTCTGCCTGGAAGCGATAGTGCTGGACTGCGGGTTCGTGGCGCGGTCGTTCGCCGGCGATGCCAAGCAGGTGCGCGAGCTGCTCAAGGCGGCCATCTCATACAACGGCACGGCGGTGCTCGACATCATCAGCCCCTGCGTGACGTTCAACAACCACGAGGAATCGACCAAGAGCTACCCCTATGGCAAGGCGCACGAGGAACGGCTGCACGACATCACTTTCGTACCGGCGTTCGAGCCTATCTCTGTCGATTACGAGCCGGGCACCACGATAGAAGTCCCGATGCACGACGGGCCGACCATCCAGCTAAAAAAGCTTGAGAGGGACTACGACCCCAGGGACAAGGTGGCGGCGCTCACGGTGCTGACACAGGCCCAGCAGAAGCAGGAGTTCATCACGGGGCTTATCTACATCAACGAGGGTCGCGGCACGCTGCACGACACGGCTCATGTGAGCGGCACCCCCCTGGCACAGCTTAAAGAGGAGCAGCTACGCCCTTCGAGGGAGAGCCTCGATAAGCTCATGGCTGCAATGTCCTAGTTGCAGGGCGATACGGGAATTTGGAACCAGGCCAGGGCGGTCCCGCAATTTGCCGGGCCGCCCTATAACATTAAATGGGCACTTATGGCACAGAGCGACTACAGGGCTTATATCTGCTGCGGGCCGAACTGCGGGCCTAAGGGCTCGGCGCGGCTGCTCGCCCTGCTTGAAGAGGAAGTCGCCCGCCAGGGCATGTCGGAGCGTGTCGCCGTGCTCCCGACTGGCTGCCAGAGCCACTGCGAGACCGGCCCCACAATGGTAGTGTACCCCGGCCCGGTTTATTACCAGGAAATGGACCCCGCGCGCTTAGCCAGGATAGTGAGCGAACATTTCGGTAGAGGTGTGCCCGTCAAAGAGTACTTCTGGACCGGGCCTTACCCTAAGCGCCTCCACGTGTTGGACCCCGCCGCCTACAAGGCGGGGAACGCAGGCGTGGAGCAGCGGCCGTCCACACGCGACACCGGGGGCAGGCCCAAAGCGCCACGGCCACGCCCCGATGTAGACGACTTCAAGTGGTAGGCTCTTAGAGCCGCCCCCGCGCCCGACCCGGGTCCGCGACGCCCGCCTGTATAGGGCCCGCCCCGGTGTTCTCCCTCGCAGCAGCAGTCCGGCCCCGCGCCGGCGAAGGTGAGATGCGCACCATCCCGGATAGCAGGGCAATGCTCAACACCGCCACTGTGAATTGGAACGGCAGTTGCAAAGCGTAGCCCGCGAACGTGAGAAGTAGAAGGCCCATCCCGGTACCCGGGTTCGCCTCGCGCGCCCTACGGCCCCGACCCTTGAAGCACGTCAGTACGGCATAGACGTACAGGGCACCGGAAATGGCGTAAAGCGGCCACGGCAAAAACAGGTTCAGGCCCACCGACCAGATAGTGAACACCCCCATGAACCCCTGGTTGAGCAGCGCGTCCGCCACGTTCCCCGCCGAGAACACGGCAGCCAAGAGCACGGGGAGCACCCAGCGTAACGGGTGGCGCCACTGGCCGTGGGGAAGTGCCACCGCCGCGAAGAGGGCCACCGGCACCAGCACCGCCGCCACCTCCCCCAGGTTCAGAAACAGTATCGGGGCACCGGGCAACGAAACGCCCCTATCCACCAGGTCCTGCTGTAAAACGTAATAGAGCCACCCCGAGTAGGCCAATGCTATCAGCGTCACGCCTGCGCGCAGCCACGCACTCCGCTTACCTTCTACCAGGCACAGCAGGGCGACGCACCAGAGCGCCACGAGGGTCAACAGGTTGAGGGTGACATTCAGCCAGAGTTGGGTAGGGTAGAAGGTGTGCGCGAGGGCGAGCAGCCCAAACACCGCAAGCAAGAGGCTCAGCGCCAGCCTCGGCGCCTGGCGCGCGCTGACGGCAGCGGCCCCGGTTGGCACGACGAGTAGCAGGAGCACCGCCAGGGCCAGCACCGCAGTGGGGGAGATGAGATAGAGGCCAATCCGGCCCACGATTTCTACCACTTGCCTGGGAGCGCCTTCCAGCGTGGGGGCGGCCGCCATCCGGGAGACAGTGCGGCCCAGCAGCCATTCCAGGCCGCCCACCAGAGCCAGCGCGGCTGCCGCATAGCGTGTGAGCAAGGAAAGCTCGTCCTGGGCAGTGGGGATCGCCTGTTCTCCCGTGGTGTCCATCAGTCGCCTGCAAGGGCGGTGCTCGAAGCGCGGTCGGTCAGCCCCGCGATGAAGAGCATCGCCATGCCATAAAAAAGCGACTCGCGGCTCGTGTTACGCCCCCGAGAGAACGCGAACACCGCCGGGATGGTGAGCACGATGATCACGCCGTACAGGAAGTGGATGATCCTGCCCGGCCGCAGACCTATCAGCACCAGCACCATGCCGATGATGCCCTCCACCACGAAAAGGCCCACCGCGAGAACCAGCGCACCGTTGAAGTTGCCGTCGGGCGGCATGCGGCGCACGGCATTCACGATGCCCCATATACCCACGACCACGGCATAGATGCCGATCATGTTGGACAGCGTGCGATGCGCCTCGATAAGGAAGGTAGTCACTCAGCCATTCTTACCATAGAGCCGCTCGCGTGTCAACGTGGCGTGCATTGCAAGGCAGACACTTTGCATATTGCGTAAGAAGACCACTTCGGACTGCCGGAGCCCTGCACGACGCGCTGCCGGTTAGAGACGAATTCCCGGTGTGGACTGCCCTGGCGTATAATGTATGTGTATGAGACATATTTACTTTATGGGCGGCAGAGTATGAAGGCCAGTCCGGCACAAGAAATCGATAGCTCCATCCGTTCGGCCACGCAGCACTTTCTGACGCGGGCCCGCAGCCGCCTGGTGGGACGCGACGGTGCACTCAGCATCGACGGCCTGGACGCGGCCATACGCGCCTTCGGGGTAGCGACGGTAGTGGTGTTGAGCCTCACCGGCTACGGGCGCGTGGGCGGGCACTTCGCGGACGGATTAGCCGACCCGGTAGGTGTCGCGCTGGGCCTCGTCCTTTACAACGCCCTGGTTATCGCTATCCTGGGTGTGCCGTTCCGCCGCCCTCCGAGTTTTTCTCTCTTCCTGCTCGACTGGTCGATGGTCACAGCCTCGGTTTTCCTCACGGGGGGTTTCCTCAGTCCGTTCATCATCCTCTATTACGCGCTCGGCATCGGGGCCGCCTTGCGCGTGGGCTTTTCACGCTCGATGGTCCTGGTGGCCGCCTGCTCGGTGGTCTACGTTTTCCTGGGCGTGGCAAGCCAGGCGGACCTGGGCGCGTCCAAGCTGCCGATAGTCGTTATCGAAATCGCCTCGCTTTTCATGGTCGTGCTGACCGGGGTCGGCATGCGCAACGCCCTTGAGGTAGAGGCGCGCAGGGTGCAATTGGAGGAGCAATCGGCCAGCCAGCTTCGCCTGCTGAACGGCCTCATCAACACGGTCCTCTCCGCCTCACCGGACCTGGAAGAGGTGATGCGAACGGTGGCCTCCGTGTCCAGCCAGGCGCTTCAGTCTGATAGCGGCCTAGCTGTGTTGTTCAGCGAACAGGTCGCCAACCCTCCGGAGGCAGCAGAGGGCCGCAAGGTAATGCTCGTCTCTAACACCAACCCCAACCCACCTCAGCTTTCGAGCATCGAGGAAGACCTGCTTTCCCGGGCGGTCTCCACGCAAGCGCCCGTTCTGAGTGGCGCGCTGCCCGGCGACCACGCAGCACCCCACTACCCCGGCCTCGAACGCGACGGCAAGCGGCTTTGCAGCCTCGTATGCGTCCCTTTCATGCTTGAGGGACGCTCAATTGGCGGCCTCTTCGTTGGCCGGTTCGACCAGAGAGAGTTCACGCCCACCGAGACCGGGCTGCTGATGGCAATCTCGAGCCAGGTAGCAGTAGCCGTCAGGCTCGCCCGCCTGTACGAGATGGAGCGCGAGAAGGCATTGCGATCGGAGGAGCGCGAACGGCTGGAGCGCGATCTGCTCTCAATCGTCTCACACGAGTTGCGCACGCCGCTTACGTCCATCAAGACCTGCATAGGAGCTTTAAGCGATATGTCGCCCCAAGGCCCCGCTATGGCCGCTGACAGTACGCAGACCCGGCTCCTACAAAACGTGGGGCGCAGCACGGAGCGGCTGATTGGGTTGGTGAACGAGTTGCTCGACATGGCGCGGCTGCGCGCCGGGCGCGTTTCACTCCAGGTGCAGCAGGTCAACATGGGCGCGGTAATCGCTGAACTGGCCGGACAACTGGCGCCCCTCCTGGAATCGCGCGGGCAAACACTGCTGCTCGACCTTCCGCCGAGCGACACCGGCAGGTGGCACCGGCTCAGCGTGCCGGGCGACCGACGCCGCATCGAGCAGGTCGTTATTAACCTGGTGTCCAACGCCAACAAGTACAGCCCGCCCGGCACCAGGATCACGCTGGGCGCTACCCCTCGCGACGGCCAGGTGCGCGTGTTTGTGCGCGACGAAGGCCCCGGTATCCCCCACGCCCAGCACCAGCGGATTTTCGACAAGTTTTACACGGGAAACGAGGCCATCGCGCCCGATGGGGCCATCGAGAGCACCGGCCTGGGCCTGGCAATCGCCCGCTCTATCGTGGAGCTACACGGCGGCACGATGTCAATCGCCAGCCGGCCGGGCAGCGGCAGCACGTTCTATTTCACGCTGCCGCAGCACGCGAGTGAGGCGGCTCGCGGTCTCGCCCTCGTTACGAATGGAGTAGCTAATGAAAATCCTCTTGGTTGACGACGACCCCGACGTGGTGGAGGCAATTACGCTCTCGTTCAACGTCCACTGGCCGGAAGCCTCGGTCGTAGGCGCGCAGGATGGAAGGACAGGGGTCGCATTGTTCAGGCAGGAGGACCCCGACGTGGTGCTGCTCGACATTGCCCTGCCCGACACCGACGGTTTTCGCGTGCTACGCCAGATACGGGAGCAGTCGGACGTGCCCGTCCTGATGATCTCGGCGCGCGGCGAGGAAGTTGACAAGGTCAAGGGCCTGGAGCTTGGAGCCGACGACTACGTCACCAAGCCTTTTGGCTACATGGAGCTGACCGCCCGCATCAAGGCGGTGTTGCGCCGGGCGCAGTCGCTCCCGCCAATCAGCGGCGGCGGAAGGTTCGACATGGGGCCGCTCGCGATCAACTACGCCACCCACCAGGTTACGCTCGACGGCAGGCCCATCAAGCTCACGCCCATCGAATACAAGCTGCTGTACCAGCTTACCCGTAGCGCCGGGCAGGTGCTCCTGCACGACCAGCTATTGACCAAGATCTGGGGACCGGAGTACCTGGGCGAGTTGGACTACCTGCGCATTTACGTGCGGCGGCTGCGAGAGAAGCTTGAAACCAACCCCCAGCAGCCGGAGTTCATTCTCACCGAGCGCGGTTTGGGCTACCGGTTCGCCTCGCCGCCGGTCCCGGCCAGGTAGCACGGGCGGTGCATGGTCGCGTGGCAGGCACTCCGCTACGGTTGGCCCTCGATACGACGTATGCAGGGGTTAACCCCACTGGCGTGGGCCTCTACTCGCGACGGTTGGCAGAGCAACTGAGCCTTGCGGCGCGGGCGGAACAGCTGCATCTGCGCTGCTTCGGCCCGGCGTGCCGCCCGCTTTCCGCGGGGCCTAGGCGATTCGACACGCTACAGGAGTTGCCTCTGAATACACAGGGCGTACTACCGGCCCGGATCGTACCTTTCAAGCCCCAGGTAGTGCACGCCACCTCGCACATAGGCCCTGTATGGGGTCCTGGCGCATTGGTCGTTACCGTGCATGACTTGATCTTCCGCAGGCTCCCTCAAGACTACCCGGGGGCTTGGCTCGCGGTCACAAACCTCCTGCTCCCGCTTGTGCTACGCCGGGCGGGGGCAATAATCGCGGACTCCTGGGCCACAGCCGAGGACCTGCGGCACTTTTACCCGGCAGCGCGGGGCAAAGTGCGGGTCGTCTATCCCGGTTTCGACGCGGTCACCGGCCCTGGTCGCGGACTCGACCCCCAGGACACCACTTTGCATGACTTCGGAATCGACGGGCACAACTACATTCTGTGCGTCGGTCCCTGGTCGCGCCGGAAGAACCTGCCGGTTGTGCTGAAGGCGTTCGAAATGCTGGCGCGCGAGCTGCCCGGCATGCTGCTGGTGGTGGCTGGAAGCGCCTCCGGTGGCATGAAAGGTGCACAGCCACGGGAGCTAATCGCCCGCTTGCAGCCTGATACGCAGGCTCGAACCAGAAGTCTCGGCTTCTTGCCACGTGACAGTTTATACGCCCTGCTGTCGGGTGCCAGTCTGCTGGCCTACCCATCGCGGGTCGAGGGGTTCGGACTGCCCCCACTCGAAGCCATGTCGCTGGGGGTGCCGGTAGTGGCCTCGGACGCTCAGGTCCTGAGGGAGGTGAGTGCGGGAGCCGCGCTGCACGTCCCCGCCGGTGATCCGGCAGCCTGGGCCGCCGCTTTCCGGCGCATACTCACCGAGCCGGGGCTGGCCGCGTCGCTAGGGTCGAAGGGGCGCGCGCGAAGCAGTCACTTTAGCTGGAGGCGGTGCGCCTTAGAGACTATCGCAGTGTACCGGGAAGTAGCAAAGTAGGCCCGGTTTGCTCGAATGCTGGGATTGGGGCTGGTTGCACCGTTTTTATATGAAACATTAAGCATTTTTTACCTGCGAATCGTGTCTAAACGTCTAGGCACGGCACAGGTGGTCGTATATAATGCAGTGACTCCCACGGAGAGGCTGATTCAGGGTGCTCAGGAGGAGAAAGCATGACTATAGGTGTGGACCTCGAACCGTTCATCATTTTGCCTTCCCTGCTCTTCTCGATCTTCATCCTGGTCATCATCGACAGGATAGGCACCATCCGGGGAACGGTTGAGGACGAGGAGGAGGAAGTCTAATGGCACGCATCGCCCGCAGGATCCCCCGCTTTCCCAGGCCAGGGGACATCTTAGAGAGGCTGCCGCGCCCCATCCGCACCAGGGTGGACAAAATGGGTGCTCTGGGCAAACGCACCTGGGAGGACGTTAGCGGCTCCATCGTGCGCAACGGCTGGCCCACTTCGGTGCGCGGCCGGTCGCTGGCAGTGATGAACAGCGTCTTCCTCCACCTGCACCCGATTCGCACCCGCCCCGATGCGATCAAGATGACCTACACCTTCGGGCTGGGCGGCATCTCGTTCTTCCTGTTCTTACTGCTCACCCTCACCGGCGTGCTGCTGATGTTCTACTACGTCCCCTCCACCACATTGGCCTGGCAGACGCTGCACGACATCCAGGAGACGCAGCCCTTCGGCTTCCTGTTGCGCAACCTGCACAGGTACGCCGCGCACGGCATGGTGTTCACGGTGTTCCTACACATGTGTCGTGTGTTTTATACAGGCTCTTTCCGCGCCCCGCGGCAGTTCAACTGGGTGGTGGGCGTTATACTCCTGGTGCTCACATTCCTTCTCAGCTACACCGGCTACCTGCTCCCCTGGGACCAGCTTGCCTACTGGGCTGTGAACGTGGGCGTGAACATGGTAGGGTCTACCCCAGTTATGGGTGACCTGGTGAAGTTCTTCCTCATCGGCGGCTACACGGTGGACCAGAACGCGCTCATACGCTTCTACACGCTGCACGTGGTGGCCTTGCCGCTGGCTTTGGCCGTGTTCCTCGCGGTGCACTTCTGGCGCATCCGTAAGGATGGCTTCTCTCGCGGCCTGACCTTCACCTCCCGGGTAGTCGAGCACGAAGACCGCAGGTCCGCGGGCGCGAGGGCGGCGGGCCAGAAGAAGGACTAGTCTAGGCGCTGTTTGTCACGTTCGAGAACTAGGAGAGACCGATGGCAACAACTGGAGACAATCTGACGACGCGCGAACAGAACGTCACCGTGCAAAAAGGCTCCAAGGTGCTGACGCCCCCGGCGCGCAGCCGCCCCACGACTCCGGCCGACCAGGAGGTTGATACCGTACAGGTATGGCCTCACCTGGTCGTGATAGAATTCTTGGGCGCGTTGATCATTACGATCAACCTTATTTTGCTCTCGACCCTGTTCAACGGCCCGCTGGAGCAGCTTGCCAACCCTGACAAGACCCCTAACCCCTCCAAGGCCCCCTGGTACTTCCTCAACCTGCAAGAGTTGCTGCTGCATATGAACCCGGCCCTGGCAGGGGTAATCGTGCCTACAGTGGCGCTCGGCCTCATCGCGGCCATTCCGTATATCGACAGGACCACACGCGGGCTTGGGGTCTGGTGGTACAGCGACCGGGGTGCGAAAATCGCGCTCTTCACTACGATCTACAGCATCGTCGTTACGGCGTCCCTCATCGCGCTCGACAACATCGTGAAGCTCAGGACGTTCTTCACCGGGCTGTTCAAGCCGGACGCCGCACTCGGCGGGGTGACAACGTTCACCGCGGGGATAGTAGGCGGACCCAATGCGGAAGCCGCTAACGCATCCGCGCAGGGGCTACTGATAGAGGCCCTTACCGGCTGGCTTATACCGACATTCTGCCTGCTGTTCTTCCCCGCCCTCCTGGTCTTCCTCTTGAAGCGCGTCTTCAGAGGCATCGACCTGGCCGAAGTCATCATTGGGCTGTTCACCGGGTTCGTGGTGGTCTACTGGGTGCTCACCATCGTGGGTACCGCCATGCGTGGCCCGGGCATGGAGCTGTTCCCCCCATGGGCCTTGCCCGCCCCAACCGAAGGCTAAAACGCGCACTTGGCATGTCGCTGCTCGAAGCGGCGCACAGAATCGTTGAAGTTATCAGCCTGGAAATAGGAGAAGGAACATGGCAATTGCTGATCGAACGGGACGCGGCGAGACCCTAACGCCTCGCACCGGGGCCGACGCGCCGGGGCGACCCGAAGATACGGCAGGCGGACGTGTCGCCCCGACTCGCCGTCGCGACCTGCTGAAGTGGGGGCTGTTCGGTTCGCTCCTGCTGATGCTCGGGGGCTTCGGGCAGGCTTTCCTCATGTTCTTCTACCCGAAGAAGGTCGGCGTGTTCGGGAGCCGAATCACGGTAGAGGGTACCGTGGCCGACTACCCGGTGAACTCGGTCACAGCGGTGCGCGAAGGCAAGTTCTACCTGTCACACGTGCCCGAGGGGATGGTCGCGCTCTACTGGAAGTGCAAGCACCTCGGCTGCACAGTGCCGTGGAAGCCCGACGAGGAGTTCCAGGGCAACCAGGGCGTGTTCCACTGCCCCTGCCACGGCTCCATATACCTGCGCAACGGCCAGAACGTGGCCGGTCCCGCGCCCGCGCCGCTCGACCTGATGAAGCTTGAGCTTACAGGTAACAAGATCGTAGTAGACACAGGCAAGATCACCACTCGCGTGCAGGCGCTGCCATCGGACGCGGTCAAGGTCTAGTTTCACGTGCTCCAGCAGCACGACACCGCAACACCATTTCCAGGAGATGACAGGCAGCCAGGCTGCCAGGTCAGGAGGCGATATGCGGGACAAGGTCATTCTCGGCGTCACACTCTCAATAGTACTGCTACTAACGCTAGTCATTTACGGCCTCATCGATGCAAACCGGAGCACCACGGTCCAGGCCAGCAAGTCCGAGGACGATGCCCGCAGAGGCAAGCACCTGTACGCGCAGTACTGCATCCAGTGTCACGGCCCGCTCGGTGAGGGCTGCATCGGCCCCGCGCTCAACCGCGCAACCTGGCAGCCCAAACTGGCTGACAAGACCAACAACCCGGACTGGGACCCGGCTACTTACGACCTGATGAAGCGCACCATCGTGCGGGGGCGTCCCTCCAACCAGCCCGGCATTCAGATGCCCGCGTGGTCAGTCCGGGAGGGTGGATCGCTCAACGACGCTGAGATCGAGCAGGTCATAACATTTATCCAGTCCGGCGACTGGGGCACCACCCTGGAGGAAGCCACCTCCGCTACAGGCCTGGGTGAGAACCTGCCCCCGTACAGGGGCTTCGATGATAAGGAGCGAGTGGCGCAGGCGCGGCAGGTTATGCTTGAGAAGGGCTGCCTCAACTGCCACAGGCTCGGCAAGGCCGGGGGCGTGGTGGGCGCGGAGCTAACCGACGTGGGCAGCAGGCGCACCGCGGATTGGTTGCGCAGGTGGATCAAGGACCCCAAGGCGATGCCCGCCGCCGAGCGCGGCCCCAACCTGTGGCTTGTCGCCCCGACTGCTACTCTGCCGCTACCCTCGGATGCCGCGGGGCTGCCCAGCGGCACCGTGGTCCCGACCTCCACACCCAACATCTATCCCATGAACCGGACTTACATGCCGACCATACCCATGACCGACGAGGAGCTTGACCTGCTCGTGGACTACCTGTCGCACGCTCGGGTGACCGCCCCCTGACGCGCATGATGACCGGAGGAGAGAGAGTGGCTTTTCTCGCCAGCCTGTACAGCAAGAACGAACGCAGCTTCCGGCTCACGCCGCGCGGGCGCGCGCTAGGCATCGTAGGCCTCCTGGTCGCGGTGGGCCTCGCGTTTGGCCTGTTCAACGCGCCCCTGGCCTCGTCGGCGGCGAACTCGGTAGACATCGTGCAGATTGACGAAGAAGTGCCCACCGACCCGCAATCGCCGCTGTGGGACCGCGCCAAAGAGGCAGAGATTGCCCTGAGCGCGCAGCAGATTTACCAGCCGGGGGGCGGCACTACCAGGTTCGTGCGCGTGCGGGTGCTGGAAGACGGCAGGAACATCGGTTTCCGCGTGTCGTGGAACGACGACACCCGCAACGACCTGCCGGGCAACACTCCCAGCGACGCCGCTGCCATCCAGTTGCCTCTCGAACCGTCCCATATCCCCTACCAGTGCATGGGCCAGAGCACCAGCCGGGTGAACATCTGGCAGTGGAAGGCGGCCCTTGAGCGCGAGGCCCTGGACAACATGGGCGCGCTACCACAGGAGGGGGCGGGGGTCCGCAACCTCGCGAGCAACGGCATTTGCAAGGCAGCTGAAACCCCAGGCGTCGAGCCGCAGGTCTATTCATATCACGATGGCAGTATGTGGCACGTGGTCTTCAGGCGCGGCCTCTCGAAGGGCGACGAGGGCAGCGCGCCCCTCGCGCCGGGCACCAACACGGCCGTGGCGTTCGCTGTGTGGAACGGAGCCAGGGGTGAGACCCGCGGCATGAAGGCGGTATCCACCTGGAACACGCTGCTACACGCGGCACCCGAGACCGGGGGCGCCGGCGGCCTCGTCACGTTGGGCATAGTAATCGCGGTCTCGGCCGGTGTCGTTGCCTACTCGATGCGCCGCCTGGCGCGCTAGGTAGTTACGGATTACCAAGTACAAGTTGCCGGTGAAGACAGGTCACGCGCTAAGACGCCGCGCTGGCCTACGTGTTAGACAGCAGGGGCGACGTGCAGTGCCCGGCACCAGAGCAGGTTGAGGAGTTGAGGGAGGAACGAGAGTTATGGCCGTAGCAGTGCGGGATCTAGACTATGCGCGTGGTCGCGCGGGGTTCCTGTCGGGGGAAGGTAGCGCCTCGCGCAACTTCCTCTACTCGGCCATCGCCTGGCTGACTATCGCGGACTTCGTCGGTCTAATCGCCGCCACTCAAATGATCAGCCCCGACTTCCTGGCCGGCATCCCGTTTCTCACCTTTGGCCGCCTGCGGCAAATGCACACCAACGGCGTGCTGTTCATGTGGCTCTCGATGGCCCAGTTGGGCTCGTTCTTCTACATCGTGCCCCGGCTCACGGGCACCAAGCTCTACAGCGAAATCCTCGGCAACATTACCATGATCCTATGGAATATGGTCGGTATCGCGGGCTACCTGACCCTCGCCAACGGCATGACCCAGGCGCGCGAGTACGCCGAGCTTATCTGGCCGCTCGACGTGATGGTGATGGTCGCGCTGCTGCTCGCGGGCTATAACATCTTCCGCACGATCTTCCTGCGCAAAGAGAAGAAGCTGTTCGTGTCCTTGTGGTACATAATGGGCACGATGATCTGGATGCCCATGCTCTACTTCGTGGGCAACGTGATGTGGCAGCCGCTCTTACCAAGCGCGGAAACGAACATCGCGGGCTTCCCGTCGGGAGGGCTTACAGGCATCATAGACGTGACCTGGAACTGGTTCTACGGGCATAACGTGCTGGGTTACTGGTTCACCACGTCCGGCACGGCCATCACCTATTACATCATCCCGGTAATTATCAGAAGCCCCCTCTACAGCCACTTACTCTCGTTGATAGGCTTCTGGTCGATAGCGTTCTTCTACGGCCTCGTGGGCCAACACCATATTCTCTCAACACCCACGCCGGGCTGGCTCAAGACATTGGCCGTCATCGGCTCGCTCGGCCTGTTCATCCCGGTGTTTACGTTCCTGACGAACATCTGGCTGACGATGCGGGGGAACTGGGGCAAGATTTACGAGAGCCTGCCGTTGAAGTTTATGATAGTGGGCACTGTTTTCTACTTCATCACCTGTATCCAGGGCCCACTTCAGGCTATCCAGGGCTTCAACAGGTTGATTCACTTCACCAACTGGATCGTCGGGCACGCGCACCTGGCCCTGCTCGGCACCTTCTCCTTCTGGGCGATGGGCGCCATATACTACATCATTCCCGTCACCCTGCGCCGCCGCATCTACAGCCCCGGCCTCGCGGAAATCCAGTTCTGGTTGGTAACCGCGGGCTTCCTGCTGATGATGCTGTCCCTGCAAATCGGCGGACTGATCCAGGGCGCAATGTGGCTGAACGGCGACTCGCAGTACAAGGTGCTTCCCGAGCTCAAGCCCTACCTGGTGATCCGCGCCGTTTCGGGTGCCATGATCGTGATGTCGGGCATCCTCCAGGCGTGGAATATCTACAAGACGGTCACAGCCAGCCAGCCCATGACCGCTGCCGCACCCGCGCCGGCGGAAGCCCCGAACTAGACCGCGCGTCGCGCCGTGTAGACGTGCCGCACGAGAAGGCACCCGGCTCCAAAGCGTCAGATGAAGATACGAGGAGTGTAAATGGACCACAACGGTGGAGCAGTATTCAGAATGGACGGGCGGACCGTGTTCTTCGGTGCGTTCATCGTCTTCGCCTCAATCATCTTCATTGTGGTGGCGCTGCCTTACCTGACGTTCCAGCCGCCTCGCTCCGCCGACGCCCGCCCCCTATCGCCGGAGGAAGAGGCGGGCCGCAGGTTGTACGCCGCTAACGGCTGCGTCTACTGTCACAGCCAGTACCTGCGTCCCCAGGACTGGACGGGCGTGCAGTCGTTCCGCACGGTAGGGCGAGTGGCCCAGGCGGGCGACTACTATTACCAGCAAACGCTCCTCCTCGGCACCGAGCGCACTGGCCCCGACCTCTCACAGGAAGGCGGCGCGCACGACGACGAGTGGCACCTGGCCCACTTCTACAACCCCCGCTACACCTCGCCCAAGTCTATCATGCCTCAATTCAGTTTCTATTACGACGGCTACCGGCCAACGGACGACGTCAAGAACCTGATTGCCTACGTCCAGAGTCTCGGCGGTCAGGCAGGCGTGGAGCGTGCGGAGCGGCAGCGCGCCCTCAAGATAAAGCTGCAAACGGAGCGCGCCAGGGGCAACGAAGCCATCATCCATGAGTGGTTCCCCAGCACCTGGCGCAACGTCCGTAACCCGATGGAGCCGACCACGCGCTCGCTGGTGCACGGCAAGCAGGTCTTCACCACCAACTGCATCGGCTGCCACGGCCTCAACGGCGACGGCAAGGGTCCGGCCAACACCTTTATAGCCAACCCGGCACCCCGCAACTTCACGGACGCGAGCCAGCAGCTATACTTCAGCGACGGCGAGCTTTACGACGCGATCCTGTTCGGCGTGGACGGTACGGCTATGCCTGCGTGGGGCGACGTGCTCACCGTGAACGACATCTGGGACGTTACGAACTTTATCCGCACCATTCCCAACGGCGGCCTGCAAGTTGACCAACTCGATGCCAGCATGATGGTCAGCCCGGCGGACGTGGTGCCCATCAGGTCAACCCCGCTGCCGATAGAGCCCCGGCCCGGCTACGTGCCGGTTGTGACGCCCGAGGGCGGACTGGGGGAGACCGGTGGTGCCACGGGGGCCAACGCATCGCCGCAGCCATCGGAGGACGAAGCCCCAGGCGCGAACTCTACGGTTGGACCGCAACCGCAGCGCACAGCGGCTCCCGGCGGCGGCAGCAATGCCACGGTAGGTCCCTCCGGGACAGCGCAGCCGTAAGAATTCAGTTTCTAAGAGGATAGCAACCAGGGCAGGAGAGTGCCTGGGGCTCAGGAAGTGGGTGATTGGTAATGAGGAAACACTTGCGGTTGATGAAGCTATGTTGGGGCGTCGCGGCTTTGCTCGTGCTCGCGTTGCCCACGATAGCTTCGGCTCACGACGCGATAGGCGACGATGAGCTGGCGGTGGCTAACTGGATGCTGGTGGGCGCGATGTTTTCCGTGGTGCTCGGCCTGCTGTTTGGCTACTGGGCCTTTCGCTCGGGCCAGTTCAGTAACGTGGAGGAGTCGAAGTTCACGATGCTCGATACTGCGGAGGACTACGAAGCCATCATGAGCGAGTCCGACGCCCGCGAAGCTGCCGTCTTGATGGAGGAGCAGCGGGGTAGCGCGAAACTTCCGGCGGGCACGAAAGCTGCTAACTCTAGCCCCGGCCCGGGCAGCGGACCCGCCACGAGGCCGACCGGCATCTAGTCGCACTGATAACGAGGGAGGCAAGTAGGTATGTCGTTCCCGAACGATAGCGATCTAATCAAGCCCTGGTCGTGGAACCTGCCTCTTGAGGCGGTAATGTGGTTCATCGTGCTCCTGCTGGTGGCGGCCATCTGGCTGTGGACCAGCTCGGGCAAAGACCGCAAGAACCTCCCCGACTTGCTTGGCCGAAACGTGGAGGACTTCGCCGGGGTGACTCAGGAGGGCAACGGGCCTATTCCCTGGTTCCTGCTGATGTTCTATCTCGTCGTCGCAATGTTCATGATAGGCTACCCTATCGTCACTCTTATCTTCAACTACGATTACTGAAATTGGCGGGCGTTGTAGCAGTTGGCGGCACTAGCCCACCAGCTGGCTAGAAAACCGGCACCAGGAGCGAAAGATGGAGCACGAGGCGAGGCTCACACAGGACAGCATACAGCAGGCCCACGAACTGCGGGGCGCGGTAGCGCACGAGCCGCTCTATGGCCTCGCGCCCGAGCCGGGAGAAGGCGGGCCGGAAAGCGCCGCCGGTGACGACTCCCAGCCGAAGGTGGAAGCCCCTGCCGAAGAGCCCGCAAGCGCCGGAGACGACCGCCTCAACATGACCTGGGGTATTATCCTGGGTGGGGTGCTGCTGCTGTTCATCGTGGCCGCCGTGCTCTATCTCGGCATAGGCAATACCTACTCTAGCTCGCCTTTCACGCAGTACCCACTCAAGTAACGAGGGCTTCGCATGGCATTTGTACGCACCATAAGCTTCATGGTCCCCTCCGAGCGCACGCAGGAGCTTGAGCCGGGGCACAACCTCTACCTGGCCGCCGTGCACGGCATCAAGATTGCCGCCCAGAATACGCCTGGCTTCCACCGGGGAGGTGTCTGGATGCAGCGCCAGCCTGACGGCGCGATAAGGGTGTTCATCTACTCGCAGTGGTACGAGCTGGACAACATCGAGAACTACACCAGCATACCGATGGTGCGGGACTTCGAGCGCGACGTAAGCACATATCTT
>DASVQO010000425.1:0-11163 GCA_036389075.1 Chloroflexia bacterium | reverse complement strand
CTTCACTTCTAAGTCGGGCCGCGCCTCCATGACGAGGGCCACGTACTCCTCAAGCGACCCTTGCCGCAGATTGACGATGCCCTGGCGGCGGTTAGCCTCTTCAAGCACTTCCTGGGTGGCGGGCTGCGGCAGGAAGTGGTCGCAGCCGTTCATGATGAGCACGTTGCGGGTGGTGGCGAAGTGGGTCGCCTGCTCGATCATGGGGCCCATGCGCTCCTCCAGCCAGAACCGGGGGGCGCGGGCCAATTCCATCGCGTTGTAGTAGCCGCCGGGCAGGTACACCGTGAGCAGCCGTGTGCCGTCGGGGGCTTCCCAGAGGAACTCGCTCCGGTCGTACTGCACGCCCCGGAACACCACCGTGCTATCCAGGTCGAAGCGGGCGATGATCTGCGGTAGCTGCGAGGGGTGCCCGAAGGTGTCGGGGAGGTAGCCCACGCGTGCGGCGGGCGCGCCAAGCTCTCGCATCTGCTTGCGCCCGAGCAGCAAATTGCGTATCAGGCTTTCGGGGCTAGGCAGGAACTCGTCGGGCAGCACGTACCAGGGGCCGACAGACACGCGCCCGCCCCGTATGTGCCCCTCCAACTCCTCGCGCCTCTCCGGCCTCACCTCCAGGTAGTCTTCGACCACCACCGTCTGACCGTCCAGCATGAACCCCTCGAAGCCGGGGTTGCTCGCCAGCGTATCGAGCACCATGTCCACCACATCCACGAGCAGCACCCTGTAACGCTGAAAAGGCATGTACCACTCACGGTCCCAGTGGGTGTGGTTGACTACGATGCCGGTGTACGGGTGCGGCGAGCCATTGTCGCCGTTGCTCCGGCCAGGGGCGTCCGGGCCGCTGCTGTTGGGGAGTTGTGTTGTGGTCATGGTGACTCCAGTTGGGCAGGAATCGGTTCAGCGTGGCAGTTGGCGTAAAAGTGTGACCATCACTGTCTGTACGGGCAATGATATTTATCAAACAACTTTCCGCGATTATAAACGAAACCGCCGGGCGCAACCACGCTTATCTCAAGCGTGCGGTTGCGAGATTGTAGCCCTCGCCCCTATAGCGTACGCTGGTGGTCTGAAAAGCTCTGGAAATTGGTCTCAAGCTGGCTGTAGACCCTGGCGAGGCGGTTGGGCACGTCGGCCAGCAGCGAGGTCTGGGAGCCGGGCGGCAGGTGGTTGGGCAGCAGCAGGTCTATCCGCTCCGACATCAGCCGCCGCAACGACTGCCGCCACTGCCCGATACTTGAGTGTATCCTCTTGCCAAACCCACCCTGTATCGCGTCGCCCGGCAGCAAAATGACCTGCCCGGTCCTCTCGTACAGCATCTTGATGCCTATACAACCTGGCGAGTGCCCCGGCAGGTGCATAACTTCCATCTCGAAGTCGCCCACCCGGTAACTCTCTCCACCCCTCAGGAGTGCGTCCGGCTCGAAGGTGTGGAAGCTTTCGTTGTACAGGAAGCCCGCGCAAGTCAGGTCGGGGTCGCCTGTGCGCACGTGCCCCGCGTCCAACTCGTGGATTGCGAAAGGCGCGTCAATACCCGCTTCGCGTAGATGGCCCACCCCCTCCACGTGGTCCCAGTGCCCGTGCGTGCCGATGATGAGCTTGATACGCCCGGTGTCGGTCACCTGCCCCAGGTTCGAAAGCAGCGCCTCTGCCCCGCAGTGGCTCCCGCAGTCCACCAGTATGCCCTCGCCCGTCGCCTCGTCGCGGATGAGGTAGCTAGCCGCGTCGCGCGAGTGGCTCAGGTAGCCGCCGCCGACCTGGTACAGGCCGGGGAGCAGGCGCACAGGGTGCGGGCGGTCCGGCACGATTGGCCGGAAGGCGGATTGCCGCCTCTGCGTGGATCCGGTGCCCCTTGCTCGCCTGGGGCCCTCGCTGCCCGGACTGTTCGCGGCGCTTGGGGTGGTGTTCTCTGGGGTGTCCATGCTTACCCTCTCTGGAAGAGTTACGCTTGCTGAGCTACCGGGCCAAAAACAAACAAGCCCGAACTATAGTCAGTTGCGGGCCGCGCTGCGTTACACAAGCATAAAATTACTATAAGCCGCGCTCGCAAAGGGTGTCAAGGACCTTAAGGCGTAGAGCGGGGCCCGGTTGTTCTCCGCAGGGAGGCAGGGGAAACCCGTCAACCTTGCTCTTGCAAAGTAGTGCCCTGTGGCTAAAGCCACGGGCTGACAAGAAGCGAAGTCTCCTCCGGAGACTATCCTGTTGTTCCTTAGTCTCCGGAGGAGACTTCGCTTCTTGCCAGCCCGCCAATTCATTGGCAGGGCGTCACCCCGCCACTATCTTGCTCTTTAGCCCCTGTACTACTTTGCACATTTCCCACGAGCTGGTTACGCTCTACGTCGAGCCAACGACAACATGGTGCCTGCTACCAAAACCGCCAGTGCTACAAAGGCTACCAACGACGTGGTATTGTCGCCGCCGGTCCTGGGCATGCCTACGTTCACGTTGCCGCCCGGCACTATCTCCCCGCACGCCACGTACACCGAGGCTTCCGCCGCCGACTTGTGGACGTTGACCGAGAACTGGTTGTAAAGGTCGTAGTCCAGCTTGTCTATCTCCTCTTCCGTGATTACGGTCACCGACCTGCCGTTTACAACGCTGTTGAGGGGGAAGAAAGGCTTCGGGTCGAGGTTGTCGCAGGTGCCCGTGTGAATGTGGGCGGGTTGTGGCACGGACGAGCCGCCCGATATGTTGATTTCCACCGTGACAGTGTCGCCGACTTCGTTGGAGCTGAACGTCACGGTGCCGGATTGGCCGGAGTTGTTCTGCTCGTTCAGAGCGTGGACGGTCGTCTCTGCCTGGGCGAGCACGGTGCCGCCCCCGAACGCGGACAGGGCCAGTAACGCCATTGCTAGTAATGCGATTTTCCTCATCTTTGGTCCCCCCGTAGTAGTTGTGTCAATACGCGTTTGGTCCAGCATCGATAGCTGGATTGCACCCGCCAACCGACAGCACGAAACATACCCTCTTGAGAGGCGTGGCGGTAGCCCTGTCATCCCGAGCGTAGCGAAGGATCTAAGATGCTAGCCTTGTAACGATGCTGGATTATCATGTCCTCAACGTTCAACAGCCTCCACATACCGGCTTCTTTAGATCCTTCACTGCGTTCAGGATGACAAGGCCACCTCTGGTCCCCACCTGTGGGAAAGCGCGCCTTGCCGCCCCGCTTTTGCCCCTCCAATCGCCTTGCCTGCCTTGCCCTAACGTATTACACTGTACAGCGCACGTAGCGGCACGTCCCACTTTGCAGCGAGGAGGCTGGCTATCAACAGTTCATCGTCGTCATCCGGTGCGCTCGTTGACGAGGCGCGCGGACGCGCGGAAGAAGTGCTGCTGTCGAACGGGTCCGAGTTGGGGCTGCTCGGTGGCGGGGGTGGGGCCTACAAGCAGGTGTGGGCGCGCGACAGCATGATCTGCGGGCTGGCCCTCCTGCTGCTGGAACGGGGCCGCGAGGTGCACCTCCGCTCGCTCGAAACGCTGGAGCGGTTCCAGAGCGAGTTAGGCAAAGTGCCCCACAACGTCGGCTTCCCGGGACTGAAGGACGCGGCCCTCGTGGCCCACGGCGGGGCGCTCGGCTCCGACGCCTCCGAGCCGGTGGTGGATACCGCCCACGCCGGTTGCATCGACAACAACCTCTGGTTCATCCTCGGACATTACGCCAACTGGCGCGCCACCGGGCAGCTAGACAGGCTGCGCGCCTCCTGGCCCGCCCTGCAACGCGCCCTCCTCTGGCTGCGGTACCAGGACTCTAATGAGTGCGGCCTGCTCGAAGTGCACGAGGCGATGGACTGGGCCGACCTCTTTCCCAACCGCTACAATTCCCTCTACCCCAACGCCCTCTACGCAGCCGCCTGGCGCGCCCTGGGCCACATGTCGGAGGCGCTGGCCGAACCCGCCACACACTACTTCGATACCGCGCGGCAGACCACCTGGAAGCTCAACCAGCTACTGTGGGTGGGGCCGGAAGCCCCCAAGGACTGGGCGTGGATGGAGGGGCACGTACGCGAGTGGCTCTACCCCACCCGCCTCGTAGAGACCGAGCTGGTGGTGCGCCCCTATTACCTGCCCTACATGGGCTTTCGCAGCTACGGCGACAGGTGCGACACGCTCGGCAACTGCCTGGCTATCCTCCTGGGTGTGGCCTCGCCCGAACAGTCGGTCCGCATCCTCACCTACCTGCACGGCGCGGGCCTCGACAGCCCCTATCCCGCTCGCGCCCTCGACCACCCCCTCCACAAAGGCGACCCCGACTGGCGCGACTACCTGCTCTTGCGCGACCTCAACAAACCCTTCCACTACCACAACGGCGGCATCTGGCCCTTCATAGGGGGCTTCTATGTGGCCGCCCTCGTCGCCGCGGGCTGGCACGAACGCGCCTCCGAGCAGCTTGAGCGGTTGGCCGAGCTAAACCGCCAGGGCGTGCGCGCCGAGTGGGAGTTCAACGAATGGGCGCACGGGGTGAGCGGCAGGCCGATGGGTTTCGCCCGGCAAAGCTGGTCCGCCGCGATGTACATCTACGCCTACGAGGCCGTCAAAAGGGGTGAACCGCCCTTCTTCGAGCGGCAATTGTTCGTATCCACGATTGGCGACGTCTAAAACACACTCACGATGCTCACTAGTGATGGTTAATAGGACCTCTCTCCGTTATATCAGGTGCTCTTAGCCAAAGTCCTTGCCTATCTGTAAAACTCCATATAAACTACCGCTTGTTGCTCATGAAGTCTGTATTTGAAGTTGCCAAGAAACGGCGGCTCAGGAGGGGACCGATATGTTAAGCAACGATCCAGTCTCGATAAATTACCTAGTGGCTGAGGTATTCGTAGGCCTTTTAGTGTTCCTTGTTGCTGCTGCTATATGGGCCTATCTAACCCGTGACAAACAACCGCCGCATCCAGGTTGGTTAGCCGTAGTATTGGTATTATTGGTCTTCGGATTCGTTGCTTTTATTTTGCTGGTTGATGCAATGCAACCAAAGCCACGTGTTGAGCCTACTCCCACGGCGTCAGCCTTCGTCTCAGTGTCGTTAAAGAAGTATGCTCAGGCTCAAGTACCTGTAACCAACGCCCTTGGACTATCTCCTGGGAAGCAAAATCTACTGGATATACCATTTGAAACAGGTTGGGAGGTAACGACCCAGAATAGGGACTTTCCAGATTACCGGACTTCGATCCCTCTGGACCTAAAGGTATCTAACCCCGTCTCTGTATATTTGCTCATGCAGGGAGGTTGGGGATACAAACAGTATCAGGGCAAGCAGATTGGGAGTGTATCGCTGAGGTTCGCAGACGGTTCAACCAGTGAAGTCCGTCTGGTTCTAGGTGACAACATTCGGGACTGGGCCCGTAATAATCCCCTGGCGGTGAGTACCGCAACCTCGCCCATGCTCCGTCAGGGTTATCCAGGCACTGTAACCCAGCCTGGAGGAATAATAGGTGGCATCGATATTCTGACCATTGACATCCCTCAAGAAGAGAGGGGAGGCACCCTGACAGGGATTACCTTAGATGATACGACTCAGGCAACTACCGGCTCGTTAGACCCTGCTATTCACCTGCTGGCAGTTACCGTGAAGCACCAGCCTTAGTACAAGGGATGATCTTTGTACGAAAGTTACGAGCCACAGTACTTACACTTTACACACAGGAGGCTAATAGATATGGTGCAGGCTCTTGACAGACCACAGGCACAGGAAGATGACACCCAACAGGTGCGGCCGCAGGGCATCGTAATCGGCCACACCCACTGGGACCGCGAGTGGTACCTGCCCTTCGAGGGCTTCCGCATGCGCCTCATCGCCATGATGGACGGGCTGCTCGACATATTGGAGCGCGACGAGGACTTCCGGTGCTTCGTGCTCGACGGCCAGACGATCATGGTGGACGACTACCTCGAAGTGCGCCCCGAAGCCGCCGACAGAGTGCGCCGCATGGTCAGCCAGGGCCGCATCAAGATAGGCCCCTGGTATACGGCAGTGGACACCTTCCTCCCCGACCCCGAGTCGCTCGTGCGCAACCTCCACATCGGCTTCTGGTCCGCCCGCCGCCACGGGTCCGAGCCGATGCCCGTCGGCCACCTCCCCGACACCTTCGGCTTCATAGGCCAGATGCCCCAGCTACTGCGCCACTTCGGCCTCCAGTACGCCTTCGCCTGGCGTGGCTTCCACCCCGAAAACGAAGGGGGCACCTTCTGGTGGGCCTCGCCCGACGGCAGCCGCGTGCTCACCATGCGGCCCATCGAAGGCTACTGCGAGGGTGCGATGGGTGTGGTAAACCCCGAACGCTTCCTTGCCGAGGTACTGCCCGGCATCGCGGAGAAGCAGGACCGCGAGCCCCATCCTCACAGGCTCTTCGTTATAGGCTGCGACCACTTCACTGCCAGCCCCCGCCTCCCCTGGCTTGCCGAGCGTATTGGAGAGCAGCTAGGCCTCCCTGCCCGCGTCGGCTCCCTGGAAGAGATGGGTGCCTTGCTGGACCCCTATGGCGACCGCCTGCCTACCGTGAGTGGAGAGCAGCGCGACCCCTGCCTGGCCGTGTGCCCGGCCTCGGTCTGCGGGACCCGCGTGCCGCTGAAGCAGGCCAACCAGCAGGTCGAGGCGCTGCTGCTAGGCGTGGCCGAGCCGTTGCAGGCCCTTTCCGAACTGGCGGGCGGCGGCTCCGACCGCGCGCACCTGCGCTGGGCCTGGCAAATCCTCACGCAGAACCACCCCCATGACTCCATCCCCGGTTGCAGCATTGACGAGGTGCATCGCGAGATGTTCACCCGCTTCGCCCGCGCCCACAGGGTCGCTGTAGACGCGGCCCAGCGCGGGGCCAAGCGCGTCGCCGCCTCCCTCGACCCCTCCGTGCGCGGCGAGTTGGGGGCAATCGGCATCGTGGGGCTTACCGGCGGGGTGGGCAGGCTGCGTTTGCGCCTGCACGGCCCGGACACCGGCATGCCCCGCTTCCGCATCGTGGAACCCGGTGGGCGCGAAGTGCCCTACGTCGTCACGCGCCGGGGCAAAGAGCACGTCTACTACCACCGCCTTGAGGACGCTTTCGCCACGATGGCCAAGACCGCCTACGCCCACCTCGCCGCACCCCGCGCCTGGGTGGACGAGCGGCGCACCCACCCGGAAACGTACTACCTTCCCTACGCCGACATCGAGATGGAGCTGGAAGCCCCACGCGCCGGGTACAAGATACTCAAGATAGAGCCGCTGAAGGGCAGACAGCAGCCGGGCGCGCGCTTCACCGACCACGATGCCGCTGCTCGCCCCGAAATCTCCAACAGGCAGCTACGAGTGTGGGCGGACGCGCGCGGCCTGTACGTGGAACACCAGGCGTCGGGCAAAAGCTACGGCCCCGTCTACTTCTCTCACGCGGGCGAGGCGGGCGATGAGTACACAGCCTTCCCCGTGCCCGGCGAGCCGCCGGTGCTGTTCGCCCCCGACGCAAAGCGCGCAAAGGTCGCCACCGACGGGCTGGGCAGCCTGCTGGAGATGCCCATCAGCGTCACAGTGCCAGCCCGCCTGCGCGCCGATCGCAAGGGCCGCACCGGGCGCGCGCGGCTGACCGGCAAGATGTCGGTGCGCCTGCTCGGCGGCAGGGTGGAACTAGACTTGTCGCTCGTGAACAGGGCGCGCGATTACGACCTGCGCCTCATCGCCCGCGTGCCGGGTGCCGAAACCGCCCGCGCCGGTGCGCCCTTCAACGTGGAGGACCGCGCCTTCGAGGTGGACCACTCGTCGCCCAGGGCTCCCCAGCAGATGCTCCCCGACTTCCCCTTCAGGGGGTGGGTGGCCGTCCAGGACGCGGACGGCGCGGGGCTAGCGGTGCTGGCGCGGGGGCTGTACGAGTCGGCGGTGCGCAAAGTGGAAGGCGGCGTGGACGTAGCTATGACGCTGCTGCGGGGTGTCGGCCACCTCTCGCGCGATGACCTCGACACTCGCCCCGATCACGCCGGGCCTTACATCGCCACCCCCGACGCCCAGTGCCTCGGGGCGCAACAGTGGGGCCTCGCGCTCCTGCCTTTCGGCCCAGGTGAAGCCGACTCCATCCCCGTGCAGTGCGAGCAGTTCCTGCGTCCCCCCGCCACCTTCCCGGTGCAGTGGGTAGCAGGTAGCGCCCCCGCCGAGCGCAACCTCTTCGCGGGCGATGACCTGCTGGTGGTGAGCGCCCTCAAACCCTCCGAAAGCGGAGAAGGTGCCACTCTGCACGCCCACAATCCCACACGCACGCCGCGCCAAGCTGAGGTCAACGGCGCCAGGGTCCGCCTCGATGAAACGCCCGCCGAAGGGGATGGCACGCTCTCCCCGTTCGTTATCGCGGCGTGGCGGCTCAATGCCGATCAGAAATTATCTAGCCAATAAGAACGTCGAACATGAGCACTGAAGCCCCCCATCGTCATCCTGAGCGTAGCGAAGGATCAGCCACCCGTGTTTGGTCCTTACTTATGGTGGACCAAGCGCTTACCTTGTCATTTCGAACGCAGTGAGAAATCTCGTCCTACACCGGGATGTTCCCTTTTTCTCATGTGAATCTGCCGATGTTTAATGCAAGCAAAGGGGCTGTTTGGGTGCTGAAGGACGAGATTTCTCACTGCGTTCGAAATGACATAGGCGGGGCTTCGACGCTACTATCCTGCCAGGAAACTCGAAATGACTTCTAGTACCACCACCCGCCGCATATGTCAGCAATGAGCCATCCACCGGAGCCTCTAGCCGTGGCCGGGCAGCATGGGGGCTACTCGATCGCGAGTCTGCCCCCACGCTGGCGTCTGCGCGACGACAACCCCAACGAGTGGATTTGGACCCCACGCGCCCAACGCCGCCACGACCTCTCGCAGTGGCTGGAGGTGCCCGTGCCCATGTCCGTGCAGGAAGCCCTCTGGCGGACCGGCCAACTTCCCCACCCCTACCGCGACCTCAACAGCCGCCTGGCCGAGTGGGTGGAGCACCGCGACTGGGTCTATGGCCTCGACTTCCCGCTCCCGCCTCCACCGCCCGGCACCCGCGTGTTCATCGAGTTCGAATCGGTGGCGGACGCCCGCATGCTCTTTCTCAACGGCACGCTCGTTGGAGAGCACGAAGGCCCAGGCGCGCCCTTCGCCTTCGAGATAGGCCCGGCCCTGCGCGAAGATTCCAACCAGTTGCTGCTCGTGGTCCGCGCCCCACACCAGGAGGACCCCCAAACCGGCTGGACCGGGCGCACCGCCAGCCTGCGGGGCCGCATGGGCTTCGGCTGGGACTTCGCCCCCCGCCTGGTATCCCTCGGTATCCTGGGCGAGGTGAAGTTGCGGCACACCGGCCCCTGGAAGCTGCGCCATCTATGGGCGCGCCCCACTCTATCAGAGAACTTGCTCCACGCAACAATAGACCTCTCCGTGCAAGTCGATGGGCCTCCCGGTGCCGAGGTGCGCTTCATAATCTCGCGCGGGCGGCAGACCGTTGCCTCTGAGACAGCTTCGGTAGGCGAGGACGGGCTAGCGCGCGCCACCGTCGAGCTAGCGCGGCCCGACCTCTGGTGGCCCAACGGTATGGGCACGCAGCCGCTCTATAGCCTCAAGGCCGAGTGCGCGAGCGGCTCGGATGCGCTGTCCTCCACGTTCGGCATTCGCGACGTCGCCTGGGAGGGCAGGCCGGGCGGCTCGGCTGAGGAGTGGCCCCTTACCCTGGCCGTCAACGGGCGGCGCGTTTTTCAGCGGGGCTGGAACTGGGTGCCCGCCGACTCGATGGGTGGCCCTCGTGCCGTGCCTCTCGCCCGCAAGCTACTCCGCCTGGCGAAAGAGGCCCGTGTGAACTTCCTGCGGTGCTGGGGCGGTGCCGACCCTGAGACACGGGCTTTCTACGATGAGTGCGACCGCCTCGGTATCCTTGTGTGGCAGGAATTCGCGCTGTCGTCCGCCGGCATAAGCAACGTCCCACCAACCGACCCCGCTTACCTCTACCGGCTTGATACGTATGCGAGGGACGTGGTGGCCGCACGGCGCAACCACCCCAGCCTCGCCTTATGGGGTGGTGGAAACGAGCTTACCGGCGACGATGGCAAACCCCTCACTATGGACCACCCGTACCCGCAACGTCTCGCCGCCGTGGTAGCCGCACACGATCCCTCCCGCGCCTTCCGGCCAAGCTCTCCCCTTGGCCCCGCGTTCGACGCCGACCCGGAGCACGGCGACCCCAACATGTGGGACGTGCACGGGCCGTGGGAGTACAGCCAGCGGTGGCCGGGGCCGCAGTACTGGCGCTTCAACGCCGTGCGCCCCATCCTCCACTCGGAAACGGGAGCGCCCGGTGAGGCCAGCCTCGCCATGCAGCGCCGCTACCTCTCGCCCGCCCACCGCGCACCCAGGCTGCCCACCAACCCGGCCCGGCGGCACCACGGCGGGGCCTGGTGGGACCACAGCAGCACTGTCGAGCAGCTTTTCGGCCCTATCGAGGATGAAGAGCTTGCTGTGCTCGCCAGCCAGTGGCTCCAGGCCGAGACGTTGCGCTACTACATAGAGGAGACACGTCGCCGGTGGCCCGAATCGGTGGGCATCTACCCCTGGCAGTTGAACGAGCCCTGGCCGAACGTCGCCTGCACGTCGGCGGTTGAGTACGGCGGCAAGCCCAAGCTGGCCTACTTCGCCGTGCGGGGCGCGTACAGGTCCCTCCTGCTCACCGCGCACTACCGGGGGCTGCCCTTCTCCCAGGCCCAGCCGCTACGCGCCGAGATTTGGGCTCTAAACGATGGCCCCGCTCTTGAAGCAGAGATGGAGGTGTCCTTCACCAGCCTCGATGGAGAGGTACTGGCCCCTGGCATCACCCAGAGTGTGCCCCTGTCGGCTGCTTCCAGCACGCGCATCCTGGACATCGCACCGGCCCTCGTGGGTGAGTTCGAGGGCGTGGTGATACTCGGGCTTTCACTGGGAGGCGCGCGCAACCGGTATATATTCAGCAGCAGGCAAGAGCACCCCCTGCGCGATACCTTGCGGCACCCGCAATTGCTGAAGGACATGTTTGCGACACAGCCTGACGCGCACCAACACAACTCATGAGAGGACGACGATGAGCACTCACACCAGGCCCTCCAACGTAATCACCCTGCGAGAGATACTTACGGCAGCCGAGCGTGGCGGCTACGGCATAGGCTCGTTCTCTCCCCGCTATACCCCGATGATCCTGCCGGTGTTGCGGGCGGGCCAGAAGAT
>DASVQO010000424.1:0-2791 GCA_036389075.1 Chloroflexia bacterium | reverse complement strand
AAGCTGATAGCGGGCGTCAAGTACGACGTGCGCATCTTCGGCTATCTCAACCCGGAGACCAACCAGGTGGAAGGCTTCGACGTTGACCTGGCGAAAGCCGTCGCCAACCGCATCTTCGGCAGCCCCGACGCGATACAGTTCGAGGAAGCCATCTCCCGCAACCGCATCCCCTACCTGGACGAGGGCCGCGTGGACGTGGTCTTCTCCACGATGACCGCCAACGCCACCCGCGCCAAGCAGATTGACTTCTCTGATACCTACTATGTGGCCGGGCAGTCGCTGCTCGTGCCGGTGAACAGCGACATCAAGAGCGTGGCCGACCTGTCGGGCAAGCGCGTGGGCACCGCCAAAGGCTCGACCTCTGAGGTGAACATCCGCTCCTTCGCCCCCACCGCGCAGATCGAGCTATTCGATGCTTACGCGCAGGCCGTGGCCGCTATGGACGCGGGCCGCCTCGACGCGGTGACCACCGACGACATCATCCTGTACGGCTTCGAGCGCAACAGCCCCGACAAGTTCAAGGTCGTGGGCGGGCAGTTCACCCAGGAGCCTTATGCCGCAGGCGTCAAGCTTGGCAACACGGAGTTGCTCGAAGAAGTGAACGCAACCCTCCGCGATCTGAAGGAAAGCGGCGAGTGGGCGGCCATCTACAAGAAGTGGATTGGCACCGACCCCGCTGCCGTGCCGCCCCAGAAGTGGGAGGACGTGTACGCGCAGGCCCCGGCCGTACCTACCCTGGTACCCGAGCAGGCAGGCACCGCCACCGCGGCCGCCCAGAGCGCCGGAGCTACGGCCTCCGCAGCCCCGCCCGCCGCCACCGGCACCACGGCCACCACACCGGCAGCCGGGACCACCCCCGAGGCGGGGACCACACCGACACCGTAATTAGCGGACGATGGACGATGGTACAAAAACCATCGTCCATCGTCTATCTTCCATTCCCGACCTATGTTTGGACTCGCCGCCTCAGACTGGGACCTATTGTTCCGGGGGTTATTGATGACCCTCTGGCTTACCTTCGCGTCCGGGCTGTTGAGCCTGGCGCTGGGCATTGTCGTGGGCATCATGCGGTCGGGGCCTGTCGGGTTCTTGCGCTCCATCGCGGCGGGGTACACGGAGCTTTTCCGCAACATCCCGCTGCTCACGGTGCTCTTCTTCGCTTATATCTACTTCGGCGGGCGGGCGGGCATCACCCTGGACGCGATTACCACGGCGATTATCGCGCTGGGTGTGTACACGTCGGCCTACGTTGGCGAGGTAATCCGGGCGGGCCTGCTCACGGTGAGCAAGGGCAACATCGAGGCGGCGCGCTCGCAGGGCATGAGCTTCATGCAGTCAATGCGCTACGTGCAGTTGCCCCAGGCGGTGCGCGCGGCAATACCCCCACTCGGCACGCTCATCATCGCCCTGCTCAAGAACACCTCCCTAGCCTCGACCATTACGGTGGCCGACCTGTTGTTCCAGGGCGACCTGGTGACCGACCGCACCTTCAACCCCGACGTGTTGCTCATCGCGGGCGCGCTCTACGTGGCGATGACGTTGCCCCTGGGCGCGCTGGTGAGCGTGATAGAGCGGCGCTGGGCGATACTACGTTAGGCGAAGGGGACTAGAGGCGCTCTATGGCAGTGCAGGCACAAGAAGTAAGAGCGGTAAGACCCGGCTTTAATTGGTGGCCGGTCTTGCGCGTGCTGCTCCAACTCGTTGGGGTGGGCCTCTTCCTCGTGCTCGTGCCAATCGCCTTCGGGATGGAGTGGCGCAACTTCGAGCGCATCTTTGGCAAGGCCACCTCCCTGCGGTTTCTGTCCCTCGGCCTCATCGCCACGGTAGCGGTATCGCTCATCTCGATCCTGTTGAGCCTGCCGCTGGCTACGGGGCTAGCCCTGGGGCGGCTTTCGCGCATCAAGTGGATCAAGTGGCCCTCGGTGGCCTTCATCGAGGTGATACGCTCCCTGCCCCTGCTGCTGCTCATCTTCTATATCAACCTGCGCTTCCCCGGCCTGAACGTCTTCGCGGGTCTGCTGGGAGAACCTACTACCGAGTACGTAGGCAGGGCGATGCAGATAGTGTTCGGGGAGAAGGGCATCGCGGTAATCATCGCGCTGACGCTGTACACTTCGGCGGTAAACGCGGAGCTGTTGCGCTCCGGCATCCTGTCGCTCGACCGGGGGCAGAACGAGGCGTCCCGCTCGCTCGGCCTGAGCTACTGGCAGACGATGAGCAAGGTAATCCTGCCCCAGGCGTACCGCCGCACCCTGGCCCCGCTCATCGCGCAGTTCACCATCCTGGTGAAAGATACCTCCCTCGGCTCCATTATCGGCTTCATAGAGCTACAGCGCACCGCCCGTATCATCTACGAGAACGACTACAATCCCCTGGAAGCCTTATACGTGGTGGCTATCCTCTATTTCGTCATCAACTACCTGCTGGGCCTCACCAGCAAGTTCATCGAGCGCCGCCGCCCAACCGTGCACGTGCCGAGGGTGGAGATGGGGTGAGTGACAAGGGGTCAGTGGCGAGGGGTGCCCTGTGGCTGAAGCCACGGGCTGACAAGGGGCAAAGTCTCCTTCGGAGACTAAGGAACGTCATGTAGTCTCCTAGTCTCCGAAGGAGACTTTGCCCCTTGCCAGCCCGCCAATTCATTGAGGCATGTTCATAAATCAAAATGAGGCACAATCCCACGCGTGAGGTGTAGCTTCAGCAAGTCCAAAATACGGCATTTGGCTCCCTCCTTACCACTATTTGCCGTTACTTCACGCGTGCAAAATGATTTATGACCATGCCTCAATTCATT
>DASVQO010000423.1:0-17985 GCA_036389075.1 Chloroflexia bacterium | reverse complement strand
GGACCCGCGCACTCCCATTGAGAGTTCGGAGATCTACGACGTCGTGCGCGCCCGCCTTTTCCAACAGGTGGAGGGTGCTACCTCTCGGGAGGTAGCACACACTTACTTCCACTTCTGCCGGAGTGAGGGTTGGAAAGATGTGCTGCCTGCCGAGTCCCGAGATGCTTCCTACCAGGACCTGCTCGCCAAGTCCTATCCTTTCCATCCTAGCATTATCAAAGTGCTGTACGAGCGTTGGGGCAGCAGACCACAATTCCAACTTACCAGAGGCACGCTCAGGTTCCTATCTCATTTGCTGGCGCACTTATGGAGTTCAAAGCAGGATGAGCAAGCAATAGGAGCGCTCATCCACCTGTCGGACGTAGATCTTGCTGCGGAGAAGATTAGGGCCGAAGCGTTGGACGTAACAGGTGCTGTTTGGGAGTCGGTGATTGGGTCTGACATTTCTGGATCTCAGAAAGATGATCTAGCAATCTCTCAACGCACGGACAAAGATCATGGAGGTCTATACTCCAGGTTCGGGCTGGTTGAAGGGCTTGCTACCAGCGTCTTTATGTTCACCCACGGGGGTACGCAGAATAAGGCTACGCCACGATCAGACATAAGGCACGCCATCGCTCGCCCCGAGATTCCCCTACCTGATTTAGACCAGGCATTTACCGATTGCAAAGCAAAACTCTATTACTATTATGAAGAAGAAGGCGGCTGTATTTTCAAGACCGAACCCAACCCGAACAAGGTTCTGGCTGATGAACGCGCGAACGTTAGTACGGATGAAGCTCGACAGCAGGTTGAGCGTATAGTTGCGGACGTGGTCGGCCGTTCACAACTATTTAATGTGGTGCGATATGGGTTCCTGAACACTGAAGCCAAGGAGCCTGGAGATGTACCGGATGATGGACGCCTGCAAATGGTGGTTTTGCCCCCGCGAGCCCCAGTTTCCGCGGGTACTTTAACTGGCAAGTCATTGGAGTTGGTTACCAGCATTTGGGAAAATTATGGTAAGCGGCTACGCCTTGCACGTAATATGGTGCTGTTTTTGGCCCCCAGCTCTGAGCCCATTGCGGGAGCTATCGAGCGTGCGATGGATTGGTTAGCGGCCAATCGTGTAAAAAGTGACACCGACATGATGGCACGTTTTAGCGAATCACAACGTCAAACCGTACAAGATCGTGCTACGTCTGCCGAGAACGATACGAAAGACCACGTACGTAAGGCGTACAACACGGTAGTGCTACCAGTGTCTGGAGGTCACGAAGTATTTGAACTTAGCTACGTACCCCCCAGCAAGAAAGTGCTAGACCAGGTAGAAGAAGAACTACTAACACGACGGAAACTCCACAAAGAGTTCAATCCGGAACTTCTCGTGGGGCGGTGGGCAACCCTCTGGCCTACCACGGCAATGGTCATTACCACTCAGGAGATATGGAACAAGTTTGCTCGTCAGGCCGGAGTTCCTATACTGACGGCCCTTGATGTACTTCAAGAAACAATCCGACAAGGTATTAGCCGTGAGATATTTGGGTACGGCGTTCTCCACGACAGTAGCCAGGACAAACTAAAGGTCACCTCCTACGAGCGCCTGTATATGGGCGCTCCAGATGCTAAGGACTTGATGGTCACAGAGGTCAGTGACCGCACAGTTTTACTGCGTCCTGAGCAGATCTACATTCTGCATCCACCCATAACGCCAGAAGAAGTGGCTATGCTCTTGAAAGCGCCCCGTCAATCAGTGAACGCTGTTTTTGATATGGCACGAGGGTCGGTCACTGTGAAGGGCAGGGTAGACAAACGATCCTTTTTCGCTGCTGTTGCAGAAGGTACTAAGGCGGGACTCTTTGGATATGCTGAGTCGGACGCGCAAGGGGCGCTTGTCGTCAGGGGCAGTGGAACAGAACTTACTCCTGAGCAAGTAGAGTTTTCAGGCGTCCTAGTGCGAGAGGATGTACCCTTGCCAGTTACCGCAGACGAGATTGTTCGTCTTGTCGCCGGAGGTGAGGTGGTGCCGGTGCGCATGATCTATGAGCGTGCTGTTGCGGCTTATGGTGCGGATAGAGCTTCGGAACAGGCGGTTGTAGTTGCGGTTCGCAATGTCATTCAGGAAAAACGCTACGGTTACGCCGCTGAAGAAAACCAACCGCTCCAGACAGGCGACCAGGCTATCTCGCTCGACGGCTATCTCGGACAGCCCACGTTGGTTGCGTCTGAGGGCCAGTTAATTCATCTGCGTGGGACGGTCACTCAAGTTGGCCTTGCAAATATGGTCAAGACAGCCGTTAACTTGGGCAACCTTGGCGAGTCCACGATAAGCATAGAACTCCATATACACTTTAAAGGCGATGTAAGCGAACACGCTGTAAGCACTGCAATAACCGAACTGAAAAGTAGGGTTCCAGGACTACAGGTCGACTATACAAAGAATCCAGCGAAGTGAGTAGGAAGGCACCTCGCACAGCCCAACAGCGCCCGCCAGAGGTCATCGTGGTTTTGACAGCCATTCCCGCGCCACGCTAATTCTTCTGGGCGGTGGGAGGACAGAAGCACCGGACCTGTTGTGCCACTTTACGCTTCTTTCAAACCCGACTCTAGATACTTAACCCCCAGTCATAGCTTTGCCTTATACAGGTGCACGATGGACCACGTGCTTCAGTACCGCAGCTGAGTTAGCATCAATGTAGGGGCTTTCAGCCCTTACTATCGTGACCTACTCTGGCTACCCTTGTAGGGCATTCTCAACCTTCCTGATACAAAGGGAGTCCCTGTTGGGGATTCTCAATCTTTCCGTTCACTGATTCTCAAACTTTGTGAGACAGATTCTCAAACTTCATGTTACGATTCTCATTCTTTGTGAAACCCTACAACTTTGTGAGAACCTATCCCACCACCAGCAATTTGACAACCCCCCCACCATTAGGTATAGTCTAGAATCACGCCGCACAATGACCCGTGCGCGCAATCAATAACGTCAGGATGCGATTTCCGAAGTATGAAGAACCTTCTTGGCAGGCTGATGAGCAGGCCCTTTGATGAGCTTCGCGTTATTGCAGCCACCTGGGGCACGCTCACTCGTGATCCCAACCCACCTCAAAACGACCTCGCTATAGCGGTCTACCACACTATGATGGACCGCTCGGCGGTGCGTGGCGTGTGGGAAGGTCTCTCCCCTGAAGAGCGGTCGTTCGTGGGCTGGCTCCTCAACCAGCGCAACATGCTGGCCCTCGCCGACGAGCTTCCCGCCCTACTCGACCGCCCCCCCGAGGAGGTGGAAGCTCTGCTTGGCCGCGTCCGCCGGGCCGGGCTTATCGACGTGGACGAGGCCCTGGTGCGCGGCAGCCGCGTCGTCTCCTCGGGCGACAACCTCTACGCCTGGGCTACCCGCTCGCAGCCCGAAGCCACCCGCCGCAAGGTCGTCTCCATCTCCACCGAGGGCGCAAAGGTGCTCCGCGAGGTGATCGATGAAGCCCGCCTCTACGCCACCAACAGCCCCTTTGAGGAACCTTTCGCCGCCCTCCTCGGCAACCTGACCGAGGAAGACGTGCAGAAGATCGCGACCACCTGGAAGCTGCCCGAGGCCGCCCGCTACTACAAGTCGGAACTTATCGGCGTGATGGGCGAGTTCCTGGCCACCGGGCAGGGCCGCGAGCTGCTCCTAACGCAACTCCCCCCCTCCTCGCAGTCCCTTTTCACTTACCTGGAAGGTAACGCTGGCAAAGACACCGCCTCCGGCGCGAGGAAGCATTTCGGCTGGGACGAGCGCGAGTTGAGGTCCGCCCTGATCCCTCTCGTGCAGCGCGCCCTCGTGTGGGACATCCTGGCCGGCGACCGCCGCTTCCTGTTCGTGCCCACCGACCTCTCCCAGAACGGCAACAGCCCGGGTGGCTCTAACGGCGCGAGCAAGACCCCCCCTTACATGCAGCCCAAGCTCGAGGCCCGCCCTCCTCACTCCTCCGAGTCCCGCCTCCCCTATGAGATGGCCTGGGACCTGCTCACCCTCCTCTCCACGGCCGCCCAGGGCGATTTGCAGCTTACCCTCCAGGATACCCGCATCACCAAGCGTGTCGCTAAGAAGATAAACGACTCTTTCTTGCAGCCCGAAGACCTCAAGGCCGGGAGCGACTATATCGATATGGTCGTGCACATGGCCCAGTCCCTCGGCCTGCTCTCCCAGACCGCCGACGCCGAAAACGGCGCCCAGCCTACCCTGAGGCTCACCACACGCGCGGACGATTGGGCGCGGCTCTCATTCGACGCCCAGCGCAGGCGGCTCTACGGCCTCTGGCAGGAGGACCGCAAGTGGTCCGAGCCTGCCACCTACGGCACGATCTACTGGTGGAACAGCGACCTCACCGGGGGCCGCAAGCGCCTGGTGCATCACCTGCTCGACCTGCCGGTGGGCCAGTGGACTTCCCTCGACAGCTTCCTCCGCAAGATTCACATGACCGAGCCGTTTCTCATCTGGCCGCAGGACGAGCTGGTCCGCCGCTTCGGTCTAAGGGCCTTGCAGGGCTTCCGCAGCCAGTGGTTCGAGATCGAAGGCCGTATTATCGCTGACATGCTCAAGACGATGCTGCACTGGCTCGGCGTGGTTGAAATCGGGCGCGACAAGCCGAAGCGCTTCATTTCGTTCAGGGTCACCGCCGAGGGTCGCGCCTTGCTCGACCCCGAACAGGCCGCCGACTCGGTGGCCCCACCCGCCAAGACGCTGCTCGTACAGCCCAACTTCGAGGTGCTGGTGCTCCACCCCGATAGCCGCGTGTTGTGGAAGCTGGTGCGCATGGCCGACCTCGTGCGCCACGACCGCGTGAGCGTCTACGTGCTGAACAAAGAGAGCGTCATGCGGGCCGTCGAGGCGGGGATGTCCCCGGAGGAGATTACGGGCTTCCTCAACACCAATACAGGCAAGGCGCTCCCGCAGAACGTCGCTCACTCCATCGCGGACTGGGCGCGCATGCTCAAGCGGCTCACGATACAGCGCGTGACCCTCATCCAGGTGGACGACCCCACCGTGCTGGACGAGATACTGGCCTCTCGCAAGACCAAGCGCATGGTGCTGCTCCGCATCTCCCCCACCACGGCCATTGCCAGCCTGCCTGACGTGTCAGAGGGTGCTCGCGAGGACGCCTGGCAGCGGCTCGCCAAAGAGTTGAGAGGCGCGGGGTACGTGCCCACCCTCCTACCCGAACAGGGCGCAACGGAGGAGCGCGAAGCCCCCGCAAGGGCCAAGCCGCTACGCAGGCAAGCCGCCGAAACTGGCGCGGCAAGTCAGGAACCGGGCCGCCCGCGCGCCCGCACCCGCACCACCAGGACCCCTACTTCTCCCACCCGCAGAACGGGCACCAGTTAGAAACGGCAGACCCATGATCGTTGGACTTGAGGGCAAAATCGTCACGCTAGGCGCTGACCACGTTGTGTTAAACGTAAGCGGCGTCTTCTATAAGGTCTCCATGCCCGGCACCGCCATAGCCGGACTGGGCAAATTGGGCGAGACAGCGCGTGTGCATACCCATCTCTACGTGCGCGAGGACCAGATGGCCCTCTACGGCACGCCGGACGAGCGCAGCCTGCGCATGTTCGAGCAGCTCCTCACGGTCAGTGGCATAGGGCCGAAGGTCGCCCTTTCCATCCTCGGCACCATGCCCCTGGAAGCCCTCGAAAACGCCATCGCCTCCGGCAACGTGGACCTGTTGACGCGGGTGCCCGGCATCGGCCGCAAGACCGCCTCGCGCATGGTGCTCGAAATGAAGGGCAAGATCGACATCCTGGCCGCCTCCGGCATCTCGATAAGCCCCTCTGCCGCCACCGAGGTCGTGGACGCCCTCATGGGCCTCGGCTACAGCCCCGCCGAAATCCAGGGCGCCCTGTCCGCCCTCCCTAAAGACCACGAACTCGCCACGGAAGAGATGGTCATGTTCGCCCTCAAGCGCCTGGGCCGCTGATGCCCCCCACACCGCATAGGACGCAGCCAACCCATGTTACGCCTATCTAGTTATGTCTAGTCGCAACCACACCCAGGCAGCGCCGAATATCGTGCTGGCGTCCGGCTCCCCCCGCAGGCGGGAGTTGCTGGGACGCCTCGTTTCCGCTTTCGACGTGCTGAGCAGCCCCGTGGAGGAGCAGGGCGATACTCGCCTGCCCCCGTGGGAGCGCGACACAATAGCTCTCCCCGCCCCCTTCCTGGTGCAGCCTGAAAGCGACCCGCGCCTGTGGGCCTGGCGTAAAGCCGTGGACGTAGCCGAACAGCACCAGGCGAGACTATCCGAAGGCACGCTCATACTCGGGGCTGATACGATCGTAGTTGCCCCGGACCGCATCCTCGGCAAGCCGGCCACAGTAGCAGATGCCCGCGACATGCTCTATCTGCTGCGGGGCCGCGAGCACTACGTAGTCACCGGCTTCGTGCTGCTGCGGATCGAACGAGGGGTCGCCATTAGCACGTTGCACCATGAAGCGGTAAAGGCCCAGGTGGTCATGCGCGCGTTCGATGAGGCGGAGGTGGAGGACTACCTTGCCACCGGGGAGTCGATGGACAAGGCCGGGGCCTATGCGTTGCAGGGCTTGGGCGGCCGCCTGGTGGCGCGCGTGGAGGGCTGCCGAACTACGGTGATTGGGCTGCCCGTCTGCCGGGTCCGCGCCGCGCTGGAAGCAGCCGGTGCCGCTCTCCTACCCTACCCCTCAGCAGGCTACTGCACCTTCTGCGCTAGACAGAGCTAGCGCGTAGCTGCAAAGGGTAGTAAACCAGCGAACAAAGGCGGCCCCTGTCATTCTGAGCGTAGCGAAGAATCTAAGATGCTGGCAAAGCCCCTACGTTGAACGTCAGCACCATAGTACGTATCGTTCGACAGCCTCCCGATGCCGGCTTCTTTAGATTCTTCGCTGCGCTCAGAATGACAGGGGCCACTCTCATCCTAACCATGAGGTACTTTGCAGATACCCCCAGTCCACGACTATCCTATATGAACCTGGCGAACACCTCGTTGCCCAGCAGCCTTCCCCGCTCGGTCAGCCGCACCCACCCCGCGCCCTCTTCCAGCAAGCCTATCGTGACAAACTCGCCCACGACCCGCCCGTAAACCTCGTGTAGTGGAACACCGAACCGGCGCTCGAAGTAGTCCAGGCTGACTCCCTCATTCAAGCGCAAACCGAGCATCATCACCTCCGACATTTCGTCCTGCCGCGCCACTTCCGTGCGCTCCCCGATCACGCTCTCCCCCTGCACGATCCCCTTGATGTACTCACCGGGGCTTAACAACGTCGTGTAGCGCGTTTCACCCCAGTAGCCGCTCGCGCCGGGGCCGAACGCCAGGTAGCGCCCGTCGTGCCAGTAAACCAGGTTATGAGCGCACGGCTTGCCCCGGCTCCAGTTGGAGATCTCGTACTGCTCGTATCCCGCCCCCGGGAGCCTCCGGCAGATGTGCTCGTACATGTCGGCCACCTCGTCCTGCCCAGGCACCGAGATAAGCCCACGCTCCACCCCCGTGAAGAGCGGCGTGTTCTCCTCCACGATCAACGAGTAGCACGACAGGTGGTCCGGCAGCGGATCCACCTCCAATAGCCGCTCGACCACCAACTCAAGGTGCGCCAGGTCCTGGCCCGGTAGGCCGTAGATGAAGTCCAGGTTGATGTTGTCGAACCCCGCCTGCCGTGCAAGCCTGTACGACTCCAGCGCGCCTTCAGCGGTGTGTATGCGCCCCAACTTCTTGAGCATGCGGTCGTCCAGCACCTGCACACCCATGCTCAGCCTGTTCACGCCCGCCGCCAGGTAGCCCTCGAACTTCTCCAGGCTGATCGTGCCGGGGTTGGCCTCCATAGTCACCTCGGCACCCGGCTTGATGGCGTACCTCTGCCTCGCGGCTGCCAGGATGCGTCCGATCTGCCCCGGTGTCAGCACGCTGGGGGTGCCCCCGCCGAAGAAGATGGTGGAGATTTCCGCACCTTCGCACGCGGGGGTGCCCGGCAAGTCCCAGCTTACGCCGCGCTCGATGTCGCGTACCAACGCCCGCACAAACGGCTCGAACTTGTGCTCCATACCCGCGTACGAGTTGAAGTCGCAGTAGATGCACTTCGATTCGCAAAACGGTATGTGCAGGTACAGCCCCACCGGCTCGGCCCGCCAATCATGGGCTACCGTGGGCATGGAAGTTGTTAGTTCGTGGTTTTTAGTGAGCATAATTGACTTGCGCGGTTAGAGTGAATTATAGCCTGCGAGCAATCTCAAAAGATAAAAAGACAGCGTATGGGCAGCAAAGCCCCATTTATGTCATTTCGAACGCAGTGAGAAATCTCGTCCTTCTGCACCCAAATATCCCCTTTCCTACAGCCCGGCGTCCCATGAGAAAAGTGTAACATCCCGGTGTAGGACGAGATTTCTCACTGCGTTCGAAATGACAGGGGCGGGCTTGGTTGCTGGTGTTCGATAATCTTCCTATCGAGCTAACTTCGAGTGCCTTCTCGACCTGAATCCCTCAATTATACGGGCTGGCGAGTCCAACAAGCAAAGCGGCAAAAAAGATTGTGATAATCTTGACAATCTTTCCGTGGCTTGCTATACTCATAGTGAGCGTTCGGGCCAACCAGCAATGCCACAGAGAGCGTGGAATCTATGACAACTTACACCGCACCCAACTCTAACCGAAGTCTAAAGCAGATTCTCCAGCCTGTGGCTGCGGACATCGCCGGTATAGACGATATTCTCCGGTCCATCAGCACGCTCGACAATCCCCTGCTCAACGAAATGGTTGAGGCCATAATCGCTGCGGGGGGCAAGCGGCTCAGGCCCGCCATCCTCTTCATGTCGGCCCACTTCAACGACTTCCAGTTGGAGCGGCTGCTCCCGATGTCGGCCGCTATTGAGCTCCTGCACACCGCCACCCTGATCCACGACGACACGATAGACGAGGCGTTGGTCCGCCGGGGCCTGCCCACGCTCAATTCGCTGGTGGACTCCGGGACCACCGTGCTGGTGGGCGACTACATTTTCGCCAAATCGGCGGTGCTCTCCACGATGGGCGGCAAGCCCCGCGCCACCCGCATCTTCGCCGATACCCTCGTGACCATCTGCGAAGGCGAGATAGAGCAGAAGTTCTCCACCCACCACGTCTCCCGCTCGGTCGAGCAGTACTACAAGCGCATCTACTCCAAGACGGCGGTGCTCTTCGCTGCCGCGGGCGAACTTGGCGCTGTGCTCTCAGACGCTCCCGAAGACCACGTGCAGAGCCTTCGCCACTATGGCAGGCAGGTAGGCATGGCCTTCCAGATCGTGGACGACATACTCGACCTGCGGGCCACCACCCAGCAGCTGGGCAAGCCCACAGGCGGCGACCTGCGCCAGGGCACCGTCACCCTCCCTACAATGTACTACCTGGAAACAGCTGACGAAGCCGGCCGCGAAGTCGTCACCCGCGTAATCGAGAACGAGGAGCGGACCGACAGCCTGGTGGAACGGGCCATTCGCCTGATAAACGAGTCGGGTGCCGTGGAGCGGGCGCACGCGGAGGCGGTGAATTTCGTGGAAGAGGCCAAGGCTGCCCTCACACGCCTGCCGGATAGCCCCATCAAGCAGTCGCTGATAGACCTGGCCGATTTCGTGGTGAGGCGCGACTTCTAGCAAACAAACCAGGCAGCTCCGCTACACGGCGCATAGACCCGCTTACAACCGCTACAGAGTCCCCCAGGGGACTCTTCTTATCTTAAGAACCAAACATGAGTCCGTGTAATCGGTTACAATACCTGTGCGTACTACACAAACTGCGCACAACCACCCCCTCCCTGGAAGCTTAATGGACGGCGTTCTAAAAGGTCTCAGGCCCTACAGCCCGGACGACTTACCCCAACTGAGACGGCTCCTTACCGAGACGCAAGCCTGGCCCCCCGTTGCCACGCCGGCTGACGAAGACATCCTCACACGCTGGAAGCGGCGTGGGGTCATCCCTCAGAACGATATTAGCGTGCTGCCCGGACCCACCGGCGAGTTGGTCGCTTTCTCGCAGGGGTTTCGAATCGCGCACGGCGTATCCCGCTTCAGCTTCGAGATTGGAGTCCACCCCCACCACCGGCAGCAAGGCATCGGCGGCGCCCTCTACCGCCTGGTCGAGGCCAGGGCGCGCGAGATGGGCGTCTCTAACATGACAAGCCCCGTGTTCGTCACTTCGGGCGCGGCGCGCCCTGAGTGTAGCGGCTTTCTGGAACGGCGCGGCTTCCGGGTTGAATCGAGCTATTGGCAGATGCGCGTGGATGACCTCGCCCGCCAGGCCCCTGCCCGCTGGCCTGAAGGCATAGAGTGCAGGCCCTTCGGAGACCCACACGGCGACGCGCCCAGGTGGGCCCAGCTAATCCGCGACACCTTCAACGAGCATGCCACCGCCGAGGGCGTCATCCAGCAGCTATCCGAGGAGGGCGTCCTCCGAGATGGGTACTTCTTTGCCGTGGACCGCAACACGGGGCTGGAGGTGGGCACCACCCGCTCGCGCATTGACTACGTAGGCGGCGAGCCGGTCGGCTACGTGGGCACCGTGGGAGTGCTTCCGGCCTACCGGGGTAGAGGCATAGCCGAAGCCCTGGTGAGGCACACGCTACAGTACCTGGCCTCCGTGGGCATGACGAGCGCCACGCTCTTTGTGGAGAGCCAGAACACCGCCGCGCGAAATCTCTATACTAAGATGGGTTGGCGGCCGGTGTACCGCACCGACCACTACTGGAGGCGTATGCCCCTGTCAACCGAGCCGCAATCCCTATGATCTCTATGAGGCAAGACCTGAACGACACGAAACGCATCAGCTCCCCACGCAACGACCAGACGCTGGTCTTCCTCGTGAGGCATGCGCAGACGGCGTGGAACCTGGAACGCCGCTTCCAGGGTCAGCTTGACGTGCCCCTCAGCGCGCGGGGCCTCGAACAAGCCGCGATCGTGGCTGATTGGCTAAAGAACCAGCCCGTGCAGTACGCTGCACTTTACACAAGCGACCTCGCGCGCGCCCGGCACACGGCACAGCTTATTGGCGAGCGGCTCGGCCTGCTGCCTCAAGCCTCGGAGGCGTTGCGGGAGATCAACGCGGGCGAGTGGCAGGGCTTGCTCACTGTGGAAATAGAGGAACATTACCCCGGCCAGATGCTACGCTGGCACCGCGAGCCGCACGACTTTCGCCTGCCCGGGGGCGAGACTATACCTGAAGTGCAAGCGCGGGTCCTCTCCTGGTACCGTGGGGCCGTCGCCGCCCACCGGGGCCAGGCCATCCTGGCCGTCTCCCATGGGCTGGCGATACGCACCCTCCTGGCTGCGCTCAACGGCTGGGACGTGGCGGACGCTGAAGCTATGAAGGCGGCGGGCCTGGACAATACCGGCGTGGCGGTCATGCTCGCCGATCACAGCAACGGCCACGACTCGATGCTGCTCCTGAATTACCTGGGCCACCTCGAAGATGCCGCGGGCCACCAGGTCGCCACAGAGCGCGCCGACGAGCCCACAACCGTATGATGAATTGAGGCTACACGGTTAGACACCAGAGCCGGGATGTGCGATGACTATTACTATGCCAGAAGTTGAATCCACGGAGATGCCCCCACCCGACGAGGCGAACCCGCCCCACTCCCCCCTCCTGCTCGATGGACGGGCGGTCGCCGGGGAGATGCGCGCCCAGTACGCCCGCGAAGCCGCCGCCCTCAAGGCGAGGTTTGGCCTCCTGCCCGGCCTTGGCGTGCTGCGCGTGGGGGCCGACCCCGCCTCGGTCAGCTACACCGGGCGCATCAGCAAGGCCTTCGCCGAGGCGGGCATAACCGTCACCATCAACGAGCTACCCGCGAGCGCGTCCAGGGCCATGCTCCGGGCTGAGCTGGGCCGCTTGAACGTCCTGCCCGAGATAGCGGGAATCATCGTGCAGATGCCCCTGCCCGCCCACATCGGCCTCGATGCCCTCGTGGACGTGCTCGACCCCGACAAGGACGTGGACGGCCTGCACCCCGCAAACGTAGGCAACCTGACGCTGGGGCTAGACGCCTACGTGCCCGCTACCCCCGCGGGTGGGCTGGCCCTGCTCGACTACTACGGCCTGAAGCTGGAGGGTATGAACGCCCTCGTGGTGGGGCGTAGCGGCGTGGTGGGCAAGCCCCTTGCCCAGCTACTGCTCGCTCGCAACGCCACGGTCACCATCGCCCACACCCACACCCGCCACCTGGAAGACCTCATCTCGCGGGCCGACCTCGTGGCTACGGCTGTCGGCAAGCCGGGGCTGATACGCGGGCACTGCATCAAGCCCGGCGCGGTGGTGCTCGATTTCGGGGCCAGCATAGTTGAAGGACACATGACCGGGGACGTGCAGTTCGAGGAGGCCGCCTTGCGGGCTTCGGCCATTACCCCCGTGCCCGGCGGCACCGGCCCCATGACCAACGCCATGCTGCTGCGCAACACGTTGAACGCGATCAAGCGTTACTTCGGCGTCAGTTCCTGAACGACGCCGTTACTTTCACTGAAGGGACAAGATGACCTCCACACAACCGGAGCGCAACGAGCTTGCCATAGGCCGCGCCGCCACGCTGAAGTCCATATATGAGATAGCCGGTATGATGGGCCTCGACCAGGGCGACATCGAACCGTACGGCAGCACCAAGGCCAAAATCAAGCTCGACGTGATAGAGCGCAACCGCGACAGGCCCAACGCCAAATACATCGTGGTGACCGCCATTACACCTACCCCCCTAGGCGAGGGCAAGACGACTACCTCCATCGGCCTGGCCCAGGGCATGTACCACATAGGCAAGCACGCCATCGTGGCCCTGCGCCAGCCATCGCTCGGCCCCGTGTTCGGCATCAAAGGCGGCGGTTCGGGCGGCGGCTACAGCCAGGTCGTGCCTATGGAGGACATGAACCTCCACCTCACCGGCGACATCCACGCCGTGGCCGTCGCCCACAACCTGCTATCGGCCTTCCTCGACGCTTCCATCTTCCACGGCAACCCTCTCAATATCGACACCGAGCGCATAGAGTTGCGGCACGTGATGGATATGCTGGACCGCTCGCTCCGCGAAATCACCAAGGGCCTGGGCGGCAAGAACAACGGCGTACCCCGGCAGAGCGGCTTCGACATAGCTGTGGCGTCCGAGGCAATGGCGGTCCTCGCGCTCTGCAAGGACATTTTCGACCTGCGCGAGCGCCTGGGTAGAATCACCGTCGCGCAGGACACGGACGGCCGTCCCGTCACCGCCGAGCAGCTACGGGCGGCGGGCGCGATGACCGTGCTCCTCAAGGACGCCATCAAGCCCAACCTGATGCAGACGCTGGAAGGCACCCCCGCCCTGGTCCACTGCGGCCCCTTCGCCAATATCGCCCACGGCAACTCCTCCATCCTGGCCGACTACATCGGCATCAAGAGCACCGACTATCTCATCACGGAGGCCGGGTTCGGGGCCGACATGGGCTTCGAGAAGTTCTGCGACATCAAGTGCCGCACCAGCGGCCTCAAGCCCGACGCGGCGGTCATAGTGGCTACCGTGCGGGCCCTCAAGTCCCACTCGGGCCGCTACAAAATCGTGGCCGGCAAGCCCCTCGACCCTGGCCTCACCGGCGAAAACCTCCCCGCCTTGGAGGAGGGCATAGAGAACCTCGTCGCCCAGATCGAGAACGTGCGGCGCATGGGCCTCCCCGCAGTGGTGGCAATCAACGCCTTTCCCACGGATACCGAGGCCGAATGGGCGCTCATCGAGCGTGTGTCGGCCCAGGCCGGCGCGTTCGCCGCCGTGCCAGCTACCCACTACGCCAACGGCGGGGCCGGGGCCGCCGACCTAGCCCAGGCCGTGGTCAGGGCCACCGAGCAGCCCGCCGACTTCCGGTTCCTCTACCCGCTTGAGTGGGGCATCAAGGAGAAGATACACACCATCGCCACCCAGGTCTACGGCGCAGACGGCGTGGAGTACTCGGAGGCAGCGGAGGCGCGCATCGATACGATTACGCAGATGGGACACGCCAACCTGCCGATTTGCATGGCCAAGACCCACCTCTCCCTCTCGCACGACCCCAAGCTCAAAGGCCGCCCGCGCGGCTTTACGCTCCCCATACGCGACGTGCGCCTCTCCTCCGGCGCGGGCTTCGTCTACCCCCTCTGCGGCGAGATGATGACCATGCCTGGCCTCCCCTCGGACCCCGCCGGTGCCTACATGGACATCGATGAGCAGGGCCAGGTAATCGGGCTACACTAGCGGCCGCAACGCCACAAGATAAGCACAGGCAACGTCCCGCACGGTGCCCCGTGATAGTCCCGTGCGGGTGCCGTGCGGCTGTAGCCAGGGGCTTACAACGGGCAAAGTCACCTGCGGTGACTAAGGCTGTGCGTCCCGTCCGTGCTGAAGACGGGCATCCCCCTGGACCGCCGTGCGCGGCCTCTGCTATACTGGCGTCATGACGATCAAGAGATTGGACCACGTCAGCGTCGTCGTAGACGACCTTGCAGCCGCTGTCAGATTTTTCACCACGCTCGGCATGACGCTCGAAGGCGAGGAGCGGGTCGAAGGCCCGTGGGTGGACCGCGTCAACAGGCTCGATGGCGTCCAGGTCGATATTGTTATGATGCAGACCCCCGATGGATACGGGCGACTTGAGCTGACGAAGTTTCGCAATCCGGAACTGGTCGAGGTCCAACCGGCGAACGCACCGCCGAACGCGCTCGGGCTGCGGAGCGTCATGTTCGCAGTCGAAAGCGTCGACGACACCGTCGCTCACCTGCGCGCCGAGGGGGCCGAACTCATCGGTGAGGTGGCCCAGTACGAGGACATGTACAGACTCTGCTACATGCGAGGCCCCGCGGGCATCATCGTCGCGCTGGCCGAGGAACTCTTCTGAAGCGTTCACCACCTTCGGACAAACCTGTGACGCCCCAGGCTCTCCTTCGACTCGGTCCCTTGTACACATCCAGCCTGCTTTCTCGCCTACTTGCCCCACGGTTTTGTTAGGCCCTCTGAATGGCGGGGCAACCCCGCGGGGCTATCGCACGGCAGCCGCTGTTTGCCGGCCGCATCCTTATTGACAGGTACGCGCCAAATCAAGTATCATGTCCTGTGCGGCTGCGGCGCCGCTTTTTAAGCACGGGGCGCGTTTGTGCGTGCCTGGCAGCCCATCTTGTCCCATTCCCGGCATCTCTTCGGGCGCAAAAGGAGACTCAACCACTTTGAAGCCGCGCCACCCCAATTACACGCGCCTGCTCAAGGCCGCGCTCATGTGCGTCTGCCTTGCAGCCTCTAGCCTGGGCATGCTTTTCGCGGGCCAGGTTAGCGTAAGCGTGGCCTCCCAGCCCGCCGCTCCAACTAGCCCCAACGGCCTTGTCATCAACGAGGCATTCGACAGCCAGACCCTGACTAACGAATACTTCGAGCTGCTCAACACGAGCGGCGTCACGATCAACCTGTCCACATACGTCATCTACAATAAGGACGGTAGCACACCGCTCTCCAACCTCGACGATCAGACCATCGGACCTGGCGAGTACCGCGTGATAGGCCCCGTCCAGCTACATACCAGTAGCATTGGCGGGCCTAGCGGGTTGTCACAGAACGACTTCCTCGGCCTGGTGAACACCTCACCCAGCGACACGAATATCGATGTGGTGAACTGGGGTGGCGCGGCCAACCCCGGCTGGGCCAACTACGAACGCTTCAGCAATGACTTCTTCAAGTCGACTTATGCCTACATGCCTCCCGCCGACGACCCCCGGTCGTTGCAGCGCTGGCCGGACGGCCTGGACACCAACGAGGGCAGCGATTGGGCGCAGATCCTCAAGTCCCCTGGCAACCCCTCCTGTGCCGACCCCTATGAGCAGCGCGGTGGCGATACCACGGACGACGTGCCCGAGCGTGCCCAGTCGCACACGGTGGGGGCCACCAACATCTACCTGCACCGCCTCTGTCCGACTAACGACACTGACTATATCAGCTTCACTGCCAGCGCGACGCTGACTTACACCGTCCGCGTTACGCCCACGGCAGGCTCGCAGGTTAACGCTATCCTGCGGGTGTTCGACCCCAGTGGCGCGTTGATAAAGGAAGACACCGACACCGCTACTCAGGGGGCCTCTGTAACATTCAAACCGGCGGCCAACGGGACCTACAAAGCCCAGGTCGTCAATTCGGGAGGCACTCCGGGCGCGGGACCTGCCTGGCTCTACAACATCAATATCTCTTCCACCGGGGATAGTGGGTCTTCATCCTCGGCCACGCCCACGCCCGCGGGGTGTACCGACCCCTACGAGCCTGACGACGTACTAGGCGCGGCACGAGGTATCGCGCTGAACAGCGAGCAGGTCCACCTGTTGTGTAAGCCCGATGGCAGCCAGGATACCGACTGGGTCCAGTTCCAGGCCAGCGGCGGCAAGATCTACTCCTTCATTACGAAGAACCTCGCGGGCCCTGTCGATACCATCATCAGCCTGCACAACGCTGCGGGCGACAAGCTGATGGAGAACGACGACGCCACGCCCGGCCAGGGCCTCGGTTCGCGCATTGATTACACCTTCGGCAGCACCGGCACCTATTACCTCCGCATTCGTGACAAGACCGGCGCGAGCGGCCCCGGCAGGCAGTATACCGTCTCGTTCGAGTCCACCGGACAGCTACCGCCCACCGGCACGGCCACCGCCTCTTCCACGCCTAACCCCTTCTCTCCCACGCCCACCCCCGGCCAGTGTTACGACGCCTTCGAGCCGGACGGCGTGATGGAAACCGCCAAGCTGATGTACATCGGCAGCACGCAGCGGCACAGCATCTGCCCCGTGGGTGACGCCGACTGGATACGCTTCTACGCTCGCCCTGGCAAGGTCTACACCATACGTACCCTGAACCTCGGCATCGGCGTGGACACTTACATGTGGGTCTTCGACAGCGAAGGCAAGATCCTCGGCTACGACGACGATGGTGGCGGCGAAGGCGTTTCCTCCCGCATCGACTTCTACCCCCTGGCCGACGCTTTCTATTTCGTGCAAATTAAAAACGCTGGCGACCTGGGCGGCAGCGAGCAGACCTATGACATCAGCCTGGCCGTCGCAGCAGGGGTGCCCGCGCCCCCAGGCACCGCCACCTTCGTGGTAGCGCCGGTGGTCACGGTCACGTCCGGCCCCGGTGAAAATGGCACCCCGGCCGCCCAGCCGACCGCCACGAGACCGCCCCTGCCCTCGCCCACTCGCGGAGCGACGGAGCCGACCCCCGCCTCCAACCAGCCCCCGGCGACCCTCGCCGTGCCACCCGCCCAGTCAACGCAGCAGCCCACCGTGCCTGTCGCCCCGCCCGCGCCCACCGCCACCACCGAAGTGGTGCCCGTACCGACGTTCGAGGAAGAGCCTACGCCTGGAGACGTGATCGTCCCCGGCGTCCCAGGCACAGGTGGCGAGGAGTCTAAGGTGATAGTGCTGCCCACCAGGGTCACACAGAAAGCACCCGAAATTAAGGTGCCATCTCAGAAGCCCGAATCGCGGCAGCTTGGCACGGAATATGCGCCTTTGCTGTTTCGGGTGTTCTACGACCGCAACCGCAACGACCTGTTCGATGCGGGCGAAGGTATAAGGGGATTGAACATCTACTTCGTTGGCAAGGACGCCCGTGGCATAGCCCTGGGTAGCCTCGTCACCGAGGACAACGGCACAGGGCGGACTACGCTTCCCACGAGCGAGCAGCGCATTGTCATCCCCTACCTGGGCATCGACATGCCGCTTACCCGCTTCCCGGAGCGAGAGTTGCATTCCATCTGGCTGCCCCGGATTGCCCTGCCCCAGCAGGTGCCGTAAGCAGCAAATTCCACGCGAGGCTTGACACGCAATGTCACAGGACGATACTCAGCACGACCCCCACGCCACTACCACCCCGCCCGACCGGGCGGCACAGGGCGACGTGTCCACCACCGGCCACTCGACCTATGATGCCCAGGGTCCGGCCCCTGACGCCCACGGCGACCACGGCGACCACGGCGACCATGATGCGGATGATGCACACGGTGGCGGCCACGGGCACGGCCCCGAT
>DASVQO010000422.1:0-9795 GCA_036389075.1 Chloroflexia bacterium | reverse complement strand
GCCATTTCTCCCTCGGTAAGCTCGTCCGGCCCCTGGGTAGCCTTCAGACGGTCCAGGAGCGGCCCCATCATGGCCGGGTCGACGGGGGCCTCGCCGCGCGCAGCGGCGCGGATGGAGGCAAAGAGGGTGTCTTCGTCGCAGTTCTTGAGCAAGTAACCACGCGCGCCCGCTGCCAGCGCGTCGGTCAAGTGTCGATCCTGGCGGTACATGGTGAGCATGATAATCGCTGTTTGCGGCTGGTCGAGCAATATCTGACGGCACGCTTCGACTCCGTCAATGCCGGGCATCCGGATGTCCATAAGAATCACATCCGGCTGGTGCTCACGTGCCAGCGCCACCGCTTCGCGGCCACCGTCCGCTTCCGCGACGACTTCGAACCCCCCGGCCACCTCGCACAACTGGCGCAGCCCTTTGCGAAAGAGGCGATGGTCGTCGGCTATCAGCAGTCGAATCATTGTCTTACGGCTCCTGCACGGTCGGTACTGTGACGGTCACGTGGGTACCGCTGCCGGGTTGGCTTGCAAGTGAGAAAGTCCCTCCAAGCAGTGTCACTCGCTCGCGCAAGTGGCGCAACCCTAGGTGTTCCCTGGCGGCAAAATCGTGCAGCGGCGCTGCGTCGAAGCCCTGCCCGTTGTCTCTCACTTCCAACCTGACGTGCTCAGGCTCACGCTGTAACACCAGCCAGATCTCCCCGGCTTGCGCGTGACGCGCCGCGTTAGAAAGCAATTCGCTGGCGATGTGAAACAGGTTCAACTCCAGACCCGGGCCCACTGCCTCCCCTACGGGGGTGAGGTCGGTATGTACCGGCACCTGGTACTGCCGGGAGATTGTTTTAGCGGCTTCTTCCAGCGCGGGTACCAGGCCCAGTTCCTCCAGGCCAGCCGGGCGTAAGGCGAAGATAGAGCGGCGCACGTCTTGAATGCTTTCATCGAGAATGGTCCCCAGCTCGTCCAGCTCCTCCTCAAGCTGCGCGGGTTGCTGCACCAGCAGCGTTTTCCAGACGCGAGCCCGGAAGCGCAAACCGGCCAGTGTCTGCGCCAGCCCATCGTGCAACTCGCGGGCGATGCGCTCCCGTTCTGCCTCTTTCATACCGTCTATTAGCTCCAACCGCTCGCGCAGCCGCCGCTCATGAGCCAGAGCACGCCTGTGAGCACGAGTGCGGAGCTCAACCAGCCCGCCTACCAGCAATAGAGACAGGAGGACATAGCCGAGGTAGGCCCACCAGCTCTGCCACCACGGGGCGGCAATCAGGAGTTGAACGGATGTGCCTTCCTCGTTCCATATGCCGTCGTTGTTGCTGGCGATCACCTGGAACGTGTACGTGCCGGGACTGAGATTGGTGAATGTCGCAAGACGCCGCTCCCCGGCATCAACCCACTCGTCGTCAAAGCCTCGAAGCCGGTAGGCATACTGGTTCTGGCTCGGATTGAGATAGTTAAGCGCGGCATACTCGAATGATACGGAATTCTGTTCGGGCTCCAGGTGGATTGTGGCGCTCTGCTCGACCGGCTCGTGCAGCGGACCCGCGTTGCCTGGACCGACGAGCTGGTTGAAGAGGTAAAATCCGGTCAATGCAACGGGAGGCACGTACTCGTTGACCGGTATACCGAGGGGCTGGAAGTGGATGATACCCTTCGTGTTGCCAAACCATAGCGACCCATCGGGCCGCTGCAATACGGCTGCCTGCGCGAAGTCGTTGTGGGGCAACCCATCGGCGGTGGTAAAGGTCTCGAACTGCTCTTGGACGGGGTCAAAACGGCTCAAGCCGCGCGGCGTGCTCATCCACAGGTTGCCCGCTTTGTCCTCTGTAAGGGCCAGCACCACGTTATCAACCAGGCCATCGCGCCGGTCGTAGCAGCGCGTCTTGTTACTGCTTGGGTCGAAGTGGATCAGGCCACCGCCCCAGGAGGCGAGCCATAAGCTGCCGGCAGGGCCAGGGTGGATGGCGGTGAGGAAATTGTGGCAGAGGCTGCTGTTGGCCGTGTCATACTTCCGGGCGTGGCCGCTCGCCAGGTCGAGGACCGCCAGCCCGTCTTCACCTCCAATCCACAGGCGACCCTGCTCGTCCTCATACAGGGCCAGCACCGACTGGAACGACGTCGGAGCGCCGTCGCCTATGGGGACGCGCTTGAAGTAGCCCTTTGTTGGCTCAAAACGGTGTAGCCCCGCGGGGGTCCCTACCCACAGCGTCCCCGGCTCATCGCGGTAAAGCACCCGAACCTGGTCGTAAAGCTGGTCGTAACCGGGGCTTGCGCTGTCACCGGGGTCGTGGCGAAAGTGGACGAACTGCTCGTCGCCGGGAGCGAGGTAGTCAAGACCACCCAGTGTGCCGACCCATAGCCCGCCGTCGGTCTCGGGAAGCAGGGCAAAGACAAGGTCGCTGCTCAGGCTTTGCGGCCTGGCGGCATCGTGGCGGTAAACGTCGAGCACCTCGCCTGAGGAGCTGACTCGCGACAGCCCCTCGTTAAAGGTGCCGACCCAGGTCGACTCCGCGGAATCCCTCATGTCCGGAGCGAAGGCCAGGGGCAGGCCAAGTGCGAAGTGCCGAGGGAACTTGCGCGGCACTAACAGGCTGATCCCTTCGCTCCACGTGCCGGCCCACAGGATACCGGCTCTACTTTCATAGAGGCTGAGGACGAAATCGCTCGCTATCGTATGCTCGTCGTCGGGGTCCTGACTATAGTGCTGGACCACCGCACCGCTCGGGTCCAGGAGGTAGAGGCCGGAACCGCGAGTACCGGCCCAGACCTGGTCCGCAGCGTTGCCGAGGAGCGGTTCGACAGCGGTACCGCCTGGGAGGCCAGCAACGCGGGTCCACAGGTCCTCCAGCACCCACAAACCGTCGTCGGTGCCTACCCACAGCCGGTCGGACCGGTCGTAAAGCATACCAAAGACGTTGCGGGCTTCTCCAGGAAGGGGGTAGGTGGCGAGCTTTCCGCCACCGAGCGTGTAAGTAGCTACCTGCCCTCTTTCTCCAACCCAGGCGCGTCCGCCGCCAGATGCGAGCGCAGTGGCCCCATCCGTAGACAGTCTCGAAAATTGCTTGGTAGTTGGATCGAAGTGGACGAGGCCGCCGCCGGTAGCAAGCCACAGACCGTCCCGGTCATCGCCTGCGAGGGCCGTGATCGAATCATAGGCAGCATCAAGCGGATTGCCTGCGCTGGGGCGATAATGAGAGAGCGCGCCCGTAGCAGCATCTAGGCGGTTCAATCCTCCACTGGCGGTCCCTATCCAGATGGTGCCCGCGCTGTCCTGCAGGAGCGCCCGGATGTTGGAATCGCTCAGTCCGCCCGGTTCGACGCCGGTATCATAATTCTTGAAGTTATAGCCATCATAACGGTTCAGCCCTTGCTGCGTCCCAAACCACATGAAACCATCCTGGTCTTCAAGGATCGCCTCGACAGCACCCCCGACAAGGCCATCCCCGGTCGATATGTGGTCGAACGAGCGGAAGGGGACGTCCGCTCGCGCGCTGTGTGCGGAGGCAGGCTGAAATAACAAGAGACACAGCACGAAGAGCAAACGGTATTTCATAATGCAAAGACGCGGCGGCGTATTAGCAAAACCCCGCGCATAACAATGTTAGCCCGCGATCTAGGGTGCCAGCTTGAACCCATTATACCCGCGCTGTCAACGCTTGGCGCTAGTACTGCTAACTCATCACTAGATGCGATAATCAGGAGGACCCCTAAGCGGACCCTCCTGTTCTGAGCGTGCTGGTTTCCGGCGAAATAGGCTGTTGAGCAACTGTACTACGTCCCTGCACGGTCGTGGCCGCTGGGCATACAAGGGGGGTCACGTCAAGCGCTGCAAGTTTTGGTATACTCCTGGGGCTTTCGGTAACATATTCGATTGGAGAGCTTATGAACCAACATTCACGGCAAGAAGCATCCGGGCCAAACCCAGCCCTTGAACCCTTCAGCGTACTGATTGGAGACTGGGATACGACTGGAATTCACGGTCTTATGCCGGATACTATCCTGCACGGTCGTACCTCGTTCGAATGGCTAGAGAACGGAGCATTCTTGCTGATGCGCTCGGAGATTGACGATCCGCGCTTTCCCAGCGCTATCGCAATACTTGGCAGCGACGATGCTGAAGAGGAGTATTACATGCTCACCTTTGACGAGCGCGGCGTTTCAAGGAAGTACGAAGTTACGCTTCATAACAATACCTGGAAATGGTGGAGAAATGCGCCAGGTTTCTTCCAGCGTTATCAAGGTATTATTGGGGATGGCGGTAATACCATAGTAGGTAAAGGAGAGTTATCGAAGGACGGTATAACCTGGGAGAAGGACCTCGCCTTGACCTATAAGCGAGCCGAGTAAACCGCAATAAAGGGTGCATCAGGACGTAGCGCACGCAGATCCCAGTTCCATGCTCAAGACAGGCTGTCGTTTCAGCCCTTATGTTTCAGCTTCTGAGGGTACCGGCGGCTATCGAAAGTGGCCTCACCCGCTAATTATCGCTGTGAGGGCAGTTACGGTACAGAAAGCAATATACTCACTCGTGTACCCTGGTCATGGTTGATTCGTAACCGCCCCCCGGCCACTGCCAGGCCCCCGAGTTGGTGTTGCCGTCAGCACTGAAATCGCCCCTGTAGAACGCGGGGGACTCAGCAGATCCAAACCAGATAGTGAGGGTGTCGTCGCTTACGTCCCAGGTGTATTCCAGGATACTCCCATCACTGGCAAAGTAGTGTGATTTCAGGGAGTCGCTCTCATGGTCGTGCCCGATAATCTCGATGCCTTGTGTCCTTTGGCCGCCCTGGTTCAATTGCACATGTTGCATGAGGAAGAAGCCACCTTCCATCCACTCGAAGGTAACTTGCCCTTCTAGACCTGGTCCGGATACCTTCCACGTGCCAACCAGTCTGTCGAGGCTCCTGAGTGCGGGAGAAGGGGCTGAGGGCGGGGGGCTTGGTGGAGCATCGGTGTTGTTCTCTGCCATCATTTAGTCTCCTTTCATTGCCGAGCATAGCCAATTGCTGAACGCTTGACTATTTTACTTTTCTCCGTATCTGAGGTCCAGGGGGTAGTGTTGCAAAACTGCGGCGGTAGGGGTCGAAGCCAATTTACGCAAGCCAAAGCGTGTTACGAACTATTTCGAGGACCGGGGGTATAGAACGCCAAGCATGTACGAGTTGGCAGTGGCCCCTACGTTTTGGAAGGAATAAGCTGTATCCTTACCATGACAAGAGGAGCAATATGCATGAAGTCTTTTGCCGCAAGCCTTATCCTATCGCTTGGAGTAGCAGCCTGGGTAGTTACGTTTCTAATCCTGGCTACTGCCCTCGTACTAACAATCACCGGTTGGCAATCGCTGGATGGTCCTATCATATGGGAGCGAGTGATTATAATTTCCACGTGTCCAGGTTTCATGGGAGCGTTACTTACGATAACCGGATACCAGATGCTCCGACAGAGCGCCGGCTCTGGATAGTCTTTAAGCGACTTATGGGGCAGAATGACAGGTTGCCCAAAATGTCAGTAAAATGTTCTACTTCTTGGGCAAAGCCCCGCCCACCAACAATTTAGCAAAGAAAAGAGCCTGGACACTACCATATCCAGGCTCTTTTCTTTACTGTTAGAGACTTACCTACTTGTTAGTCACTGCCCTGGTGGTCGAGCCACCCAGGCTGCTGCGAACGGTGACGTTCTGCGGGTTAGTGGGCCAGTTGAACTGAGCGCTATACTTCCCGCCGCCGTTATTTGTCAGCGTGCCGATAAGTTGGCCCGTCGAGTTTACATAGGCCGTGAGGGTCGCGGATGAGCTTGTGCTCGTCGCTTCGATGCGCAGCCTGCGCTGCCCCGAGTCGTATTCCACGCGGGTGATCGAGACGGTATCGGAAGCCTGCGGGTTTATCGTCAGGCTCGCCGCGCGCGAGGTGCCGTTCAAGGTCGCGCTGATCGTTGCCATGGTAGCGCCTGACACCCGGGTCGTGCCGACCGTGAAATTTGCCGATGAAGCGCCTGCCGGCACGGTAACGGTTGCCGGGACGGTGGCCGCCGAGTTGCTGCTCGACAACTGGACCGTGGTTGCCGCCTGGACGCTCGCGTTTAGCCTTACCGTGCCGGTGGAGGTGTTACCACCGGTCACGGTAGCCGGGTTCAAGGTCACGGACGACACTGCCACGGTTGACGGTTGAGATGGAGTGGCAGTCGGAACCGGGGTCCGTGTTGGAGTCCGCGTTGCAGTTGGGGATGGCGCGGGAGGCGGGGCTCCGGTCGTGTTTGCCAGCACGTCCAGCGCGGTACTTGCTCCGATAACCGCCAGGGCGACGTCCGGCCTGCCATCGTTGTTGAAGTCACCCGAGATTAGCGCGCCGCCGCCCTGGCTGGAGAGCGCAGGAGGCACGAGGTAAGCTAGCGGCGGCTGGAAAGTCCCGTCACCGTTGCCGTTCAGTATCTCCATCAAGCCCCTGTCGCCGTACCCCATGGCGCGAGCGACGTCCAGAAAACCGTCACGGTTGTAGTCCGCGACAGCCAGGTTCTGAGGCGAATTCAGGGCATTATCAAGCATCCTAGTAGGCTGCCCGAACGTGCCGTCACCGTTGCCCATCAAAAACGCGGTGCCTCTTCCGTTGCCGGGAAGGGCCACAACCAGGTCCTGTATCGTGTCGCGGTTGAAATCGGCGATATCAACGTCGCTGGCGGCGGAGAAAAGGTCACCGCCCGGGACCAGCATAATGGTAGGCTGTTGTACGAAGGTGCCGTCGCCCACACCAAGCAGGATATAGAGTTGCGTGTTGTCGCCGGAGATCGCCAGGTCCTTTATCCCGTCGCGGTTGAAGTCGCCTACAGCTATCCGGCTCATACCCGTCCCGACCTCAACTTCCCTGGCCGGTTGGAACGTGCCGTCGCCGTTGCCCATCATCACGGACATGGTGCGCGCGGCTACGCAAGGGGCTGTGTAGCAGGCGGTGGAATGAGCCACCAGCACGTCGAGCTTGCCGTCATTGTTCAAGTCGCCACCAACGATAGAGGGCGAGTCGAAGCCGGAGGTGTTCGGGAAATTCACGGGGGCGTTGAAAGTGCCATCGCCGTTGCCCGAGAGCAGCGCGAGGCCGATTTCCGGCGTGTTGATCGTAATGACCAGGTCCAGTCGCGCGTCGCCGTTGAAGTCTCCCGCCGCCAGGTCTTGCGTCCAACTGTAAACAGGGTAGTTAACCTGGGGACCAAAGGTGCCATCGCCGTTATTGAGCATGACAGCCGCCGACTTTGCGCCCGACCCGGCCAGGTCGAGCTTGCCATCGCCATTGAAGTCCGCGGCGATATGATTGTTCCCAAGCAAGGGGTAAGTTCGAGTGGTGAAAGTTGCCGCCTGTGTCGCCGCCTGGACGGCTGCGGAGCCGAGTAGGCAGGCAACGGCAATAACGCTTGCTAATATAACAAGACCTTTCATGTGCTTTATCCTTTCGTTTGATGACCGGAATCCTGGGAGGTAAAGCTCCGGCCATGCTTTCCTGCAAGGGTGTTACAGAAGTAGCACCTCTTGCTACGGGAAGTACATCCGCGTAATGGTCCATACACGTAACGGTTACATCTTGTGTTGCGCCTGGCAACGTCCCTTTCAAGCCATCGAATACCTCCCAGTCTTCTAAATGTGGGTGACGTCCTGGAGAGTTGCCTACCGCTGAGCTGTGATCTTCTTCCTACTGGCTGAGGGGCAAGCTCACACTGGGAGGGATGCGAGCCTGGAGCGCGTCAGCCGGTTCAGAGGGCAACACCGGTAGGGAGTGCCGCCCTGCCAGGAAAGTGGCCGTGAGTGGAGGACGAGGAAGCGCCACTGAGCAGCGTGACACACATGCCCACCGGGGTAACCACATGGAATGCTTGCTCGCCCGCTCCCCCGTACCCGTCAAGCGACATGTGCCACTCCGCCGGCGCGACATGGAAGAGCACATCCGCGGCACCTCCTATTCCCACGGCCATTAAACCCAGGCGCATGGCTAGAGGTAAGGCACCAGGAGGACGCTTTATGCCGGCCGCCATCTTCTTACTCCTTTTTGCCCAGAATTCTTAACCAATCACTTTAGTAGTTGCAACTACTACTACGTAATACACGGAGGGGTTACAGTTGTCAATAGGCTGCCCGCACATCTTAATGGAACCTTAACATAATCTCGACCCATCCCTGGCCCCGCGCTATGGCTTAAGGTGCACCGGTGTGATGGACTGGTCGAACGAACGCGAATATGTGAATTCTTTGCTAAGGTGCTAAGATACGGTATGTATTCCTGGCGTCTCGACATTTTGCTCGAAGAGTCAATGATCTATGCGGGGTGTGGATAGGGGCTTCTACTCAGCATGAATGTGCTTTTCATCGGGGACCTTGTGGGGCCGGTGGCGGTCGCTTACCTGGTGGGGCGTCTACCCGCCCTGCGCCGCGAGCACAACGCGGACCTGGTGGTTGCGAACGCCGAGAACGCAGCCATTACAGCCGCTACTCCCTGGGAAGGCTTCGGGATGACGCTACAGATTGTGCACGCTTTGCTCGATGCGGGGGTAGACGTCATCACCTCCGGCAATCACGGCTGGGACGGCCCCGAGGTGCAAGAGGTGCACAAGCACCCTCGCGTGCTGAGGCCCTACAACTTGCCGGAGAGCGTGCCGGGCAAGGGGCTGGTTCACCTGGACGTGCATGGTGAGCCTGTTACGGTGGCGAACTTGAGCAGCGTGCGGGGCGTTATCGAGCGCGCGCTGCCCGTGTACGAGACCTGGCGCACCCTCGACCTGCGTGGCACCGTGATCGTGGACTTCCACGGCGATGCCGCATGGGAGAAGATGATATTCGCCACAGCCATCGATGGCCAAGCGGCGGCCGTACTTGGCACGCACACCCACGAGCCGGTCCACAAGCTGCACATCCTGCCGCTGGGCACGGCCCTCGTCACCGACGTGGGGATGACGGGGCCGACCGGCAGTCCGGGGGGCTTCCCGCTCTTGCACTTCGCGGCCAGGTACCGGGGAGAAGACGACTCATCGCTCCCACCGTTCCAACTGGCTACAGGGCCGGTGGAGCTCGGTGCGGTGGTGCTCCACATAGAGCAGGGCAAGACCCGGCAAATCGCCCGAGTGTGGTAGAGACTGGTATGAGCTCGGTCGTTGAGATGCCCGGCTAAAAGCATGGCAGCAAACCGCGCCCGGGTAAGACTCCTGCTCGTAACAGGGCGGCAGGTAAGCTGCCACGTCCTGCCGCCTGGCTTACAGCGGAGCGCCGCCGAATCCGATCTCGTTTCCGTCGGGATCGCGGTATGTTGTCTTGCGAACGCCGTTGGAGTAGGTCTCCTGCTGCGCGGGGCTGAGTCCCCGGGCGGCGATCTGCGCGACGACTGCATCAAGATCATCGACGAAGAGGGTGTGCTTGCCATGACCGGCGTGTTCCGGACGCTGCTCGATGTACAGGTACCGGTGCTCCGCAAGCTCCCACACGGCCTCGATGTCGTTTGGTAAGAATGCGGGCGGGGCTCCCAACAGCCGCTCGTACCACTCCAGCGCGACCGAGTAGTCGGCCACCGGGATGCCCGCGAACAGGTCGAGACTCTTAGTATGAATCACGCTCATGGCTCCATGTTACTAACAAGCAGATAAGCTCAAACGTAGACTTAGCGGTATGCTTTCTATCCATGCACCGGAGCATACAGGTTGAAGAGCGCATAACAGGCCCTGAGTCTGGCTGCCAGGTACGTTCCGCCGCTAGCCATTTGCGCTCCTCTTCAAACACGAGAGGCTTCCTGCCGCTCCCAACCGGCCCTGGTCAGCCCATATTCAACAGCCGCTATCGCCGCTCCAT
>DASVQO010000421.1:0-22237 GCA_036389075.1 Chloroflexia bacterium | reverse complement strand
GCCAGCGGAAGTACCGCTCCGGCCAGCGCTGGTAGATGTGCAGGTACCCTACAGCCGAGTCGTCGTACCATGACAAACGTGTCCTAAAGTAGCTCGCGTACGCGGGCCGGTACGCTTCAGGCACGGTGGGGTTCTGCGCGATCATCTGCGTGAGCATGCCGCCCGGCACGTATACGACCAGCGAGTACTGGACCAGCATCGATAGCAGAAAAGCAACCACGCCACCACACAACAAACGGATGAAGTGAGCAACCACAGGTGGTCCTCCAAGCAGAAGGTGAGAGAGCAACAGGCACGGTGGAGGCCGTGCCTGTTGCTGTTAGTACAACCTTGGCGTGTGGCGTGGTTCACTGAGGGCGCGCTGGACCGCACACTGCTATAGTGGCGACAAGCATGACAAGTGAGAGAAGGGGAAAGTAGTGATGCCAATCTCTAGCGGAGGGCGCGTCCCCTAGAGATTGGCATCTTCTGACTATAAAACGCCGGGGCCGCGCAAAAGATAGGGGCAAAATAGCAAAATGAATAAAAATCGGGCAACTGCCGGTCTGGAAAGAGAGCATGGCCGCCCGCTAAGATAGAAGTGTTGGGTTATCTCTAACCAGGGCTGTGATAAAGTTGGATAGTAGCATTCTGTTGGACATTGTCATTCTGAGCGTAGCGAAGAATCTCGTCCTCCACCGAGAAGTTTCAACTTTCTTATGGAGATGGAGGCGCAAAGTAAGGGGCTGCGTGGGTGCTGAGGGACGAGATTCTTCACTGCGCTCAGAATGACAATGTCCACCCGTTGCCTCTAGTTTCGACTCTGACAAGGCCGCGAGCATTAGGACGCAGGAGGGATAGGCGACTATGACCGAACAGGACAGGCGCAACATTGACGTAGTACGGCGCTTCTATGAGAGGGAGGAAGGGCTGGCCGCGCCCGGTATCGTCTGGCACGTGCCGGGGCACAACCCGGTATCGGGCGCGTACACAGGCGAAGATGAGTACTTCAACCTGATGCCCTCCAGGATGGCCCCCCTTACCCGGTGGGACTTCGACCTGCACCATATCATGGTCAATGGCAACCACGTGGTAGCCACTTTCCACCTCCAGGGCGAGCGTCGCGGCAAGAGCATCGACTTGGATGGCGCGCACATCTTTCGCATCGATGGTGAGGGCAGGGTAGCCGAAGGTTGGGGCTTCGCCAGCAACCAGGAGGCGCTGGACGATTTCTTCTCCGCCTAACCTCAACCAGCCACAGCACACTTAAGCAAACGAGGGCATGACCGAAATCACGCCCTCTCTACCATACCAACTGACCCCCGCTGGCTACGAGCCGTCTCACTACTGGCTAAACACCACACAGCCCCACAAATTCTAAATCGCAAATCTCTTCACCCTAACTGGCCGTGCGCTACGAACTCCAGCAAGTCGCTTCTCGTAATCAGGCCCACGGGCTGGCCCGCCTCCTCCACCAGCACGGCGGAATTGTTGGCTAGCAGCGCGGGCACCACCCGCTCCACCTCCTCGGCCACGTCCACGAGCGGGAAGGGGCTGTCCATCACCGACTCGACCTTGGCGTCTATGAGGCTTGGGTCGCGGAACACGCGCTCCAGCAGGTTGCGCTCCTGGATCGAGCCTATCATCTCGTGCACGTCGGTAAAGGGGCCGCGCCCGTTGCCGTCGCCCGACTGCGGGCGCGTCACGGGGAGTTGCGAGATGCTGTACTGCTGCAACAGGTCAATCGCCTCGCGCACCGTCTTGTTGCAGGGCACCGTCACGAGCTTGGGTAGCTCGCGGTCGCTGCGGACCACCAGGTCGCGCACTCGGGCCTTGGTGGGCAGGCGGTCGAGGAAGCCGTTTTCGCGCATCCAGGCGTCGTTGTAGAGCTTCGATAGATAGCCGCGCCCGGTGTCGGGGAGCAGCACCACGATCACCTCGTCTTCGCCCATCGTGCGGGCGGTCTGGAGGGCGGCGTGCATGGCGGTGCCGCCGGAGCCGCCGATGAGGATGCCCTCCTCGCGGGTCACGCGCCGGGCTGCCTCGAAGGAGTCGCGGTCGCTCACAGTGACCCACTCGTCTATCACCGTGCCGTCGTACGTGCCAGGGATGAAGTCCTCGCCTATGCCCTCGACCTTGTAGGGGCGGGCGCGGTCCTGGGTGTAGATGGAACCTTCCGGGTCGGCCCCCACGATGCGCACGCGGGGGTCTTGCTCCTTGAGGAACTTGCCGATGCCGGAGATGGTGCCGCCGGTACCCACGCCCGCCACGAAAGCGTGTATCCTGCCGCCGGTCTGCCGCCAGATTTCGGGGCCGGTCGTCTCGTAGTGAGTGCGGGGGTTGGAGGGGTTGAAGTACTGGTTGGGCTGGAACGCGCCCGGTATCTCGCGGGTGAGGCGATCAGACACGCTGTAATAGCTTTCAGGGCTTTCGCGGGGCACGGCGGTGGGGGTGGTCACCACGTCGGCCCCGTACGCTTTGAGCAGGGCTATCTTCTCGTGCGACACCTTGTCGGGCATGACGAACACGCACTTGTAGCCGAGTATGGCGGCGGCGATAGCCAGGCCGGTGCCGGTGTTGCCGGAAGTCGGCTCTACTATCGTGCCGCCCTTCTTGAGAAGGCCCTTCTCCTCGGCCGCGCGTATCATGCGGATGCCGATGCGGTCTTTCACCGAGTTGCCGGGGTTGAACATCTCCAGCTTGGCTAGCATGGTGGGCTTCAGCCCTCGCCCCACCTTGTTCAGGCGCACCATGGGGGTGTTGCCGATGGTCTCCAGAATGTCGTTATAGACTTCCATTGTCTATGCCTGGGTCCTTTCACGGGCGACGCTGCCCGGCTATATGCCACGTTTTCCTATGTGCGGGTCATAAAAACGCCTGCCCTCAGCCTTATAGCGGGAAGAAGGCCCTCTCAGCCGAATTATAGTTTGCCCGGCGCGGCGAGTCAATGGCACAAATGGGTGCCCGCAGTACGCGTTTGGCTGGCCCTGCCTTGCGACCTTGTTTGCTGGATGAGCAGGACCAGAGTCCCCCCTGTCATCCTGAGCGTAGCGAAGGATCTAAGCTGCTGGTATTACCTCTTCGCCGGACCTTCAGCACCATTGTCCGAGCGTTCAACAGCATCCCTCTCCAGCTTCTTTAGATCCTTCGCTACGCTCAGGATGACAGGGCCACTCTTGCTCCCGCGCATCTGACAGAGGGGCTACCCACCTGGGAAGGGCAACCCTGTTCTACGCTGAAGGGAGCCTAATCGCGTACAATGAGTGAAAAGACAATACCAAGCCCAGAATAGAGCTAGCCAAGTGCCAATGACCTGCGTAAGTACCCCCAGGACCTTACCACACCCGCGTTTCCCGGCCCTCTCCCTCTTGCTGTTCGCCCTCGCCGCCTTCGTGCTGTCTGCCTGCGACTCGGGCCAGCCGGGTAGCTCCGGCGCGGAGGCCGCCGGCTGCTGGGCGCGGGTGCCGGGGCCCGAGATCGAGGCCGAGTTCGTGGACGTGACGGCGGTGCACGCCATCTCCGCGGGGGATGTTTGGGCTGTGGGGCACACCGGCAGCGTTGGCGGCGATGTGTCGCAGACGCTTACGATGCACTGGGACGGCGCACAGTGGCGCACCGTGCCCAGCCCCAACGGACCCAACCCCGGCGCCGGGCGCAACAGTCTCTACGCGGTGTCGGCCTCCGCTCCCGACAACGTGTGGGCGGTGGGCGCGTACACCACCGGCGGCAGCAAGTTCAGGACGCTCGCGATGCACTGGGACGGGGCAGCGTGGCGCGCGGTGCCAACGCCGAAGCTGGGAGAGTACGACGATGAGCTAAAGGCGGTGCTGGCCTTCGCGCCCGACGACGTGTGGGCGGTGGGCAGCTACCTCAACCATGAGTACGAGGACGGCCACATGGCCGTGCTCCACTGGGACGGGAAAGAGTGGACCCGTTCGCCCCTGCCCCTCAACGTCACCCACACGCTGCTCAGCATCGCCGCCAACGGCCCCGATGACATCTGGGCGGTGGGCACGCAGGTGCTGCATTGGAACGGCACCAACTGGCGCATCCTCCCCACCCCTACCGCCGAGGGCGCTTATTTCGACGGCGTGGCGGCGCTGGCTGAGGACGATGTGTGGGTGGTGGGCAACGACGGTACGGCTGCCATCACCCTGCACTGGGACGGGCAGAAGCTGGAAATCGTGCACGTGCCCGGCCCCGCCGCAGATGCCTTCCTGCACGAAGCTGCCGCAACGGGCAGCGACTTGTGGACGGCGGGCGAGAACGTCGATAGGCCAAGCATGCGCGAGACGCTGCTGATGAACTGGACCGGCGCGCAGTGGTCCCTCTATCCCAACGCCGTGCCGGGGGCCGACGCTCGCTTGCAGGGCATATCGGCGGCTAAGGACGGCAGCCTGTGGGCGGCGGGTTCCGTGACGGAGGGGGGCAAAAGCAAGCCGCTCTTCTTGCGCTACAGTAGCCAGCCATGCGCCAGGTAAAGCAAGCATCCTAATACCTGGCGCTACTGCCTCAAAATAGACCTTCTCCACACAACCACGCCCCAGGAGTTTCGTTCATCTATTGCGCTTAGAACAACTTCAGCAGCAAGATCGTGGGGGGGTGAACAGCCATGCGCCGCACAATGCTCGTACCGTGGGTGGCGGTGACACTCGGGGTGGTCTTCGCTATCACAGGCGTCAACCTGCTACTTGTAGAGCGGGGCGCGGGGAATACCGCGCGCGCGCAAACTGCCGTAGCGCAGGGCTGTTGGACCCCGTACCCTTTTACAATTGGACCAGAGGGCACGGTCCAGACCTATGTGCAGGATACTTCGGCAGCGGCAAAAGATGACGTGTGGGCCACCGGTTGGTACCGGGTCAGGGGCGGGGGCAGTGGGGCATGGGTAGCGCACTGGAACGGGGCAGCCTGGGCCGAAGCGCGCGTGCCCTTCCTTGGGGAGCAAGCGCGGCTTTATAGCATAGAGGCCCTATCGAGCGACAATGTGTGGGCTATGGGCAAGGAATATGGCGCTACGGAGCAGGCTATTACCGCCCCACTTATCGCCCACTGGGACGGCAAGAACTGGGAGAAGATACAAGGCCCCGCCGTGGAGCAAGGCGCGTATGCTCCTCACATAAGTAGCATTGCCGCAACCAGCCCAACCGATATCTGGGCGGTGGGCCATTACATGGTACCTTCTCCCGGGCGGGGCTACGACGCCGATTGGCTGTTGATCCTCCACTGGGATGGTGCCCGTTGGAGTAGAGTTTCCACCGAAGATATCCCGGGCCTGGAATACAATCCCACGGCGCGCCCCAACAGCACGTTAGAGAGCGTGTCGGCGAGCAGCGCGGATAATGTATGGGCTGAGGGCATGGGTGCGACGGGTAGATTGCTCATGCACTGGGACGGCAAGGCGTGGAGCGTAGTCCAACGAAGCGGCCTTGAGAATATCTACCTCCTGAGAACGCTGGTGGCCGCCGCTAAAGACGACGTGTGGCTCTTTGGAGAGGACAACGGGAAGATACAGGCCGCCCACAGCCAGAAAGAAGGCAAGGGCTGGACGCTAACCTCCATACCCGTGCGGGGCGCTTCGGGCGGACCTATCCGCATAACCGCGGCGGTGGCGAGAGCGAGCGATGACGTTTGGGCCTTTGGTTCTGACTATATCTTCCGCGAGGGGCCCAGGGGTGATAGGTTGTTGGTCGCGGCGCACTGGAATGGCGCTGAGTGGAGCGCGCAAGCCATAAACGTGGTGGGCACAGACAGGTGGGCAGAGGTCCGCGCGGCCACGATTGCAGGCGACGACCTGTGGACGGCAGGATACCCTTTCCTTAGATACACGGCAGGCCCATGCCCCGAACGGACCAGCCCGGCACCCACGCCCACACCGGCGTCTATCCCCGACCCCGGACAGCCCGAGCAACTTCCCGGCACCGGCAGCCGCCTCTTCAGGGAAACCGGCATGACCGTGACCGGGGTCTTCCTCGACTACTGGCAAGCTCACGGCGGCCTGGCCCAGCAGGGCTACCCGGTCTCCGAGACGTTGGTGGAGATTTCGCCTACGGATGGCAAAGCTTACACCGTGCAATACTTCGAGCGCGCGGTCTTTGAGTACCACCCTGAGAACCTGCCACCCTACGACGTCCTACTCTCCCAACTCGGCACGTTCGAATACAAGAAAAGGTACTCGAAGGGCGCACCCAACCAGCAGCGCAACATGGGTCGGGGCTCCCTCTACTTCCCCGAAACGGGCAAATGGCTGGGAGGCGAGTTCCTGGCATACTGGCAGGCGAACGGCGGCCTGGCCCAGCAGGGCTACCCTATTACGGATGAGTTTACCGAAGCGTCGGCCCTGAACGGCCAGCAGTACAGGGTACAGTACTTCGAGCGGGCCGTGTTTGAGCTACACCCAGAGAATGCGGTGCCGCATAACGTGCTGCTCGCACAACTCGGCAGGTTTCGCTACGATGAGCTACATGGGCAGGCACGCGCCGGTAGCCCTCCCCCTCCCAGCGACCAACTGGTAGCTCGCAACGTCCTGGGGAGGGTGGTGGCGAATGACAGGTACCTGTACTGGATCGCCAACACCCCTCCCAACTTCCCGGTATACGGCTTCGACATACAGGAGAATAGAAGCTTTCTGATCGCGGACGCGGGCGGGTACAAGTACGACCTGGCGTGCGACAACAACGTCCTTGCCTGGGTAGAGATGAACAAGGGTGCATACCCGCCGGTTTCGGGCAGCGCGGTCCCCGTTCGCATAATGAAGTACGATCCTGCGAAGGAAAGGGTATCCATCGTGCGCGAAGGCAGAGGGTCGGACCAGCTAGCCGAGGGCCGGGCGGCGGTGCAGGACGGGCTGCTGTACTACAACGAAGGGCGGGGCCGCATTCGGGCGCAGAGCCTCACTACGGACCAGGAGTACTCCATTCTTGCGGATGCGCGCGATCCTGTGGTCTCAGGAGATGTAATGCTGTGGTCCCGGCAGCTACCCGAGTGCCTTGCGGGCGACGGCAAGCCGTTGTGCACCGGTGCCCAGGAGTTATACCTCACAAAGGGCTTCGAAGACACCCTGCTGGCGAAGATACAGGGCCAATTCACCTTCGAGCAATACGCCGTGCACAACGACAAAGTAGTCTGGACCAACAGTCCCATCTGGGGGTCTGGCGCTCCACCACTGTTGTATAGTATCAGCACGGGCACGACGATCACCATGTCGCAGCAGCTCGCCCGCTTCCCGGTGGTGAGGGATGACTTGATCTTGTGGGGGAGCGCCCCGGGCGCGGGCAAGGACTGGTCTATAGACCGCTACTATCCCGGGAGTGGGGCTATCACCGTGCTACTTCAGAGCGCGACTCCTATGTACCCCCAGGCCTTCATCGGGCGCGAAGCCCTGGCCTATATCGCTGGCGGCGAATCGCCTAAAGCCGGCTACCGTACCGCGGGCGACCTCTACGTGCTGAGGCTGGGACCGTAGCCTAAGAAGCCGCCTCCATCGCGAGCACCTCGCCCTGCCGCACTTCCAGCAGGGTGGCACGCTCCAGGAACTTGGGGTCGAAGCCCGCCAGGTCGGTGGTGGTGATGAGCGACTGGTACTGCTGCGAGCTGACCGCGTTGAGCAGGTAGCCCCGGCGGTTGGCGTCAAGCTCGGAGAGGATGTCATCGAGCAGGAGGATGGGAGTGTCGCCGGTCTCGGCGGTCATCAGGTCCACCTCGGCCAGCTTCAGGGCGAGCACGGCGGTGCGCTGCTGTCCTCTTGAGCCGTAGGCGTTGAGGGGCAGGGCCTGTCCCGGGCTAGACGTGGGATCGCCTAGCTGGAACACGATGTCGTCCCGGTGCGGCCCCAGCACGGACATGCCGCGCCTGACCTCGTTGGGGCGCGCCTCGTCCAGTTGGCGCTTGAACTCCTCCGAAATGCGCTCTATGTGCCGGTCCAGGTGGGGTATCCTGCCCCTGGCTGCGGGGTCGAGCGCGGCGGTGGTCTCATCGTTGCCCAGGTCGGAGAGGGCGCTCTCGGCCTCCATCTGGGCCACAAGCTCGGGGATCAACAGCTTGCGCGCCTCCGGGGCCACTGCGGACTGGTAGGCCACGTTCAGGCGCAACTCGGCGGTGGGTCGGCGCTCTCGCAGTAGCTGGCGCGTGTTGGAGCGGCCGTTCACAGCTTCCGTCCCCGCGAGCGTATGGTGCACCGCCTCGGCGCGCTGAGAAAGGCGGGAGGCGAACACCTCCCGGCGCAGCACCACGTAGGCCCCGTGCCGCACAAGCTCCTCGTCCCAGTAGGCCATTTCTTCGAGCACGTCGCGCGACCCGGCCCCCCGGCCCTGCTCTTTCAGCGCGCGCAGGAGCGAGTTACGCTGGGCGAGCACCTTCATGTACTGGGCGAGGAGGCGCACGTAGCGGTGGTCCATCTGCGAGATGGTCACGTCCATGTACCTGCGGCGCAGGGAGGGCGGGCCTGTCACGAGGTCCACGTCCTGGGGGGTAAAGAGCACCACGGTGGCCTGGCCCACGAGGTCGAGGGCGCGGCGGGCCACGCCGTTCACCTTGATGCGCTTGCGGGCCTGCACGGAGCCCGCAAGCCCCCCCGGCCCCGCAGGCTCCTCGTCGCGCACGATGAGTATTTCCACCGCCAGCGGCCCCCTCTCGCGCTCTACATGGGCGGTAATGCGGGCGAAGGGGGGAGAGCCGAGGTCGGTAGGGGCGGCAAAGTTCACCAGTTCCAGGTCGGAGGTGGCGCGGGGGGAGCGGGTGGTAGCCAGCATGTAGACGGCTTCGAGGAGCGAGGTCTTGCCGGAGGCGTTATCGCCTTGCAGCACGGTCATGCCGGGCGATAGCTCCAGGGAGAGGTGGTTATAGTTGCGGAACTCGTCTAAGTTGAGAGTTTGAACGTGCATGGCCCCTTTGGGGCGAGTTGTTAGTTGTTAGTTGTTAGTTGTTAGTAAAGAGGAGAGCATCATGACGCACACGTCCAAATCAAGTACATTTCCGCGCGATCTTTGCGTCTTTGCAATTCTCGTGTCTTCACTAACAACTAACAACCAACAACTAACAACTCGTTACTCAATCTCGTATGGTTCCGTGAATTCAAGGAGGTCGCCGTAGCCGAAGGTGTGGTTGTACTCGTATTCAAGAGACTTCATCATCTCAAATAGCAGGTCGCTGACTTCGTCGGCCACGGAGGTTGCGACGGCCGTCTGCTCGGAGGTAACGTAGCCGAGGTCCTCCGCGATGGTGAGGTAGGTCTCCACGCGCATGAGGGAGCCGTGGGCCACGCTCAGGTGGCGGTAAAACTCGCCCTTGTGGCCCATGCCCTGCCCCTCGGCTATCTTGGAGGGTACCGCGATGGCGGCCTTCATCAACTCCGGTATGAGCACTTCCTGCTCCTCGTCGGGGAACAGGCGGACGAGGCCGTATACCTCCACGGCCAGGTCCATGCTCTTCTGCCAGACAGGCAGTTTCTCGTATGCGCGTCGCAGCATATGCCCCTCTGTACCTTACCTGTTCTACCCGAAAGAACGATAAAGGCTAAGCGAAAACGGGGGCTCGGCCCCTGCGGGGAATTCCCCCTGCACTCCCTGTTTGTTAACGGCGGTAGCGGGTGCCTTCTGCTGTGCGGTCCTTGTTAAGGCGGCGGTTGAGGTGCAGACCTTCCAGTATGAACTCGACGGCCGCGGCAATCGTGGAGGGGTTGCTGCCCACCTCCAGCTTGGCGAGGGCGGCGCGTATGCCCTTCAGGTCGGACGCCTGGTGCACGTACTCCATCGAGGGCAGGGTGTCGCCCGCCTCGATTACGAGGCCGTTGTGGAAGCGGGTGACCACGTCATCGAAGTCGCCCACCGAGAAGCGGCGGTTCCAGGCGGCCAGTATCGCGCCCTGCACCAGCTTGTCCACCACCTTCTCCTCGCGCACGTCGCCCACCGACTCAAGCTCGATCTTGCCCGCGGTGGATGCGGCAAGGGCGGCCATGTCGGACACGCGAGGCACCACCTGGTGCTCGTTGAGCTTTATCGCGCGCTTGAGGGCGTTGGAGACGAGGTTCTCGTAGTTGGCGATGGAGACGCGCACCGACACGCCGGAACGCTGGGAGATATCGGGGTGGCGGCGGGCCAGGTGGGTCACCTCGGCCACGATCTCCTTCATGTACTGCGGCACCTCGACCTCGTAGCCGGGCGTGGTGAACTGCATGCGCTCCTGCTCCATGATGTCCATCTCATGGTCGAGCGTGGTGGGGTAGTGGGTCTTGATCTGGGAGCCTGCGCGGTCCTTGAGGGGGGTGATGATGCGGCCCCGGTTGGTGTAGTCCTCAGGGTTGGCCGAGGCGACCAGGTACACGTCGAGGGGCAGGCGCACCTTGTAGCCCCTGATCTGCACGTCGCGCTCCTCAAGCACATTGAGGAGACCCACCTGCACGCGCTCTGCCAGGTCGGGCAGCTCGTTGATGCAGAAGATGCCCCGGTTGGTGCGCGGGAGGAGGCCGTAGTGGATCGTCAATTCGTCGGAGAGGTAGCGGCCCTCGGCCACCTTGATGGGGTCCACGTCGCCAATGAGGTCGGCAATGGTGATGTCGGGGGTAGCCAGCTTCTCGCCGTAGCGGTCCTCGCGGGGCAGCCACTCTATCTCGGTGAGGTCCTCGTGCTCGGCTACCAGGCGCTTGCCCTCGGCGCTGATGGGGTTGTAGGGGTCGTCGTTGATCTCGCTGCCCTTGATGACGGGTACCTCCTCATCGAGCAGGTTGATGAGGGCGCGTGCCAGGCGGGTCTTGGCCTGCCCGCGCTCGCCGAGGAAGATGATGTCCTGGCCGGAGAGGATGGCGTTCTCTATCTGTGGGATAACGGTGTCCTCGTAGCCGATGATGCCGGGGAAGATGGGCTGGTTGTCGCGCAGCTTGCGTATGAGGTTCTTGCGCATCTCCTCCTTCACGGGCAGCGACTGGTACTCGCTACCGCGAAGCTCGCCGAGAGTGCGCGGCTTGGCGGGGGATTTAGGCATGGATAAGTCCTTCTATGATATGGGTGGGTGCTGATAATCGAGGTAGGGATGGGTTGTGCCCTGGTGTTGTAACTATACGCCTTTGGTGGGGTTGGCGCAAGGCGCGAGCGGCCTGCGACCCACCTAGATGGTTGGCTCAGGAATGTGCTTTACGCTTTTTCTTGCTCTTCTTACCAGCTTCATCATGCCCTGGCTCAAAATCGCCAAGATATTCTGCGAGCCTTTCGTATGCATATGCAAGCTTCGTTCGACGTTCTTCAAGATCATAGGGGATGACAGGTTCGCGAATGATTTCGCGCCAGCGCTGAGTAAGAATGCTAGCCCCAGTATCTTTCCCGGAGAAGTACCATTCTGCTGCAATCCGAAGATGAGTTGCATCAAGCACGGGCAACGAGTTCAGGATTTCAGGGTTCAAATTGGAGGGTGGGCATTCGCCGGAAGTATAGAGTATCCAGGGTTTATCTCCCCAGTCGTGTCGGACCTCCGGCTTCTGATTATGGGTTTCGTATGCAAGTTCTTGAATTATATGGTCCAGTTCAGGCCCAGAGATGGCAACTCTTGTTCCAGAGAGATATTCGGGCCGTGAGTTACCAATGAAGATGGGATAATAAGGAAGTAGGTTATCAAACCCGCCTTCCATTAACTTTCTGATCAAAGACATATAACTGAAAGGCGCATCAGGGGTAGACGTAGAAACGAAAAACAATCCGTCATAATGACAATGGGGTGCAAGAAATGTCTGGCTCCTCTTGCCGTTCACGACAAACAACAGGGCAGTCTCTATTGCGGCATCTCGGATATTCCCCGCCTCAAGTATAGATAGTCCGTACTCTGTATAAAACCAGGGCCATAATGTGTCATCAGCGGCCCTTCCTGATTTGGCAAATCCCCAGGCGGACTGCCAATCGTCAGACAAGAAGTCAGGAACATCCACACTCGACCACTTGTTCAACTTAGTCGGTGTTTTGACAAGAAGATATGCCAGTAGGTAATCCAACCGGGCAATAAGGACCTTCCACACAAGATCTCTGTCCATCATTGTGAGGTCGGTTCTGGTTAGATCGAGTGGTAAGTTCCCATCTGGGTCAAATATTGATAAGAAGGGCAAATTGAGCCTCAGTGTATCTCCATCCAGAGGATCAACCGGGTAATTAGAATGGTTGTTCAGTTTGAGAGGTGTCGTACCCCCGTATGAGACGGTGCCGAATCGTTCCTGGACTGTTGGCCATATCCTGATTCCATTACAGGCAACGGCATGCGGGACGTTAAGGGACCAATGAACAGCACGAAACTGCTCATCAGCTAAAGTGTGCCAGCCCTTTGGTAACACGTCGTCAGCACCAGGGATGGTATATCGTTGCGCTAACTGCTTGCGATCAGTGCCGAGTAACCGGCGTACTGATGGTTTCTCCAGACAATACCAGTCCCAGTGTCGTGGGCTCTCCCATCTTGTCAATTGGTTATAAGTAGCTTGGTCAATACGAACCCGGACCTGTGTACCAACTCGGAGAGTCGCGTCATGGCGCAGTTCTATGGGGCCAGGGGCGAGCGTTGTGGTGAAGGAGATACCTGTGCTTGACGTTACATGTCGAGTCGACACCTCCAAATAGTCACCGAGCAGAAAAGCGGCCAATACCCCAACGCCAAATCTCCCGGTTCGTAACACACGGGACTTCCTACCGCCGACGGACCCCTGTTCGTCCACCTCTTCATGTTGTTTAGCCCAGGCATCGCTGTATCTATAGGACGCACCGGCTTTCAAGAAGTAGTCTCTAATCACTTCTTCAGTCATACCGACGCCACGATCAGTTACGGTGAGCCACACTAAACCATCACTATCGGGATCATCAAGCCACACTTCAACGTCGGCTTCCTGTTCGATGAGAGGCGGGTTCCGAAGCTCGGCCCGTTGCTCTTGCAGGTCCCAAAGCTCTCGGACTGCATCAACGGCGTTCTGGACCAGCTCGCGAATACCTATCTCCGGCCTGTCTCCATACAGGGGGCGAATGAGAAGCTTTAGCGTCTCGGCACGTGCAATGTCAAACTCGATCCTCTTAGGCACAAAAGCTGCCTGTTTAGCATAGGCTTCCTCGTTGTCCAGGTTCGAGCGCACGCGCCGTATGACCAGGCCAAGATAGCCTAAGCCCACGGGAGTGTAGACCTCGCCCAGAACGGCCCACGATGTATCCAGTTCGGCCTGTATACCGGCAAGCCAGTCCTTCAAGCGCAGGTAGGTTTTCACGTCTTGTGGCTCTGCCTGGATTACTATCGCCTCGCGATCCAGATGGTTAGAGTGTATGTTGGTAACCGCGAGATGAGCATCCCATTCCTGCATTGACAGTGGGCTGCGGATATTCTTCACCTGTAGCATCTGTTTTGGAGCGCGATCAGCTTGTATCTGCAAGTAATCAGCAATGCGCAGGAGCGTCATAAGATATACGGCATGCACCCTTTGATAGACGTGCCTATCAAATTTCTGGTCCAGGTAGGTGAACGTGTCCCTGAGGGGTAAGCTATGACTCCGCGCCAGAAGCCCTGCCAGGTCTAGAAGCCTGGGGTTCAGTTCGGGGGACAACCTTAGCGGCTGATCAGTTGGGCCTGGCACTCCGAAGAGAGCAATTTCGTGGGCGAGGCGTCCGTGATGGCGACGTATAAACTCGCCGATGAGCTTACGGTCCTGCTGAGTCATCTCACCAGGGTTGAGCGGGGGACGCCTCATCGGCACAGATTGGCCGAAGATAGCTTCTATAGTCCGGTCATCGTAGCGCATAGCGGAGAAGAGGAAATCGTTCCACAACTCCGGCCAACTCTTGGTGTCGAACTCTTTGACCCCGCTGTGCTTCGTCTTGCCTGTGACCAGTGCTATAAAACTGTCCTCTGTAAGGTGCAAAGCACAGTCATGCAGCAGAGTGGCTATTATCAACATACCAGCATCCTGTGCCGTAACAGAGCCCCATGCAGCGTCACTCACGAGAGAGGCCGCGCTGGTAAGCACATCCTCGACATGGTTGATGCCATGGTCGGTATAGTCGGGGAAGAAAGGGAGCTTACTATCCTTGAACCATGGCTCGAAGTCCACGATCAGCGCATCAACAGCCGAGCGCATGTTGCGGTCACTGGCTAGCTTATCCTTAAGTTGCTCAGGTTCACGCACGGTAAGCACACTCCCTATCTATGACAATGACATAATCTCTATACAGCCTGTGTTAGGTAAGTTATACTACCCGCAGTCGCATGTAGCAAGCAGTTGATCGTGTTGCTCAGGGTGAGTGGTTATGCTCATCAACGGTAGGAGGTTATTTGTGGCGAATCAGCCACCGCAGCAAGGCACTACATCCACGGATCGGAATCCTAAAGATGATTATGCCCTTGAGAGGTATAAATACATCCTCAAAGAGATTCAGGCGCTGAATGGGAACCTTTACCGCTACCTGACTCTGTTCCAGGTACTGGCGAGTGCAATCATAGGTGGCGGTATTACTCTCTTTGTCGGTTGGCGGGAGTTGAACATTGATGCGAGCGCAGCACGCGCGGGCATCTATGGCCTGCTGAGCCTACTGGTTTTAGTTGCAGCATTTATTGTGCTGTCCCTGATAATAGGGATACTGTCCTGGCTCGATTACAGGCGGGAAGAAGTCGAATTACTAGAGAGGGAAGTTGGGAAAGGACGCAGGGAGAAGCCGCGCCTGAGAAACTTCTGGCGTTGGCACGAGACCTACGTAGTCCTGTTCGTCATACTTACAGTAGCTGCTATTTATTCCTACACGGAAAATCAGATAGTCCCAATGATAAAGTGAGCAATTATTAGGGGTCCGCAGAAGTAGCTGTGAGATTATAGTGACTGGTCAAACCTTGCTTGCGTACGGTTATCGTATACTTCTTGCAGGCATTCATCGAAGTCGTCTCCTGCCCACCCTCCTACAAATAGCAGCAATGTCTCCAGGGCTGTTCCTTTAGGGGCTGATGGAGCAATCTCAACCTTGCCGGGTAGCACAACCACCCGCACCCGCTTGCCCGCCAACTCCTCCGCGTGCTCCATAATCTCTTCCCAGGTGCCTTCTAGCTCCTTTATCCCTGTAGCCATAGAGCCTCACCTCCTTCCTGTCTATCCATAAGACATTCTAACATACCCCTACCGCCTCTCACGGCTCGCCAGGCAACTGCAGCTACGAAAAAGAAGGGTGCCACTTACGCAGCATCCTTCCTTTTCGTTCAGTATTGATCCGCTGAAGGGGCGCTAGCCGCCACCCACCGCCGGGAACCGCTCCAACGCGCCCCGCGTGGCCCCAATCCCGAGCACGCCCTCTTCCCGCAGCCCGTCCAGGTACGCTTTGCGCCGGGCCGCGTCCTCCTGCCACTCTTCCGGCGTGCAGTTGGCCCAGGCAGCCAGCTTTGCAAGCACCTCAGGGCGCATGAAGCGGTGGTCGAAGGTGTCGCTGGGGCGGTCCCAGCTGGATAGGAGGGTCGGCTCCACGCCAGGGAGCATGAAGGTGCTGCCTTCCTCGTTACCGGGTCCGAGCATGTTCACCGCGTTGAAGCGGCGCACCCCTCGGCCGTAGGTGCTGCTCACGTACAGGTTGATTACCAGCGTCAGGTTGGCTATCCGGTGGGGCGGCACCCGTAGCGGGTCCGAGTTGAGGATGGCCACCACGTCCTCCACCGTCTCGGCGTGCATGGTGGAGCCTATGGCGTAGCCCTGCTCGATCAATTCGAAGGTCTTGTATATGCGCGAACCCCAAAGGTAGACCGCCAGGTGGTCGCTCATCTCGTTGGCGAGCACGTAGGTGTTGCGCGGGTCGGCGTCCTCCTCGCGCGTGAAGTCGAACGTCTCGTAGTGCCCGCGCAGGTAGACCCTCTTTGTGCCTGGGGGCATCAGGTCAAGCAGGGCGGTGAGGGTGGTGGTCTTGCCCGCCATAGGTGGTTCGGCGGCCACCAGGACCGAGGCCCGGCGCGAGAGCATCGCCCAGACGAGGCCCATCAGCTCGGTGTCGGCGCTGCCCGCCTCGATTATTTGCATGACGGAGAGGGGAACGGGCGGCTGCCAGTGCCAGCCCCACCAGCCAAACGGCTCGTCTTGCTCGTCCATATCGCCTCCGGGGAAGTTGTTAGTTGTTGGTTGTTAGTTGTTAGGCGCTTGGGGGTGTGGGTGGTGCGTGGGAGGAGGTCCAACGATAGGGCGCTGGAGTGTCTATGCTTTTATTATACGAGAGAAGGGGCCTTAAGATGCAGGGTAGGGGTCTGTCGCCGGGGTGAAGTCCTGCTCAGCGAGGAGGCGACGAGGAGCCGTGCCGCTGTGCCCTGCCAATTCATTGGCAGGGCACAGCGGCCAACCATCCTGCCCCCTTCAAACTGTTGGCGTTGGACGTCTATCTTAGCGCGTCCTCTGCATCCTCTGCGTCTCTGCGGTAAATAATACGGCCCGGTAAGCCACCCAGGTGCTTTCCCGTGGGCGGGCTTTGCATGGTATAATTATTGGGCTTGAAACTTGCTTTTGACCAATAGCGTAGAGACACGCGCGGATACAGCGCGGGGCGACGGGAGAGCGTACGAGATGATACTTCACAGCCGCAAGTGGCGGCTGGTAATACGCGTGATGACGCTGGCATTGACCAGCATGCTCATGCTTGCGTTCGCGGGCGCGGCTTCCTATGCCTTGCAGGACGACAGCCCCCAGCCCCTCACCACTCCCGCCCAGCTTCACGACAAGCGAAAGCCCCTGTCCGATGCCTACGTGAACGTGACCGCCGCCCCCGATCTCGCCCGCGCTCAGACCACTCAGGAGCTGCTTGGCGAGCACTACTGGATACCCCTCGACGGCTACGGCTACCAGTTATTCGTGCGCACCGACAGCGGCCAGTACCTCTTCCCCTATGATTACGACCCCGCGATGGGCTTCATTGGCGCGGGCGCTCCCGTGCTCTACAGCGGCAAGATTACCCCCCTCAAGGGCCAGGCGGGGGCCGACGACCTGGTGAAGCAACTGGCAAAGCAGGGCGTGGCCGTGGACAAAGACAGGGCGATGGTGCTCCTTCTCAACGAGGCCCCCAGCGCCTACCGCCCCGTGGTGCCCGTCATGCCGGTGCTCGCCTGGATGTGGCTCGGCGCTTTCGTCGGCCTAGTGCAGATTTGGCGAGGCAAAGGTCGCGTGTTGCGTGGCGCTCCCAGGCCCCGAACGGCTTAGGAAGTACCGAGTGCCGAGTGATGAGTAGCTCGCAAGGGCGACTGTAGTCCTGCGAGTTACACAGCGTGCTTCGATAAGCTTCTTTTTCTCGGCACTTGGCGCTCGGTGCTCGGCGCTCGGCACTTGGCACTCGGCACTCGGCACTCGGCACTCAGTACTCGTCACGTTTCACGAAGAGGTGAATCATGTTCTTCAAGCAGTTTGTGAATGAAGACCTGGGGTGCGCGTCCTATGTCATAGGGGATACGGACGCGGGCGAATGCGTGGTGGTCGATCCGGGGTGGGACGTGACCGCTTACGTGGGGCTTGCGTCCAACAAGGGCATGGCTATCCGCTACGTTATCGAGACGCACAACCACGCCGACCACGTTTCAGGGCACGGCAAGCTGGCGAGGTTGGGGGCGCAGGTGGCGGTCCACGAAGAGGCGGGTGTGAGCTATCCCCACAAACCGCTTGCAGACGGGGAGGTGCTCAAGATAGGCGGCGTCGACCTTCGGGTGATACACACGCCCGGACACCGCCCGGAGCACATCGCCCTCGCCGTGACCGATACCTCCCGCGCTGACGAACCCTGGTTGGTGCTCACCGGCGATTCGCTGTTCGTGGGCGACGTGGGCAGGCCCGACCTGGCGGTGGAGCCGGACGAGGGGGCCGCCCAGCTATTCACCTCGCTGAACACCCTGCTCAAGCTGGAGGACGGCGTGGAGGTCTATCCCGGGCACGTCGCAGGCTCCCTCTGCGGCAAGTCGATGAGCCCCAAGCCCAACTCCACGATTGGCTTCGAGCGCAGGTACAACTCGCCCCTGGCCGAGACGGAGCGTGGGGCCTTCGTGCGTCGTGTTACCGCCGAGCTACCCCCACAGCCTCCCCAGTTCGGCCGCATCGTGGACAAGAACAGAGGCCCCTTCCTCACCGAGGATGCCCTGGTGCGCGCCCTCACCGCCGACGAAGTAGAAGCTTTGCGCAAGGAAGGCGCTTTCGTGCTCGACACCCGTGAGCCGGACGCGTTCGGGGGCGGTCACATACCCGGGGCCGTCAACGTGGACCTGCACGGCGGGCAGTTCGCCACCCGTGCCTCCTGGGTCATACCGGAGGGCGTGCCCGTGGTGCTGGTGCTGGGCGCGGCGGGCGACTTGAAACAGGCCATGTCTCTGCTCGAGGCGGTAGGGCAGGGCAACGTAAGGGGGCATTTGCTTGGGGGCATGCACGCCTGGGACAGCAGCGGCAGGCCGATAGAGACGGTGCCGCAAGTGCCAGTGGCCGACCTACGCGAGCGGCTGCAATCGGGCGACCGCAGCTTCACCGTGCTCGACGTGCGCGAGGACTCCGAGTGGCGCGAGGGCCACATCGAGGGGGCGATACACATCCCGTTCCACCAGCTAACAAAGAGCCTCGACCGTGTGCCCAGCCACAAGCCCGTGGCGGTGGTGTGCGGCGGTGGCACGCGCAGCAGCATCGCGGCCAGCCTCCTCCAGGGGGAGGGCTTCGACCCCATGAACGTCAGCGGCGGCATGGACGCCTGGAACTCCTCCGGCTACCCCCTCGCACACGAAAGCGTCAGCGTGGGGGCCGACGCCGCTAGATAGCTGAGCCACCAGTAAGGGGTTGGAACCGTCAAGGACTCCATAAGCGTGCTAAGGGGAACAAAGAATTCACCGCAGAGGCGCAGAGGACGCAGAGGTTCGCTGAGATAGGGAAGGTTTAGTAAAGAGCAAAGGGCAGCATCGTACAGTACGATGCTGCCCTTTGCCCATACCACCCTCAATACTTCTCTGCGTGCCCTCTGCGTCCTCTGCGTCTCTGCGGTGAATAATCACAGCTTCTCTTAACCACCCTGGTGGCTTCGTCTCCCTACCGGCAGCCCTTGCTTGCCAGCTTCTCCCGCCCCAGCAGGCCCAGCATAATCTCATAGGGCGTGCCCGCGTGCTCGGGGTGATACTCCAGGCGGGTGCGCTCGAAGTACTGCACAGTGTAGGTCTTGCCGTCGGCCTGGCTGACCTCCTGCACAGGCTCGGAGAGGGGGAAGCCGAAGTTGGTCAGGCCGTTGTTGGCCCACCAGTAGTCGGCTATCTTGCCTGAGAGCGAATGCCCGGTTTCGTGGAACACCGTCGCGTTGGCGGGTAAAGCAGCGCGGTCAGGGAGGGGGAAGCCCTTGCCGCCGGTCCGCTGGTCCACCAGGTCGGCCCCCAGGCGGGTGAGCTGGACGATCAGCTTGTATTGCTGCGGCTTGTCCAGCTTGTCGAAGTCCTTCACCTTCTGGCGCACCTCAGGGTGGAACTCGAACCGCGCCCGCTCGAAGTACTGCACCCACAAATCGCCTTCCTGGCGCTGGTCGGTGATGGGGTAGCCGAACACTGCGAGGCCGCCGAAGCGCCGCCAGTAGTCGCGGAACTCGGCGTGGATGTACTTGCCGGTCTCGGGGAAGTAGAGCGGGGGCTGGTAGGTGGGGTCGGGCGGCGTGGGGTTGGGCACGAACACGGTGAGGGGCAGGTCCGTCCTGGTGGCGCTGGGCAACGGCTCTACCTTCCAGCCGTCGCGGAATACGGGCATGGCGGCCTTCCACGAGCCGTCGCGCCTCAACAGGCCAAAGAAGTCCTCGTACGACTCGCGGCCCGCGCCCACGCTCGCGCCCAGCGGCAGGTCCCATAGCTGCCACTGCATCAGGCCGGAGAGGTTGCCCTTGTTCGCCCAGTCCACCATCGTGTTGTAGAGGAACGTCTGGTGCTGCTCGTTGTATTCGGGTGCGGTACAGGCGGGGCCGCTGGGCCAGCCGGTCTCCTGCAACACGAGGGGCTTGTTCGAGTGGGCGCGTATGTAGCGAATCTGCCAGTCCATGTCGCCCGCGTTGTAGCTGTGCCAGCTAAGGAAGTCGCTCAGATCTGCGGGGGTGAGGCCGCGCACCGGCTCCTCCTCGTAGGGCGCGCCCGTGTCGTCGGCGGTGAACAGGTTCTTGTAGTCGGCCATGCCCACGGTGAGCAGGTGGTTGGAGTCGAGGCGGCGGATTTCGGCGGCCATGCGCGCCATCCAGGCGATTGTCACCTGGGGCTTCTTCTCCTCCAGCCAGGTCTTGTAGTGCTCGGGTTCGTTGTGCAGGTCCCAGGCGAGCACGCGGTCGTCGTTGGCAAAGGTGGGCACGATGTCGCGCAGGTAGCGCAGGTTGCGGGCCTCGGTCTCGGACGCCTGCATGCCCGAACGCCTGTCGTCCTCCGGGTCGTAGAAGTCGAACAGAGCGATTATCACCTTCATGTCGAGCTCGCCCGCCAGCTGCACCATCTGGCGCAGCCTGTCCAGGTACTCGGGCGTCACCGCGCCCGAGTCCTTGTTGGTCCAGCCGTTCACCGGCTTGTAGGGCACCAGGATGCGCACCGAGTTAACCCCGATTTCGCGGGCGCGGGAGAGGTCAGCGCGAGTCTCAGGGCCGTTCCACTTCTTCCACATGTCGGCCCACGGGCGGTCCTTAGGGTAGAAGTTGGTGCCCTTGAGCTTGATGGGCACGCCCCGTAGCATAAGCTGGTTGCCCTGCACGGTGACAAAGGCGGTTTGCTGCTGGGCGACGGTGGACGAGGGGCGATAGACGACGGACGACGTGAGAAGCAGGAGCAGGGCGAACAGGGTGCGCGCTGCTTTTGCGTGGCGGAGCCGGGACATGAGGGAGTAGGTGCCTTTCTAGTGGGCGGGACGTGCTACGGTATAGCTATTTCTACCAGGATTCGCAGGTGAATAGCAAGGTTAGACCGTGCCACAGGGCGATCAGCGATATACGACCGGCTCCAACGGAATGGTGAACGTGGGTATCGCCTGGGGCGGCGAGCCTTCTGGAGGGATGCCGTCCCAGGGGCTTATCTGGATCTCGATGTGAGGTTTATTGGAGGTGATTTCCGAATAAGTCACAATGGCCCACACCCCATACCCGCTCAAGGGCCGTCCGTAGGTGAATGCAAGCGGCCCGTAAGCAGTCGTGAGCGACGTAGCAACATAGACTTCGGTAAAGTTGGTGGCCCCGGGGTCGGGACCGTAGCTACTGTTGACCACCGCATCGTCCGGGAGCAGCTCGCGGGCCAGGGACTTGAGGACCTCCGGGTCACGTTCGGACGTGTCGAACTCGATGCGGCTAACGCGTGCCGAGGCTGGGGCCGCCTCCTGGGGGCCATCCACCCAGTAGGTGACCTTGTAAGCGCTGTCGTAGACCAGGCCCCTCGACCTGCCGGGAGTGAACCCGGCCTCGAATGGTCCGTTCAGCTTGTGTTCGTGCTCCCACTCCCGGCGGGCCGCCCCCAGGCCCACGCTGATTACGAGCGGCTTGGGCGCGGCGTTTGACATCACTTCCACGCAGCCGGACAAGAGGCCCCCAAGCGCCACAACCAGCAGCACCCCACATAAGGAGCGCCGGTTTGGTGGACCACTATACCCTGACAACCTGGCGAATCGCATACACCCATCCTCCCAGGCAAACAAAAGCGCCACCCCTCACGACGCTCGCACGTCTCGACAAGTAGAACGGCTGTTGCTACGCAAGGTTGCAGGCTACTGTGGCGCTCGGAGGTAAAGGGAGTAACGAGGTCAGGCGTGAGGATTAGCTTGCCCGTGGAGGGCGGCCGCAAAATCGACTACGAAGGGTTGGGCGAATTCGGGGTAGCCCAGCCGCGCGAACCACAAGGCGACCATGCCAGACTGCCACGCCGCCCACCAGTACACCTTGCGCGCGCCTTGCTCCCCCACGTCCGGGGAGAACGCGGCGAAGAACTCCGGCCACTTCTCCTCCGGCACGTACCACCACAGGAGCGGCCCCACGTCCCTGAACGGATCGGAGAGCGAGGCGCGGTCCCAATCGAGCAAGTAGATGCGCTCGCCTACGAGGAGGAAGTTGTTATTGTTGGGGTCGGCGTGCGTGGGCACAAGCTCGGCAGGCTCAAGGTAACGCGCCTGGGCCTTGAGTTCGGCCAACATGGGAGAAATCTCAGCTTTGTACGGCGACTCCGGTAGCCCTGAAAGCTGGGCTTCCAGGTCTTCAAGCTCGGTGTCGATGTACTCCACGTAGCTGGGCGCTTCGCCCTTACCGAACAGGGCCGCCAGCGTTGGGTCGTTGTGGTACCTCAGGATGAG
>DASVQO010000420.1:0-21094 GCA_036389075.1 Chloroflexia bacterium | reverse complement strand
CACCGGCTCGCTCGCGTTATAGCCGAACGTGACGCGGTCGAACCGCACCTGTAGGGCCCCTTCCGGTATGGCGGGTCCGTTGCCGTCGTGGATTGCGCTGTGCACCGAGAGCAGGTCGCCTATGCGGGTGATGCTCGCGCCCGCCTGCTGGAGGTCCTGTAGCTGGCGGGTAATCTGGTCGATGGGGCGGCGCAGGATTTCGGTGCAGATGAAGATGAGGTACACCGTGCCGAGCGTGGCGGTCCCCTCCAGGAATAGGCCGATGCCGAGCGCCAGCGCTATCGCCGTGCCGAGCGTAAAGACGAGGATGGTGGTGCCGCCGGAAGTGGTGCCCATGAGGACGGCGCGGCGCTCGCGGCGCAGGAGGTTGCGCGAGCGTTCGTGCAGCCCGCGCATGGTGTAGGCTGTGGCCCCGCTCGACCTTATATCCTCCGTGCCCGACAGCCGCTCTTCCAGGAAGCCGAACAGGTCGGCGTTGGCCTGCCGGGCCACTCTCCAGAACGGCACCGCGAAGTCGCGCAGCTTGTTCACAATCAGGAAAGTCACGGCCACGAAGAAAGTGAGCGCCAGGCCCACGCGCCAGTCGATTATGTAAAGAAGCGCCAGTACGCCCAGCATGAGCAGGGCGTTGCCCACTATGTGCACCACGAAGCGGGCGAAGAAGTTGCCCAGGGTAGACACGTCGCCGTCCACCCGCTCGATCATCTCGCCCGGCGTGTGGGTGCTGTGGAAGGTGGGGTCGAGCCGCAGGGCGTGGAGCATCAGGTCGGAGCGCAGCCGGTTGGTGGCGGTCAGCCCCACGTTTTCGGCCACGTAGGTCTCCAGCACGCTGAGGAGTTGCAGGCCGAGCACGACGCCCAGGAAGATCACGGCGATCCAGACGAGCGACTCCATAGGCTCCCCCGTGGGGGCGCGGTCCACGAACTCTTTCTGGATGACCGGGTTGGCTATTTCCAGTACGAGGACCGCGAGCAGCAACACGATCAGCAGTATCACGCGCCTGCGCTGCGGCAGCAGATAGCCTGAAAGCAAAGCCCTGTACTGTGAGGTGGGTGTCTTCATGAGTGGCTTTCGATATCTCCCGCAGCCCTGGGGGCATAATGCTCCTGGCCGTCCAGTAAGAGCGTTAGGCCGTCGGGTGCCTCCACGCCCTCCCGCATATGGAAGCGCAGTCCGATGGGCTTCTGCACCAGCGGGTTGAAGCCCACGAACTCGTCTGGTCCGCTCATCCGGGGCACGAAAGAGGTGTTCAGGCTGTCGGTGAGTATCTCAGTGAAGCCCATCAGCCTGTCGCCCTGCCACAGGTAAGTCTGGTAATCGACGCTGCCGTCCGCCAGGAGTATAAGCACGCCCGTGGCTTGTGCCTGCGCGGAGGAGAACATGGTGCTGGCAGTGGTGCCAAGCACGGTATGGCGCAAGTAGGGCCGGCCCGCCTCCCTCCAACCGGACCAGTAGTCCTCAAGCCGGCGCTTGCGAGCCTCGAACTTCTCCGGTTCACTTTCCCGCGCCAGCGCCGAAAAATCGCCGCAAGCGGCCCCTGCCACCAGGCGGGAGGTGCGTTCGTTTAGCTGCCGGTGCTTGAGCGACATGGCGGGGCTGGCATAGGCAAACAGGTCTATGGCAGTCTGGCCCACCGGCTCCACCACGAGGGCGTCGTACTGTCGCGTTACGCTCAGGCCGGCCCCGGCATCCAGGGCGTACGCCCCACAGTAACGGTCCAGCACCGGCCTGGATAGCTGACCGGCGGTTTCAGGCGGAAACACGACGGCCTGGCCCGAGGGGAATATGAGCTTGAGCGCGTTCTCCTCGACTACGCGGCCCACGAACCTGTGCGTGTTGGTAAGCATTATGAGCACTACGCCCTCATCTATGAAGTACTGGTAGTTAGCGTAAACGTAGTTCCCCGTGCCGCCGCGACTGACCACGCGGGTGCCCCGGACCGTTTGTGAGATATAGACGCCGTAGCCGGTAAAGGAGTCCGGCGGTGGAGTGCCGGGCGACGGGGTATGAGGAGCGAGCATCTTGAGCCGCGCCTCCTGGGAAAGCAACGGCCCTTCAACGACGGCCAGGTGCCACCTGTAGAGATCGCTTGTGGTGGTAAGCATACCACCGTTCCCGTACAGGTTCCAGCCCGGTCCGGCTTCCCCCCACCCCGCGTCCTGCGGCAGGCCCGCATCGCGCCCGCCGTCGTAGTAATGCGCTATATCGTCGCTATGCCACCGCGGCAACACGTACCCGGTCCGGTGCATGCCCGCGGGTAGGAAGAAGTGCTGCCGTAGGTAGGCTTCGTAAGACTGCCCCGTGACGACTTCCACGATGGCGGCCAATATGCTGTAAGAGGGATTGGAATAACTGTACTGCGCGCCCGGCTCCGATTCAAGCTCCACATCCAGCATGCGGCGCACCATCTCGTCCCTGGGAACAAGCTCCTCGTCCGCACCGGAGTAGAGAGGCAGGCCCGCTGTGTGCGTCAAAAGGGAGTGGATGGTAATGCCGGACTTGTCAGGAGGCACGTCGTCGAAGAAGGCGCCGAGCGTGTCATCCAGGCCAAGCCTGCCTTCCTGCTCCAGCTTGAGAATGGCGGCTGCAGTGAACCACTTGGTAACGGAAGCAGTATCGAACAGGGTCGTAACAGTGTTAGGCAGCCCGCGCTCCCGGTCGGCCTGCCCGTAACCCTTGTTCAGCACCACCTCACCGGCCCTGGCGACCAGCACGGCCCCTGTGAAACCAAAGGGGGCGAGCCTGCCCAGGTACGTATCGAGCTTCGCGCCAAGCTCCCCCGCCACCACCGGACCGTCAACGACGCCGGTTTGGGACTGATTGTTCGCCATTGCTGCCTCCCTGGTAATTAGCCTGGCTGCGTTGGGCAGCACCAATAAGGGGCCTGGTACAGCCCCTTGCGCTCATGTAGAAGTTATCTCAAGAACCTGAGTGTCGTATTTTGTGGTGCGCGTTCGACTTCGTCATTGCGAGGGGAGTGAGAAATCTCGCCCCCTGGCACACAATCCCTTTCTTACGGTACCGAGACTCATGCGGCTTGTGAGACGTCGGGCAAGTCCGTCAGGAAGAGGCTGGCTATCAGCGCGTACACCTTGCCCCCGGGCGTCTGCATGTTGCGAAACTCCTCGACCAGTGCGCGGAGCCGCTCCAGGAACTCCCGGGCTTCCGCCTCGGTCATGCGCCCGTGGAGGAAGGTCGTGAGGTTGGGCGCGGTGCTGTCGTCCGGCGAGTGGCGCATCTCCTCGAAGGCGTGGTTGAAGGGGAAGGGCACCTCCTGCACGCTCACCAGGGCTGAGATGTCCACCCCCGGCTCGCAGCCATCGACCGAGATGTGAGACCTGCGCGCCACCCTGCCGTAGTACTTCTCAGTGATGGCGCGGACCTGCCGGGTGCGCACCACTTTGATCAGCCCGGCGCTTTCGAGCACCCGCAGGTGGTGGGCCACGGTGCCTTTAGGAAGCTGTAAGACGGCGGCCACCTGGGTGGTCGTGGCGGCCCGCTCTCCCAAGACGTGGAGTATCTTGCCACGGGTGGGGTCGCCAATCGCCGCGAACTGCTCGGGCGTGGTGAGTTCGAGCACGTCGTCAAGCTCGTAGTTGGGGGAGGAGGTTTGGTTCATTAATATGGAATGTATCAGAAAAACGAACTATTGTCAAGAGGGGAGTTTTCGATGCCGTGGTACGCCTATTTTCGTGGAGAGGCTTGGGGACGCCCTGTTGAATGTGCGCTGGTGAGTGTGCCCTGCCAATAAATTGGCGGGCTGACAAGGGGCAAAGTCTCCTTCGGAGACTGGGGAGTAGATGCAAAGTGCCCCCCCTGCGGCACCAAGCCCGGCGACTGTCATTCTGAGCGCAGCGAAGAATCTCGTCCTCCAGCACCCAAATACCACCTTTCTTTGCGCCTGTACGAGGCAATGGTTCTATTGAAAAGGGAAACTTCGGGGTAAAGGACGAGATTCTTCGCTGCGCTCAGTGGATCATCTTGCAAGTAAGTTACTAAATAGAGGACCAGAGTGGCCTTGTCATCCTGAGCCCTTCGGCTACGCTCAGGGTAAACTCCGCGAAGGATCAGCCACCCATGTTTGACCGCTCCTACCGAAGCACCAGTGTGCCTCTAGCCGCCAGCATCCTGAGCGTTGTGGACCCTCGCCTTCCCACCTGATCCTTCGCGGAGTTTACCCTGAGCGTAGCCGAAGGGCTCAGGATGACAAGGGCTGCCCTGTCGCTGTTTTTAGTAACTTACTTGCAAGATGCACCACTCAGAATGACAAGGTCCACCCTTGTTCGCTTGTGTCTTACACTTTGCCGATACACGATCTCGCAAGAGAGTCCCCGAAGGGGACTTTGCTACTTGCCAGCCCGTGGCTTCAGCCACAGGGCGTTCTCCGCAGGTCAAGAAAATGCCTCACCCCGTCCGATGTTACTTGAGCGCGGACACAATGGTGTCGGTGTTGAAGCGCATCATCCCCTCGTAGGTAGCCCCTGGGCTGCCCGGTTCGCCGAGCGCGTCGCCGTACAGGGTATCGACCACCTTCACCGCGGTGTCGCTGCCTACTTGCCGCGCCAGGGACGGGTTTACTCGGCTCTCCAGGAAGATGGCCTTTACCTTAGCTTCCTTGATCTCGCGTATCAGTTCGGCCACGTCCTGCGCCGACGGCTGCGCCCCCGTAGACATGGAGGGTATGATAGAGCCGACGAACGTCAACCCGTAGGCGTCGATATAGTAGCCGAGGGCATCGTGGTTGGTCACCATCTTGCGGTCCTGGGGTGGAATGGTGGCAACCTGGTCCTTGATGTACTGGTCCAACTCGCGCAGCCGCGTGATGTAAGTATCAGCGTTGGTCTTGTAGGCCGTCTCGTTCGCCGGGTCTGCCTGGACCAGGGCATCTCGGATGTTGGCGGTCATCGTAATGGCGTTGGTGACGTTGAGCCAGACGTGAGGGTCGGGTTGTCCGCCTTCGCCTTCTTCGTCGCCTGCGCGCAGGGGGATACCCACCGTCACCGTGACGAGGGGCCGCTCGCCGCCCGCGTTCTCGATCAACTTGTCCACCCAGTCGTCCAGGCCGATGCCGTTCTTGAGCACCAGGTCGCTGTCGCTGATGGCCTGTACGGTGCTCGGCTTCGGCTCGAAGTCGTGGGCGTCGGCACCGGGCGGCAATATCGAGCGAACGGTACCACGGTCACCCAGCACGGCCTCGGTCATGGAGCGAATCTGCGTGGTGGTGGCTACGACCTTCAGCCCGGAGCCTACGGAGTTCGCAGTGGAAGTGGAGCTACCGGGCGTGCCCGCATCGCAGGCGGCCAGCAGCACCAGGGACAACACAGCTAAAGCGCGTAGCAGTTTGGCCTGACGCCAGGACCCAGTTAGCATTTGTCTCCTACATGCGACTGCGTATTGTCGCGGCAGGCGGGGCAGGTGCCCACAAGCTCCAGCCGATGCCCCTCGATCTGGAAGGCGGTACGCCTCTCCACCTCGCGCACTAACGCTTCGAGAGCTCGGTCCTCGTGAAAGTCGGTAACGTTGCCGCAGGAGTTGCAGATCAGGTGATGGTGGTGGCGCTCGTCGCAGGCGAGGTAGGCGTGGCAGCGCCCGGCCTCGGCGTCGCGGTGGATACGCTGGACAACGCCGAGCCGGGTGAGCAGGTCGAGCGTGCGGAAGACGGTGGCGCGGCCTATCGTGGGGGCGGTCTGTTGGATGGCGTCCCACAACTCGGCGGAGGTAAAGGGCGTTGCGCGCTGCAACACCTCCACCAGCACCAGGCGGCGCGGGCCGGTGAGCCTATAGCCTTCGTGATTCAACCTTTCGAGCACTGCTTCAACGCCGGGCATGCAAATCTCCTGATCTATACGGGTCGCTACGTGGCTCCTGCGCGGTGCCTCAATGGACGTGGCTGTGGCCCTCGGAGGGAGAGGCGGGCTGCGCCAGCGCGCCTTCCGGCCCTGGCAACCTCCCCGCGCGGGTGGGGCGCAACAGGCGGCCCAGGTAGCCATGCCTGGGTGCGACGAGCAGCGACACTCCGAACCAGAGGGTGATCGCCAGCACGATAGTGCCGCCCGCCGCCAGGTTGGCGTGGTAGCTCACCAGCAGGCCCAGCACCCCAGCGAGCGCCCCGAACAACGCGCTCAGGCCCATCATCACCCGCAGGCGGTCGGTCCACAGGCGGGCGGCGGCGGCGGGGGTAACCAGCATCGCCACCACCAGGATGTTGCCCACCGCCCGCAACGAGACCACGATGGTAACGGCAATGAGGAGGAGCAGCCCCAGGTTCAGCAGCCAGACGGGGAGACCGGCGGCCTCGGCCATGTCGTTGTCGAACGACACCAGCACAAGCTCCTTGTGGAACAAGACCAGCAGCAAGAGCACCAGCGCCCCAATCACCACGCTGGCGACAAGGTCTTCCGCGCTCACGCCGAGCACGTTGCCGAACAGGAACGAAGCGAGGTCGGCGGTATAGCCTTCGACCCTGCTTATCAACACTATACCAAGCGCGAACATGCCCGCGAACAGCACGCCAATGGCCGTATCCTCCGAGACACGCCGGTTGCGGGCCAGCGCGCCTATCGCCACGGCGGTTACGCCTCCGAACAGAAGCGCGCCCAGGAAAAAGCTGGCATGCAGCAGGAACGCGATCACCACGCCGGGGAAGATAGCGTGGGCGAGGGCGTCGCCGATGAAGGCCATGCCCCGCAACACCACGTAGGTGCCGATAAGGCCGCACGTGATACCCATCAGGACCACTTCAACCAGTGCGAGTTGCATAAAGGAAAATTGCAGCGGGTCCGTCAGCCAATTGAAAATATCCAACCCTTCGCCCCTACCTTCGTGCCTCTAGAGCACTTTACTTGTCGTGCCAGGCGGGGGCTGCCCGCCGGGGTGGCCGTGAACGTCCGGCACCACCGTACTGGCTCCAGCGGGGCCGCCGGGGCTGCCGCTGGCGACGTCAGGGAGCATGAGCACCTGACCACCGTACGTAGCGCGCAACACTTCCGGGCGCAGGGCCTCGGCGGGCGGGCCGTAACCGACGATAGCGTGGTTCACCATCACCAGGCGGTCGCACCAGGCGGCGGCAAGCTCCAGGTCGTGGGTGGCGATGAGCACCGTGCCACCCTCAGCCCGCACGCCCCGCAGGATCTCGCCTATCGTCTCCTGGGTACCGGCATCCACCCCATTGAGCGGCTCGTCCAGCAGCAGGAGGCGGCCGCCCTGCGCCAGCGCCCGCGCCAGGAAGACGCGCTGCTGCTGGCCGCCCGAGAGCTGGCTTATCTGCCTGTCAGCGAAGGGTGACATACCGACCTTATCGAGCGCCTCGGCCACTGCCTGGCGGTCGCGAGGGCCTGGAAAGCGGAGCCAGCCAAGCCGGGGCGTGCGGCCCATCATGACGACATCGATCACGGTCACCGGAAAGTCCCAGTTGACCGCTTCGCGTTGCGGCACGTAGCCAATGGTATTGCGGGCCTGCCTGGAGCTAGCCGGGTAGCCCCCAACCTCCACCGCGCCTTCCCAGGCTTCCAGGGTGCCCAGGACCGTCTTAATGAGGGTCGATTTGCCGGCCCCGTTCGGCCCGATAACACCCGCGATGAGACCCCACTCGACCGCCAGGTTGGTATGAGACAGCACGGGCGTGCGGTCGTAGCCCACCGTTACATCGCGCAAGCGCACCGCGTGAGGGGCCGGGTCTGGTGAAAGGGGAGGCTTGTTTTCCAAGATCGTGGCTTGCACTGTGCGCCCACCTTATAGATACATGGTATCAATAACTCACCCAGCTTATCACAGCGCCCTTGTGCTGTCAAGGCGATTGACCTTATGCCACTAATTTGGTTATAATAGGGGGCTTCGAGCGCGAACAGCATGGATACCTTAGCACGCGAACAATACTGTTACTTGACCACCGTGGGCCGCCGCACCGGCAGTCCTCACACTATCGAGATCTGGTTCGCGATACCGGAGGGTGGTAGCAGTCTGTATATGCTGGCCGGGGGCGGTGACAACGCCGACTGGGTGAAGAATATACAGCAGACGGCCAGCGTGCAGGTACGCATCGGCGACAGGACACTCAGCGGACAAGGCCGGGTAGTCACCGACCCCACCGAGGAGCGGTTGGCGCGGCGGCTCATTGTGGCTAAGTACTACGGACGCAATGAGGTACGCACCACGGGCTGGGAAGCCAGCTCGCTGCCCGTAGCGGTGGACCTGGCGCTGTAGCTCGACCCAGCGCGAAGGACGCGGCAAGAAGCAACAAGCCGGAGTGGCGGAATGGCAGACGCGCCCGCCTCAAAAGCGGGTGAGGGTAGCCTCATGTGGGTTCGAATCCCACCTTCGGCACTAATTAGGTAGAATGTTCTAAATCTACGCACGGAATGGGAGCCTTGAAGGTTCCCATTCGCGTTTTTATCACCATTTTATCACGGGACCTTACTAAGCACCCTCAAAAAGATCGTCAAGTTGCTTGGCAGCATCCTTCTGCATATCCATGGTCACATGGCTATACCCGTTCAGTGTCATGCTCACATCCGCGTGACCCAGCCGCTCCTGCACTATCTTTGGGTGTACATTGTTTGCCATCAGGAGCGTTGCGCAAGTATGTCTTAGATCGTGGAACCTTATCTGCGGCACGCCTGCGAGTCTGATAAGACCCTGGAACTGGTAAGCCAGGGTGTTGGGGCGTAGAGACTCACCAACTTCGTCAGCGAACACCAGGTCCAGATCAGCATAGGCACTTCCAGGTCCAGATCAGCATAGGCACTTCCAAATCCAAGTTTGTATTCTGCCTGCCTGATCCGGCACCTATTCAAGCTGTCTACTGCTGAAGTCGGCAAAGCTATAGAGCGCCTGCCGTGTGCCGTCTCAGGTTACAAGACCCACTATTGGATCCCGTTCTTGGAGCCAGCTTGTCCACAGTAAATCACGTTGCTATGCCGTGCGTTAGATAAGAGAAAACCCGGCTACATACCGAGTTTTCTCCTGCTATTCAACTGCGAAAACTTCCTTGTAGTCCTGCTACTTTCTTGTTTGTGCCTGTGCCTGGCAGTTGGGGAAGAAAGTGTTAGCCACTATCTTGGCAGCCTGCCCCCTCGTCACGTTGTCACCAGGTCGAAAGTATGGACGGTTGCCTCCGCCGCATGGCTCTCCTGCGCCCCCACATGGATAGCCCGACATGACCCCTCTACTCGTTAGGCGCTCTATGTACAGGTAGAAGGGGCTGCTGGGTGCCACGTCCTCGAACGTCTGCACAGCGGGTGTGTCCTCGAACTCAGCCGCGTTGGACACGATCTTGGAGAGTTGCCCGCGCGTGGCGTTGTTGCCGGGGCGGAAGTACGGTCGGTTTGCATCGTCGCACGACTCACCTACCCCGCCGCAGTTGTAGCCGCCCATGTGACCGCGCATCGACAGCCTCTCTATCCACACGTGGAAGGGTTGAGAAGAGGGCACGTCGGCATAGGTCTGCATGCCGCTCACGCCATCGGTATACCCTGCGGCATTGGAGACTATCTTGGCTATCTGCCCTCGTGTGATCTGGTTCTGAGGGCGGAAGGTGCCGTCGGAGTAGCCGCCAAGTATGTCCCGACAGGCCAGGCACTCGACGAAGGGGTGGAATGTAGAACCCTCGGGCACATCCGTAAATGAAATGTTGCAACCGCTCGGGGGGACGGTGTTTGTAGGTATCGGACTACCGGTCGGGGACGCGGGGACAGTGCTTGTAGGTGTCGGATCGCCAGCCGGGGGGACCGTGCTTGTAGGTGTCGGATTGCCGCTCGGAGACGCATGGTAGATGCCGAATTTGCTGGAAGGCTTGCCGCCCGCCTGAGTGAAAGCGCCACCTGCGTAGACATCGCTGCCGCCCACTGCTAGCGCGTAGACTGCCAGGAACGTTTTTGCACCGGTTAAGCCGCTACCAAGTGTCGACCACTCTGCCCCGTTCCACCTGGCTATGTGATTTGCGCCGGCACCTCCCGCCGCAGTAAATACGCCTGCCACGTACAGGTCAGTGCCGCTCATGGCTAGAGCCCAGACCGACGAGTTCGTGCCACTGCCCAGGGCCGACCACTCGGTGCCGTTCCATTTGGCTATATAGTTGGCGCTCACGTCACCGGCCGTAATGAAGTTACCCCCTACGAAAATGTCGGTGCCATTCGTGGCAAGTGCATTGGCATAGCTCCCTAGTCCACTGCCCAGGGCCGACCACTCGGTGCCGTTCCACCGTGCGATATGTTTGGCGCTGACACCACCGGCCGTATTGAAGCTGCCGGCTGCATAGATGTCGCTGCCGAGCGCCAGTATGTCGCTGACAAAGCCGAGGGTGCTATCACCTATGCCGCTGCCGAGGGCAGACCAACTACTACCGTTCCACATGGCTATGTTCCTGGTGTTCACCCCACCTGCCTGGGTGAAAGAGCCGCCGACATATACGTTGCTGCCACTTACGGCTATTGCTGACACGCGCGATGGAGAGCCGCCAATCGGCCCGCCGCCCAGGGCCGACCACTCGGTGCCGTTCCATCGTGCGACATTGTTGGCACCAACAGCACCCGCTTTGGTGAAGTTGCCGGCCACGTAGACGTCGTTGCCGCTTACGGCTATTGCATATACAGTGGGCAGGAAACCGTCGGTGACACCCGTCACGCCGTTGCCCAGCGCGGACCACTGGGAGCCGTCCCATCTTGCGATGTTATTGGCGCGGACGACGCCTACGCTCGAAAAACGACCGCCTACGTACACGTTACTGCCGGCGACCGCAATAGCCTGAACATCCTCAGGTACGCCTAACCCGGTGCCGAGCGCCGACCATTGAGCACCGTTCCACCGGGCCATGTTGTGCGCTGCCAGGTCGCCCGCCAGGGTAAAGCCGCCGCCCACGTAGACATCGCTACCACTTACCGCCAGTCCATAAGAGGTCTCGTAGGTGCCGGGGTTGCCTACCCCGGTGCCGAGCGCCGACCACCCGGAGCCGTCCCACCGGGCTACGTTCTGGACGCTCACACCCCCGGCCAGGTAGAACCGTCCCGAGACGTAGATATCGGTGCCCGATGCGCCGATGGCACCTACGAAGGGTAATGCGCCGGTAACGCCGCTGCCCAGAGCGGACCACTGGGTACCGTCCCACCTGGCGATGCGGTTGGCGCTTGCTCCACCGGCTACGCTGAAGGTGCCGCCCGCATACACATTAGTACCCACTACCGCTATCGCGAGAACATTCTCGCTTGAGCCGCCCAGCCCGCCGCCGAGAGGAAACCACTGGGTGCCGTCCCACCTTGCGATGCGGTTGGCGCTCACTGCGCCCGCCGTAGCGAAGCGACCCCCCACGTACACGTCGGTGCCGTTGATTGCAATCGCAGAGACACTGGGGCTGTCGCCGCCGGTCACCCCACCGCCAGGTGAGGACCAACTGCTGCCGTCCCATTTGGCTATCCGGTTGACACTCACATCGCCCGCCGTAGTAAAGGCGCCCCCCGCATAGACTGTGGTGCCCGACACCGCCAGCGCCTCGACACGCGAACCCACACCGCTACCGAGAGGGAACCACTGCGAGCCGTTCCACCTTGCGATGTGATTTGCGCTCGCCCCCCCGGCCTGCGTAAAGTCGCCGCCCACGTAGACGTCGCTGCCGCTCACTGCTATCTCGTAGACATCATCGTTCACGCCACTGCCGAGGGCGAACCACTGCGAGCCGTTCCACCTTGCGATGCGGTTGGCGTTTACCGTGCCGGCCGTGACAAACTGGCCGCCCACGTAGACGTCGCTGCCGCTTATGGCAACCGCCAGGACGTAGCCACCGAGACCCACGGGGTTGAACCTGCTATCCCAGTTTTCATCCCCGGCCACCATGGGAGCCTGCGGGGAAGACTTCGATGCAATATCGCCGGAGATGCGGGCAAAGCGAGGCTCTCCAGAAGGTCCACTGACTAACTTCCAACCCGTGGGGTCCAGGGACCCCGTGAAGCCGGTACTCAGGTCCAGCGTGCCGTCAGGCTTGAGCACTTCTTCAAGGGGCGCAGCAGGGGCCGGAGCGGCAACGGCGGCTCTTGCCGTGGAGCGCTCAGACAGGGGAGCACCCGCAGCGCTTGGCGGTACCAGGGCTCCCGTGGTCCAGGGAAGCAGCGCCACTACTGCCAGCAGGACGAATAGCAGGCGGTGGCGTCCACTTGAGCGGGCCGCCATTTGTACGGCACTGGTCATATTGGTGTACTTCATCGTATTTCCCCTTTCGTAGTGATTGAACGCAGCAATGTCAGCCGGCCGCACCGGGAGGAGTGAAGGGCGCACGCTGGACTTGCTGCGTTCACTTTCCATACCGATTTTCGCGAGACCACTTATCGTAATGATTGTCTTCATGGCGTTATTCCCTTCTCTCCTTCCAGGTTGTCGTCGTTGCCGGTGGCGAACATCATGCCGTTGAGCAAGCTCATAAGGGTAGCTCAGACCCTGAACTCAATTGCCTTCCCGCAACCACCAAGAGGGATACAGCTTGCAATCTCCCTCTTGGCTTGAATGCGCCCGTGCATGCTGCGGAATGCGCCTTTCAATTGATAGGCGCTACCTGGCTGCTCCCGGTAGCTCATTCAAGGCCACTGTAGGGGCAGGCAGGCCCGTACCCACCGCCACAGTGGCCCTTAACAGGTGCTCAGGGTCAAGGGGTCTGGCAGTTGGGGAAGAAGGTGTTAGCCACGATCTTAGAGGACTGCCCTCTAGTCACGTTGGCACCGGGCCTGAAGTATGGCCTGTTTTGGCCGTCACATGGCCCGCTCCTCGGGTCCTGGGTGCCACAGGGGTACCCACCCATGACGTCTCTGTTGGTAAGACGCATGATCCAGGTATAGAACTGGCTACCCTCTCCACTGGCCGGCACATCAGCGTAGTGCTGCCCCGATACTGCCTCATCGAAGCCCGCGGCATTAGACACGATCTTGGCTAGCTGCCCTCTCGTGGCGTTCGCGTTAGGCTCGAACAGGTTCGGGTTCTCAGGCGTGCACTCATCCCCTCCATCGGGCCTCGTGGGACACGGGTACCCTCCCACAATGCCTCTGTTAGTCAGGCGATTGATGTACGCGTAGAATGGTGAGCCTGGAGGCACATCAGCGTAGGTCTGCTCGCCCGGGTCTTCCGAGAAGCCCGCTGCCTGAGAGACGATCTTGGCTATCTGCCCTCTCGTGATCTGAGCGTGTGCGCGGAAGGTGCCGTCAGGGAAGCCTGTGATCACGTAGTGACACACCATGCAGTTGACGTACACGTAGAATGTGTCGCCTGGCTCCACGTCCGCGAACTGCTCGCAAGCAGTAGCCGTAACCATAGTGGTAGCTGTAGCTGTAGCCGTGGGGGTACTGGTCCTCGTGCTTGTATCGGTTCCCGTTGGGGTGGATGTAGACGTAGTGGTGTTAGTGCCCGTGGATGTGGTGCTGGGCGTTGCGGTCAATGTACTGGTAGGTGTGTTCGTCTGAGTCGGGATATCAGTCTGTGTGGCTGTGCTGCTGGCGGTGCTGGTAGCAGTGGAGGTCTCGGTACTTGTGCTGCTGGCAGTTTCCGTACTGGTAGCAGTAGGAGTTTCCGTGCTGGTGGCGGTCTCGGTGCTGGTTGCAGTGGCGGTCTCGGTGCTGGTAGCAGTGGAGGTCTCGGTACTTGTGCTGCTGGCAGTTTCCGTGCTGGTTGCAGTGGCGGTCTCCGTACTTGTGCTCGTGGAGGTCTCGGTATTGGTAGCAGTAGGTGTCTCTGTACTGGTAGCGGTGAAGCTGGGGGTGCTGGTGCTGGTGCTGGTGGCAGTGTCGGTAGCAGTCTCCGTGGCAGTGGCGGTCTCCGTGCTCGTGCTGGTGGGGGTGGCAACCGGCTCGCCTGGGGTGATGTTGAAGTTGCCGCCGGACAGAGCACCGGAGTTCGATACCCGCTGTCCCCACACGTCGTTATCGGTGCCGTTGCGGAGATCACCCCAGGCAGCCAGGTACTGATTGCCGCCCGATGCTACGGCTGGACGGACTTGAGAGGCAGAGTCGGTGGAGATGGGGATCTCCCCTCCGGACAGGCTGCCGGTGCCCGATACCCTCTGCCCGTATATATCGTAGGCTCCGGTACGAGCATCGCTCCAGATCACCAGGTATTCGTTGCTGGCGCTGTTGTATGCAACCTTGGCCGGCCTCTGCTCGTCTGCTGCAGTGGAGACGGGGATCTCGCTGCCCAGCAGGCCGCCGGTGCCCGACACCCTCTGCCCGTAGACGTCGTAATTGGGGTGTATAGCGCGAGCATCCGACCAGACCACCAGGTACTCATTGCCGGTGCTGTTGTACGCAGCGTCAACGAAGTGTTGGTCCTCTGGTGCTGCGGAGATGACGAAGTTCCCACCGTGGAAGCTGCCGGTATTCGATAGCCGCTGCCCATAGGTATCACCGCCGCGTCCCCAGACTACCAGGTACTCATTGTTGGTGCTGTTGTACGCTGGGCGAGCGCCCACTGCGTTGCCTGCTGTGTCAATGGCTATTTCGCTGCCGGCGAGGGCACCGGTGCCCGACACGCGCTGTCCATAGATGTTGTAGAAGTTCTGCCCATTACGCTGGTCCTGCCATATCACCAAGTACTCGTTGTCTATGCTGTTGTACGCTATCTCAGGGATGGTTTGGCGCTCGGGTACTGTGGAGATGGGGAATTCGCTACCCACCAGGCTGCCCGTGCTCGACAGCCGCTGCCCGTAGAGGTCGATGTTGGGGAACCCGAGGCGAGCATCGGCCCACACGACCAGGTACTCGTTGAGGGTGCTGTTGTACGCAACGACAGGAGGATCTTGATTACCTGCTGCTGTCGATATAGGGATTTCACTGCCCACGAGGGTGCCGGTGTTCGACACCCTTTGCCCGTAAACATTGGAGTCGCTGCCGTTGCGCTGATCAAACCACACGACCAGGTACTCATCGCTGGCGCTGTTGTATGCCACATCCTGCTCCCACTGCGTGCCCGCCAGCATAGGAGCTGCGGGCGCGAAGGCCGCGGATGTTGAGGCAGTGGAGGAAGTGCCACCTGAGACCACTGCGGAGGCTGAACCTGCGCCTGCAGCCAGGACGAGAGCAATGGCAGTTATGGTGATTGTAATGGCTACCCTTGCTTTTGCATTCCCCAGTCTTGCCTTTTCCACGAGACTGTCTATCCTGACAATCTTCTTCATGGTGTTGCTCCTTTCTCTCCTTCCAAGTTGTCAGCGTCATGGCCCTTAGGCAACATGTCTACCAGCAAGCTCACCAGGGTATCCCCATCGCTGAAGCTACTTGCCTTGCCGCTCAACAGGTGAGTCACCTTGCCTTGTACTCTGTCCTCCCTGTCCTCCCTGTCCTCTGTCCCTCCAGACTGCTGGTGAGGCAACGCTCCGCCGGCCCACAGCCTCACCAGGAAGACCTCCGAGTCGTCGGAGCGGTTGCCCGTATCTGTGCTCATGCTTGAAGTCTCCATTGTTTGCATAAGATCATGCCGGGACTTGTACGGTGCATGCAGGGCCTCTGTATGCTGGATCGAGCGCGTCCGGTACTTACATTAAATGCTGGTTTCTCCTATAATGGTGGCTACAAGAACGGCACAAAAATGGCACATTTACACGCAAAGGGCAGCCATATAAGTGCGCGGGTGTAGCGTGGCGCGTGGCAATTTGGGCAACGTGGGTGATGCGTGAAGCAGGAGGTCGCTACCATCTATGGGCAGTGCAGCCTCGTTCGGGCAATGGGTCAGGCGGAGACGCAAGGCCCTCGACATCACCCAGGAAGAACTGGCCGACCGCGTGGGCTGCGCCAGGTCAACCATTCGCATGATAGAAGGCGGCGAGCGCAGGCCCTCCAGGCAGCTTATCGCTCTGCTGGCCGACAGGCTGGGCATCGCTGAGGAGGAGCGCGAGGCGTTCTTGAGGTTGGCCCGCGAACCACAGGCCAACGAACAAGCCCCGCAGACCGAAAGCGCCCCGCCCGCGGAAGAGGGAGAGGTCGCTTACACCCCCACTAACCTGCGTCAGGAGCCAACGCGGATTATCGGGCGGGACGGCGAGGTGGAGGAGATTCGAGGTCGTCTCCTGCAAAGAGGCATGCGCCTCCTTACTCTCACCGGGCCTCCCGGCGTGGGCAAGACCCGTCTTGCGCTCGCCGTCGCAGAGGACTTGCTCAACGGCCCCGGCGCTGTGGACATGCCTGCTCCGACACAGCGATTCGCCGATGGCGTCTTCTTTATAGGGCTGGCAACGGTAAGTGACACCGAGCTGGTAGCGCCCACAATGGCGCAGGCCCTGGAGCTTAGAGAGGCCACCCAGCCTCCTTTGGAATTGCTCAAAAAGCACCTGCGGACCAGGCGTGTGCTCCTGGTGCTGGACAACTTTGAGCAGGTACTAGAGGCCGCTCCCCTCCTCTCGGAGCTTCTATTGGAGTGCCCCGGCGTTGCCTGCCTGGTTACCAGCCGAGAGCCGTTGCGCGTACGCGGAGAGCAGCAGTTCGAAGTATCCTCTCTGCCCTGGCCCGGCAAGGGAGAATTGCACTCGGTCGAAGAGATGCTGACTTACCCGGCGGTGGCCCTCTTTGTGGAGCGCGCCCGCTCGGTTGACCGCAGCTTTCACCTCTCGGAAGACAACGCGGCGGCGGTGGCGACCCTTTGCGCCCGCGTGGATGGCCTTCCCCTGGCAATCGAGTTGGTGGCCGCGCGTGTGAAGCTGCTGCCCCCGGCGGCGCTGGTGCAGCGGTTCAAGGCGAACGAGGGGCACACCTCTTTACCTATAGTCTCCGGGGGCGGGCGAGATTTGCCTGAGCGACACCGCACATTGCGCAACGCTATCGGCTGGAGCTACGAGCTACTGAACCAGGGTGAGCGCGTACTCTTCTCCAGGTTGGGGGTGTTCGCAGGCGGTTGTACCCTCAACTCCGTTGAGTCTGTTTGCAACGCAAGGGCCGACCTGTCTATCTCCGTGCTGGAGGGACTTCAATCACTTCTCGACAAAAGTCTGCTGAAACGCGAGATCCAGATAGAGGTCGGATCAAGTGAAGAAACTGAGCCACGCTATACAATGCTGGAGATGGTACGTGAATACGCAGGCGAGCGGTTAGAGGAAGGTGATGAGACCAACGGTGGAGAAGCCGATAAGGTCAAGGGCTGGTTCCTCGACTATTACCTGGCCCTGACGGTGGCAGCCGAGCCCCATTTATTAGGAGCGGACCAGAAGCGCTGGTTGGATCTACTGGAAGCAGAGCATGATAACTTGCGGGCGGCGTTGGCCTGGGCGTTTGAGCGCGACCAGGTAGAGCTGGGGCTCCGAATGGCCTGTGCGCTACGCCACTTCTGGTACATACGCGGACACTTCGAAGAGGGACTGCGGTGGTTACAAGCCGCTTTACTCAAGGTGGAAGGATGTCCTGTTCCTCGGCCCCTGCTTATCACCGCGCTGAACGCGGCCGGTTGGCTGGCAATGGGCCGTAGCCACTTTGAGAAAGCCAGCGGGTGGCTGACCAGGAGTCTCGCACTTGCACGGGAAGAAGGTGATCGCAAGAGCCTTGCTGATACGCTCCATCACCTGGCGGTTATGCGGGTGTACACGGGAAAGCACATCGAAGCCAGGCAACTGCACGAAGAGGCACTCTCGTTGCGGCGTGAGCTTGGCGACAGGTCTGGCATGGCCCGCACGCTCGGCAATCTCGCGGGAGTCGCCATGCATTTGGGCGAGCTCGAAGAAGCATACAGACTGTTCCAGGAGACCGTGTCTCTGCTTAAGGAGCTTGAACACAAATGGAACCAGGCGCTCATGCTTTCCAACCTGGCGCACGTAACGCTCCGCCAGGGTGATTACAGCCAGTCGGCAGCGTTCTGCGAGGAGAGTCTCAAATTGGATGAGGCGATTGGTGAAGGAATTATCTTTGCGCATACGACCAACTGCCAGGGAGACATTGCGCGGCGCCAGGGCGATTTTGAAAGCGCGTTGAGGCTGTACAGGGTTTCACTCGAAGCATCCGACAAGATAGATTTTCACTTTGTAATAGCACTAAACCTCCTGGGGCTGGGGTGCCTGTCAGCACAAGTAGGCCAGCCTGAGCGGGCGGCAACGTTCTTTGGCGCCCTGGAGGGGCTGATTGAACAGGGGAACAGCGCAATCCTCCTACCCGTGGACAAGCCTGAGCACGAGAGGCACCTGGCCACCGTGCGAGCGGCACTTGACGAAGCAACGTTCAACAGAGCATGGGCTGAGGGCCGGGTCATGAATGTGGACCAGATCGTCGAGTATGCGCAAGCCTAAGGGCAATGGAATGTTTTTGGCACTACAAATAACAGAGTCGCAACCGGACAGAGACTGAAGCATACCCTTGAGGTGCAAGTCATAGGTTCATAAGTCCATGCCATCTTTTTATCACAGCTTTATCACTGATAAGCAGGGATGGTGTATCCTAAGCCAGCACAAAGTAGCACAGGCAGAGGATATGTAAGCACAAGAGAGCCTAGCACATCCTAGAGTATCACGGCCCTATGCAATCCCACCTTCGGCACATTTCAGGGCTTTTGTTCTAAAACTAGGCACAAAATGTGCCTCAGGATTAGGATGAAAGCCTTTTTGGTTGCAAGCGACTAATGTTCAAAGAAGGGCGGATCTGGCCTCTGCATTAAGAGCACTGAAGCATGTTCGCCGGCGTGCTGGCTCGGTCGGCAGCGGAGCTTAACGTGTATGTCGCCGCAGGTGGTACAGATGTGGGCGTCATGTCACTGATCGGTAGCGCCCGCGAGGAACTCGGAACTGATTTTCCGCTGGTCTGGGTAGTGGCTTGGGTAGTGGCTTGGGTAGTGGCTAAGGATACAGTGGTGCTTCCTGACCGGCACGGGTGTAGGCATACGCTTCTTGAGCCACATCACACCCACTTCGTTGTGGTCCCCGGCTCCACCTGGACTTCAGCCGTTCCCTGGTTTTCTCAAGTGGCTTCTAGACTGGCGCTTTCGCGCCAGTCTGTCACTCTCTAATGGTGGCCGTATCGCCATGAAGGATGTACAGGCGAGTGTTGCTGCTGGAAGACCACTCTTCGTTAAGCGCGGGAGCGCTCGCATGGCTGATCCACTCGCAGATGCAGTAGAGGGCAATACTACCGAAAGGATAGGTCCCTCTGCCTTTGTCGCCGCTAATCACCGTACTGCACCTCCATTTTCCTGCCTCTGAACGGTGTAACGTCCTGAAGAGTACGCAAACCGACAAAAGCGATGAATTTCTGAAATGAGGGTTCGTAGAACCTCTATGAATCTAGGTTTCTTATTCTCACCTGGTACATGGCTTTACAAGGACATACCTGCTCTGCTCTTGAATTGTTGGGAAGACGCAACGGGTTCCTAGTGACACTATCTGCCTGATCGTATCTGCTGTGGCAGGTTCGGGCCCAGGGCCGCGGTATATTGCCACAAAATCAGCGTCCTGCGCACGATCTATGAAGTCCTGCTGGGCCCAAGAGCGATGCATTACTTCTGAAACTGAAGGCTCGGAAGCTTGCCACATAGCTCCTCGCATCTCGACCCATGACCAGTCCTGCAGGCCAAGGCCTTTGTAGATGAAGTATCCATAGCTATCAACCAGATAGCCCGTTATCGTCTGGCTAGGCTTACGCGATGCGAGCAGATTTAGTTGTGCATCAGTGGTGAGCAGTTCGTCCGCCGGCGTTGTGCTTGCTTCTATTCTGGCGCCAAGTTGGACGTACAGGGTGTTGACTCGATGCTCAGTTGAAGCCTGAATCGCTGCAACCGTGAAAGGCAGTAGAATAAGAGCTAGCGCAGCAGCGGTACTGCCGATTGCGAACTTTCTTCTGCTAACGCTCAGTTGCCTCGGCACGTATATCCAGATGGCCCCCGTGAGGAGGTATAGAGGCGCCGCTACTTCAAGGTAATACTGGTCAAAGAAGGACCGGCTATAGGTAAACAGCAGCATGTTAAGAGCACCCCAAAGCATGATCGCCACCCAGGAAAGTGTCGTCTGCTGTAGAGCACCTGCCGCTTGCTCCCGCTTCTGCGCCGCAGGGTTTTTGCTCGGCCTAGATTGGTGCCACAAAGTGGTCATTAGGAGAACGGCACCTACGATGGCTAGGCTCGGGGTGAGACCATTGCTCAGGTCTTGAGTTATGTTTGCTATGCGGTCTGACGTGAACCTAGCTCCGTCCATCGGACGCAACAGTTGGAAGAAGATTACCATCCGCGCAAACTGGTTAGGAGCAGCAAGGAAGAATGGCCCCCCCAAGAGCACTAGCCCGAGCAAAAACCCACCTGCAATACCGAACAGGTACGTACGCCTACCCTTGGCGCCATCGAGAAAGAGCATGAAAATCAGCGTTGTTATGAAGATCGCCAGGAAGCACGTAAGCCCTTGAACTTTTATCAAAGTACTTGCTGCTGATAGAAATCCCACGAGCATGGCCAGAGCGACCTTACTCGTCGGAAAAGTGAGACCGCCCCGTTGGCGATCTGTTCCGGCTTTAGAGATATGCACACTCCTAAGATAGAAGAACAAGGCGAACAATGCGACCGCCAGCATCGGATGATCTAACATTATTTTGCGATTGATCGCAACAGTTCTGGGATCAACAGCATACAATGCTGCTGCCGTTGCCCCAGCCAGCACTCCTCGTACGCCCTTCCCGCCTGCTTCGTACCCCACAAGAAGCAAGCCTACTAACGCGAGGAGACCGTAAGCAACCCCCATGAACCGAGCTGCCATGAAGCTCGCTTCGCTGCCCCAGAGCCTGAAGTCAACAGCCATGGCCGGGGCGTAGACGACAGCCGCGATAGGTGGGTGAGCAAAGAAATAGTCCCTGTAAGGCAATATTCCTTGCAAGAACAACTGAGATGCTTCCGCATACACCCCCTCATCATAAGAAGGGTCTTCCAACAACCCTCGCTCAACAGGCACAAGCAAGCTTAATCTAAGGTAAGCGGCAAAGAACAGGAGAACTGCTGCAGCAACGGTAAGAAGCAATTGCTCCTTACGGACTGCGCCCTTGGTGCGTTGGTTGGTATCTATGTCAACCAACGCAACTACTTTACGAATCGAGACAGGACTTGATCCTAGTAGCAACCCTACAGCGCCGAGCACCCATGCCAGCCAACTGAGCGCCGGCTGATAAGTAAAATGCCTCCATAG
>DASVQO010000419.1:0-11744 GCA_036389075.1 Chloroflexia bacterium | reverse complement strand
CCAGGGAAGAAACGCGCGGGTTTTACCGGAGCGCGACGCTGGCGGTGGTGCCCTCGCTCCAGGAGCCGTTCGGGTACACCTGCGCCGAAGCTTTGGCCTGTGGAGCGGCCGTGGTAGCGAGCAACACAGGCGGGCTTGCCGAGATGATAACGGATGGCGAGAACGGTCGCCTGGTCCCGCCTGACGATGCGCACGCCCTGGGCCATACCTTGATAGAGCTACTCAGGGAGCCTGCCGCACTGGCTGAATTGAGACAAAACGCGAGGCGGTTCGCCGTCGAGCGCCTGGACCGGGCGACTGTGGCGCGTGACACGGTTGAGCTTTACGAGGAGGTTACCAGTTGGGCACAAGTAACTGGCAGAACATAAGCTATTCGATAGAAATGATCAGGGAGATCAACCCTAGGTCCGTGCTCGACGTAGGTAGCGGATTTGGTAGATGGGGGTTCCTCTGCCGGGAGATGCTCGATGTGTGGGAGGGTCGCACTTACCCCGAGTCGTGGCAGGTTCGAATCGACGCTATCGAGGCCTTCCCCCCCAATATAACTCCCGTGTACGACTACGTTTACGACAACGTGTACAAGGGCGATGCCGCGAAGATTATTGATGAGCTGGGCGAGTACGACCTCATCATATTTGGAGACGTCCTCGAGCATTTCAGCAAACGAGAAGGCGACATCTTGCTGAAGAAGGCGGTCCGACGGGCGCAAAAGGCCGTCCTGATACACATACCTCTGGGGAAACAGTGGCCCCAGTCAGAGCGGGACAACAACACATACGAGGAACACCGGTCCGTATGGGAGGCTAGCAACTTGCTCACCCGGCGTGCCAGGTTGAAGGTATTCCGAGACTATATAGGGCGTAGGTTTGCAGTTGCCATCATTCTGAAGCCGGGCGTAAAATTGCGCTCTCGCGTGCGGCGTTGGCTCGGGCAATGGCGGCGGGCACGGAAAGCCGACCTGAAGGATATCAGGTACGCCTTTCGGGGAGCAAAGTAGGCCCCACAAGTCACCCGGTGGGTAAGGTTGGTTGGGGAGGCTCCCGCTTGATAAAGCACGTGGCTAATGCCGGCACTTCTGCTGCACGGTCGTGGACCAGGAGAGTGATGTAGTGGATTCTGCAACTCGCCAGAGGATAATCGCAGAGAATATCAAAGTACATGCAGTCGAGGCGGGCATATACGACCAAATCCATGCTGAGATGTTCAACTGGTACATCCAACGCAAATTCAACAGGGACCTGGACCTCATAAGCAAGCTGGTCCCGCCCGGGCGCGCGCTGGATATCGGCTCGGGTACCGGTAATCTGACGTTCAAGCTGCTCGATCGCGGTTTTTGCGTAAACGCTGTAGATATCTCCGAGGAGATGTTGGGGCGGTTGCGACGTAAAGCGGCCTCCCACCCTCGCAAGGAGGCTTTGACCATAATGCACGCCGACGCTGACGCTTCTATTGTCGAGGCTCACGGCCCATACCATGTTATTACTTTCAGTTCCGTGTTGCATCACCTACCCGATTACGAACAGACCCTACGCAGGGCGGCCGAACTCCTGGCCCCTGGCGGGATTATATACGTCGCCCACGAACCGACCGGCTTTGACGTGCCCGCACCGCGCAAGCTACGTGGTAAACTCTACCTGATAGACCGCCTCATCTGGCGGAAACGTATCTACCGGTACTTGCCGATACTCGAGACGCTCGACTGGTCTTACTCGGACTACCAAATCTTCCATGGGTTTTCCTCTAAGAAGGTGCTCAGGGTCTTAGCAGATTCGGGTATGACGATTGTGAAGCGTGACTATCATTGCGGCTACGCCACCCTGGGACTAACCGCGGCCATCGACAACTTTGTTTTCCGGCCAAAGACGACCTTCCATGTGATAGCTCAGTGTGGTACGAGCAATGCAGCCGCGCAGCCGGCGTAGTACCGTACGTGCCGGCACCGGTGGTTGTTGGAGGACTGCCGCACCTGGCTACAGTGGGTGAACCTAGATGTTGAAGCAACGAGCATTAGCGTGGTTGCAGTGAGCGAAGCAGCCGGTCGAGGTCGGCGCAGAGTCGCAAGAAATGCCACATTGAGCATGCTTAGCAGCATCGTGATGGTGGCCGCTGCCCTGGCGGCGTCCGTGATCGCTGCCCGCTACCTGGGTGCCATGGCGTTCGGCCTGTATAGTCTCGTGCAGTGGACCAGGGTGACAGCGGCAATGGTGCTGGATATTGGCCTCGCTACCGCCGTCACCAAATACGTCTCAGAGTTCGAGGGTTCTGGAGAGCGTTCGCAAGCAAGCCGCCTGACGCTCAATCTCCTGGTGACGCAAGTAGCTATTGCGCTACCTGCAGGACTTCTCCTGGCCCTATTCTCCTCAGCCTTCGCAGATTTCCTGGGCCGCGAGGAGGTGGCTGCATATCTGCCCGTCGCGGCAATCTCCCTTGTGCTCGGCATGACCAACAATATACTTATGGCGCGGCTGGCGGGCCTTCAACGTTTCGACGTCGCTGCTCTTCTGAGCCTGGCGACGGCCTGCCTTACCCTCGTGGGAGTGGGCGCCGTAATTTTTGCCGCGCTCGGGATCTTTGGCCTGTTATGGGTTGAGATCATGGTCGCGTGCCTGCAACTGGTAGTCCTTTGCACTTTCCTCATCAGGAGCGGGTCATTTCGGCCAACAACCAGGGTCACCCGGTTGAAGGTCGGGGAGCTAGCAAAGTTTTGCCTGGGGGTTTTCGTAATCACCAGCTTCGACGTGATAGTGTGGCAGCGGTCTGAGACCTATTTCCTCGGAAGGTACAGAAGCCCGGAGGAAATTGGTTTCTATGGCATGGCGTTCAATTTCTCAACGATTCTCCTGGGAACGCTTCCCGCGGCTTTTGGAAGGGTACTTCTTCCCGCCCTGTCAGAGCGATTCGGCACCGGGGACCACAACTCCTTGCAGAACCTTTACGGGGCCGCAACCAGGTACATCGCCGCAGTCACGTTTCCTCTCTGTGCGGGTGGTATCGCCGTGTCGTCACTTCTCATGGCCGTGCTGTTTCCGCCGGAGTTTTCTCCGGCTGCCGACGTGATGAAAATATTGCTCGTGGGCGGTGCTATCGGAGCCATTGCCGGACCTGGCTCCGCCCTCCTGATCGCGCTTGGCAAGACAATGATCCCCGCGTACTGGGGCTTACCCCTGGCCCTGGCAAATGTACTGCTGGCTTTCTGGCTGGTACCACCCCTGGGAGCGCTCGGTGCCGCGGTCGCAAGCACTATAACCCAGGTAGCAGGAGTGCTCGTTGGCACGTCTTACCTGATCTTCGTGCAACACTTCAGGTTTCCTGTGGCCCCCTTGAGCCGGATGATTGTCGCTGCGGTGCCGGTGGGCGTAATCGCCTTTCTCATTAGCTCGTTCTGGCAGGGAATATTTGGACTTGTCGTGGCGGGGCTAATGGGTGTCCTGGTTTATGTGCCCGCCCTTATAGCCACGCGGGCGCTCGTACCTGCTGATTTCGACCTCCTGGAGGACCTGACAGGAGTCTTTCCGGGCGGTTTCAGGCGTATACTAAGGCGAGCCATTGCCCACGTAAAGCGTATCGCTTTCAGGGCGGTGTAGCCTTCTCGGCTAAAGAGCGACTTCATGATAAGGCCAACTATGACTACTGAACCTACCCACCCTCTTGTATCTCTGATTGTGCCCACATTCAACCGGGAGGAGGTACTATGCCAGACACTCACGCATCTCTTCGAGCAGGACTATCCCAACTTTGAGATACTGGTCGTTGACCAGACGGTGGAGCATACAAGCGAGACCAGGCAGTTCCTTTTGGCAAACAGCCGGCACCTGCGACATATCAAGCTTGAAAAACCCTCCCTGACGCGCGCCCGCAACGCAGGTATACTCCAAGCACGCGGCGCTATTGTCCTCTTTCTCGATGATGACATCGTGCCGGTAAAGTCGCTCGTAAGCGCGCACGTGGCGGCGTTGCTTGAACCCGGCACCGAAGCGGTTGGCGCGGTAGCGGGTCAGGTGTTGCCACCCGACGGCAGCACGCTGGAGACAGAGAACGTCGGTACCATCGAGGGCAAGTCGAACGTAGTTGCCAACTTCAATTCCACAATTGCCGGGCCAGCTATGCATGCGCCTGGGGGGAATACGGCAGTGTGGCGTCACCTCGCAATCGAGGCGGGCATGTTTGAGCCTCGTTTCGGAGGCACGGCAATTCGCGAAGAGACTGATTTCTACCTGCGGCTGGTAGGAATGGGGTACAGTATCAAGTTCGAGCCTCGGGCATCCATCCTCCACCTGGCGCTAAAGGCAGGGGGCTGTGGTAACCGGCGCTCGGACGCACGTTGGTATTTCTGGTTCGCGCACAACAACACTCTGCTTGCCCTCAGGCACCCTTCTTTGCTAAGCGCACGCAGAATCATCAGCTCGCAATTGCCGCTCTTCAGGCGCAAAAAGGGTATCCTGCTGTTGGCACCGTGGCTGGTTGCACATCTATATGCCGTGGTTTCTTATGTGCGGGCGCTCGGGAGCTTGCGGTCGGCGCGCGCTCACGCCCGGCAAAAGCCGAATCCTCCTCTCGCCGATTACTCTGCTCTGAAGGGGTCACAGGTCCCTCGTAACCGATGACCACCGGACTTACAGTTGGCATCTACTACCCGTTTGAGCCGTACGTGGGCGGCGGGGAGCTATTTACCTTCGCCATCGCCGAGCACCTGAGCCGCACCCACTCTGTAGAACTGCTCACCGCGGGGGCCGAGCGCGTGCCGGACCTGGCTTCTTCAATGGGTTGCGACCTGTCGCACGTGCAACTGCGGCCCCGCACGGGCTACATAAAGCCCCTGGAGAAGGCGCTGGGAAGCAATCGCTACGACTTGTTTGTCTGCGTGAGCAATCATGCGGTGCCGCCGGTGGCCTCACTTGGCAAGCGTGGGCTGCTGGTTGTGCAGTTTCCGTTCCCCACGCCGCGGGGGGGCCGGTTGCGGACGGACCTACTCGGTCGCCTGATGTTGCGCTCCTATCACATGGCCGTGGTCTATTCCGGATACGTGGCGGACTGGCTCAAGCGGAGGTCGCCGCGCCGTATGGACACCCGCGTGCTCGCGCCGCCGGTCGAGCCTGTGGAGGGAAGCCCCGGGGCACCGCGTGATAGGGTCATCCTGGGCGTGGGCCGCTTCTTCGAGGGGCAGCACAGCAAGCGGCACGACGTGCTGGTGGAAGCCTTCAGGGGCCTGGTGGATGGAGGGCTGCGGGGCTGGGAGCTACACCTCGTGGGCAGCGTGCGGCCCGAGCCCGAGCACCAGGCCTACCTTGCCAGGGTGCGCGCCCTCGCTGTTGGCTACCCGGTCGCCATCCATACGGACATGGCGCGCGGCGACCTCCACGCGCTCTATCGCAGGGCCTCGGTCTTCTGGCACGCGACGGGCTACGGCACGGACGAGCAAGCGCACCCGGAGGCGATGGAGCACTTCGGCATTGTTACGGTGGAGGCCATGTCGGCGGGCTGCGTGCCGGTGGTGATCGCGCGCGGCGGGCAGCCGGAGGTTGTGCAACACGGGGTTTCGGGCTTCCTCTGGAACACTCTTGACGAGTTGAAGGCCCTGACCTTGCAGTACGCAGCCTCGGATGAAGCCGTGCAACGCGCCTATCGAGCCGAGGCAATCAAAGCCAGCCAGCGATATGCGCCAAGTAACTTTCGGGCCAACCTGGACGATATTGTTGGGTATATAGTGGGGCAGCGCGGCCCGTCGGATGAGCATGCCGGTCCAAAATAGCTGTTTTCGGGTTGACCCTTGCAAAGCCTTACCAAGCCTATGAACGTTCTCTATCTCGACGCGACGCGCAGCCTGTACGGTGCAAGCCGGATGTTGCTTACCCTGCTCGAACGCTCCGACTCGCTGGGCGTGCGGCCGTACGTGGTGCTCGCCAACGACGTGGAGGACGACATGCGCTTCAGCCGCGAGCTAGACCGCCTCAAGGTGCGCTACTGGGAGCACCCCGTGACGGTGCTCCGCCGCCAGAAGTACCTCAACCCCCGGGGCGTGCTGCACCTCTCCGTCTCCTTGCTGAAGTCCGTGGGCTTCTTGCGGCGGCTAATTCGCAAGTACCAGATCGACCTGGTGCAGACGAACACGAGCACGATCCTTTCGGGCGCCGTGGCCGCTCGCATGGAGGGGGTGCCCCACATCTGGCACGTACACGAGTTGTTCAAGACCTTGGAGGGGCGGGTGCTCACGCGGCTCATAAGCGCGCTTTCGTGGCGGGTGGTGGTGCCGTCCGGGGCGGTAGCGGCCAACCTGACGCAGGCATACCCGGCGGTGCGGCGCAAGCTGGCCGTCATCAAGAACGGCATTGATGCTACATTGTACCGCACCGTGCCGGGCGACCAGGTGGAGCGGCTTCGTGCCGAGTGGAAAATCCCGCCCGGCATGAAAGTTGTGGGTATGATAGGGCGTATCGGCATGTGGAAGGGCGAGGAGCAGTTCGTGGAGCTAGCGGCCCGCCTGGCAGAGAAGGGCATCGACGCCCATTTTGTGATTGTGGGCGGGGTGTTCGACGACCGGCAGCACCTGCTGGACCGCCTGGAAGCGTTGATAGAGCGCAAGGGCCTGCGGTCGCGGGTCGTGGTCGCGGGGCTGCGGGAAGACGTGCCGGTGGCTATTAACCTGTTCGACGTGCTGGTGCACCTGCCGGTACGTCCCGAGCCGTTCGGACTGGTGGCGCTGGAAGCGATGTCAGCCTCCAAGCCGGTGGTGGCGGCGGCATTGGGAGGACTCGTCGAAATAGTGGATAATGGCGCGACGGGTTTCCTGGTGCGGCCGGGCAATCTGGACGGTGCGGTAGAGAAGGTAAGCCTGCTCCTGCGGGACCGCGCTACGTCCGAAAAGATGGGCCAGGCAGGTAGCGAGCGAGTGGACGCGCAGTTTCTTTCAGCCCACTACGCAGCCGCGTTTGGCCGGTTGTACCGCCAGCTAGACGCCCAGCCGTAGCACCCGGTAGGCAGCGTACCGCACGGGCCGGCCCGGATAGGCTCTGCCGTTGGGGTAAATCAAGCGTCTATGCATGTGCCAGAAAACATAGCCATGGCGAACGGCCGGTCACCGGCCTCATCTCCCCTATACCCCACCTCTCCCACTACTCATACACCCGGTGTGGTGGCCGTCATCCTCAATTGGAACAACCTGGGCCTGACCCAGGAGACCCTGCGCTCGCTATATGCGCAAGATTACCCACACCTGCGAGCTGTGCTGATAGATAACGCTTCCCGGAACCAGGAGGAGACGCTGGCCGTTATCCATAGAGAATTCCCCGAGGTCGAATTGTGGGGCAGCAGGCGCAACCTGGGCTTTGCGGGGGGTTGCAACCTGGGTATGCAGATTGCCCTGGAGATGGGGGCGGAACGCGTGCTGCTGCTCAACAACGACGTGCTCCTGGCACCCGACGTGGTGCGGCTGCTGGTGCAAGCCCTGGAAGCAGACGAGGGCGCGGGGGCCGCAAGCCCGCTGGTATTATACGCTTCGGAGCCCGACCGGGTCTGGTTCGCGGGGGGCACGGTGCGGCAGGGCGGGCGGGTGCTGCCGGAGCACCTGTGGCTGGACGAGCCGCCGGGCCGCGTGCCTGGGGTGTCGTCATACGAGACGGAGTGGTTAGCGGGCACCTGCGTGCTCGTGAGGCGTTCGGCGGTGGAGCGAGCAGGTATGCTGGACCCGGCTTACTTTCTCTACTGGGAAGATGTAGACTGGTGCTACAGGTTGCGCGCCCTGGGGTACCGGCTGCTGGTCGTGCCGGGCGCGATAATTCGCCACCGGGTGAACGCGACGGCAGGCAGTTTGCCCTCGCTGGGCAGCGTTTATTACTGGGAGCGTAACCGCCTCCGTTTCATACAGAAGTGGGGTACGTGGCGCTCGCGCCTCTCGGCCTTTGTGAAAATTACCTGGCGGTCGATTGCCTGGCGGGTAAGGCCGCCCCGCGACGACCCGCAGGTCTTGACGAAACTGGAGGCGTACCGGGACTACCTTATGGGGCGCTTCGGACAGAGGAGGACACCGGCTTAGTGGCTATCGTCGGCATAGGGATGAGCCTCGTTCTGCTGGCACTGTACGCATGGCTGCTGGTGGTCATTTACCGCGCGCCTTTCAGGGCGCTGGCGGTCCTCGTCGCGGGTATGGCCTTCCACAACATCGTTCTTATGCTCTTGATCCACATGGGCACCCCTGCGTTGCTGCTCCGGCTAGTGCAGTTCTGGAAAGAGGGTGTGCTTCTCCTGCTAGCCTTTATCGCGCTCAGGTTGGGCGTGCGGGCGTGGCGGGATGGCAGGCTGCCCCGTCTCTCCTGGCTAGACTGGACCATGCTGGCCTTTGCCGCGCTGTCGTTTGTCTACCTGGTAATACCGGACAGGGTCTTCCCCATCGAGAGCAGCCTGAACCAGCGCCTGGTGAGCTTCCGCGTGATGTTGCTCCTGCCGCTCCTTTACGCCTTTGGGAGAGTCTTCTGGCGGTACACACGCCGGGACCTCGTTTGGTCGGCCAGGGTGATACTCAGTTCCGTCCCGGTGGTGGCGGCGTTCGGGCTGTGGGAGCTATGGTTCGTGCCCACGCCCGATTGGCTCGACTGGGGTGTGAACGGCTTTACTTCGTGGCTGGGCTATGGGTACGGAGGGCCAAAGGGGCTACCGGAGAACTTCTTCCAGAGCACCGACGCGAACTACCTGCTACGCCGCATGGTCTCCACCTACATCAGCCCGCTCGGCCTGGCATATACCGGGCTGTTGCTGGTGCCGGTCTGCACGGTGCTGGTAAGCTCCAGGAACGCCGGGCGCGAGTTGCCCGCGTGGTTCCGCACGGCGGCGTTCGTGGCGCTTTTAGCCAGCATACTTTTTAGCATAACGCGGGGCGCGCTCCTCGTGATGGTACTGGAGTTTGGCCTGCTGATGCTGCTCTTGCGTCGGAGGCGCACGGTCATTGCGGGCGGTATCGTGGCCGCGGCGGTGGTATTCATACTGATTGAGTACGTCAATTTCGGCCCGCTGGTAACGTCCGACCTGAAAGAGGTGCGCCCGCCGCTGGGGCTGGCGTTCGTCAGGCAAGCCAGCCCCCCGACCCCGGTCCAGCTAGCCAGCCCTATAGCTACAGTGGTGGCCTCTCCCACCCAGAAGCCGGTGCAGAGTAACAATGCAGGGGAGCCGAGTACCCAGGGAGGCGAGCTTGTCGAACGGATGCTGACCCGTGAAGACCCTTCGACGCGCGGCCATATCGAGGCGTTGCGGGTGGGGGCGATCCACGTGGCAAAATACCCGCTCGGCACGGGCCTGGGTAGCTCAGTGCCCCGCTTCGGATCGGCGGAAGGACCGGCGGAAAGCGCCCTGCTGGCGATCTTCGGCGAGATGGGCCTGCTTGGCGGTCTGCTCTATACGTTGATGTATGGAGCGAGCATAGTTTATGGCTTCCTGGCGTACCGTCGGGTGCGGGGCGATCTGCTGAGCGAAGGGCTGGCGCTGGTACCGGTGGTGGGAGGGCTGGCCCTCGTCCCGATTATGATAACGAGCGCCGTCTGGGGTAACTTCTCGGTCACCTTCCTGTACTGGTGGACCTCGGGCCTATGTTTATCTCTCATTCGCGAGCGAAAAGAATCCAACACCCCCGCCGCCGTCAAAGAGCGGCCGGCAGATACGCCCAAGGAGCCGGAGCGCGATGAAAGCCCGCTGGCGGTGGCGCACACCGTATGATGTCTCCCGCTGATACCCAGGCCGGCCCTGTCCTGCGGGTGGCCTTCGACATGACCTTCCCCAATCGTTTCCCGGTGTGGGGCTTCAGCGTGTACGCCCGCTCGTTGGTGGAGGCGCTGCGGGAGCGGACCGACGTGAGCGTGCAGGAGATTTCCGGGCCGCTCGCCAGCAACCCCAGGCAGACGCTGAGATGGCTCCTATCTGGGGCGCGCAAGGAGCTACTGTCACAGCCGCCGGACGTGCTACACTGTCCCGCGTTCGTCACGGCGTGGCGCTCCCCGGCGCCGGTGGTCATCTCCATTCACGACGCAGCGGCGATACGCTTCCCGAGGGACTATCCCTTCGAGTGGCGCTTCTACAACCGCTTCATACTGCCCCCGGTGGTACGCAGGGCCGCCTGCATTACGGTGATGACCGAGTTCGCCGCGCACGAGGTTATAAAGTACTACGGCGCGCGTCAAGGGCAGGTAGCGGTTATCCCGGCGGCACCGGACCCCAGGTACAGGCCGCAGCCGCCCGAAGCCACCGATCGCCTGCTTGGTGAGCTTGGCCTGCGCGCGGGGGAGGCGCAGGGCCGCCCACTGCTCCTGTTCTCGGGCGCGCCATTCGGCCGGAAGAACCTGGACGTGGTGTTGCGTGCTATGTCGCGCGCGGCTGAGGGCAGCAAGCTGTCCCAGGCGTTGCTGCTGATTTCGGGTGCTACCGAGAGTGGGTTCGACAAGTACCGCGCCTGGATAGCCGCGCAAGGCCTGGAAGGCAGGGTACGCTGGCTTGGTAAACTGCCCCACGAGTCGATGCCCGTGCTGTACGCGGCGGCGGACGTGCTTGTCTACCCCTCGATTTACGAAGGGTTCGGATTGCCTCCCCTGGAGGCGATGGCGGTCGGCACGCCCGTGGTGGCTGGGTTGGCAAGCTGCCTGCCCGAAGTGTTGGGGGACGCCGCCCTGTTAGTGCCGCCGAAGGACGACAGGGGCTTTGCGGAGGCGCTGGAGTCGCTGCTGGTGGACCGGGCGCTACGGGAGAAGATGGTGCGGTTGGGGATGGCTCGTGCGGCTTCCTATACCTGGGAGCGTTGCGCCCGGCAGACAATGGAAGTGTACCGCGCCGCGGCGGGGCGAAAGGGGCCGGCAGGTTGATGCGAGCGACTGACGACCAGGCCGCCACGACAGGCGAGACGCGGACGTTACACCGCCTGCTGTCGTGGGTCATCACGCGGGTGCGGCCCGGCAGACCTTACCCTATCCACCCCGGTATCGGCACCCGCAGCTTGCTGGAGGTTTCCGGGGCGCGCGGTCTGATGCTCCTCAGGGGGCAGTTGCGGCGGCCTTTGATGGGCGGCGTCAAAGGCTTCTTGTTCGTGGGGCGGAACGTGTCCATCAGGCACGCTCACCTGCTCAAGGCCGGGCGTGGGGTCGTGCTCGACGACAACGTGTTCATCGATGCCCTCGGAGAATGGGGCGTGCGCCTCGGGGACGGGGTCACGATTGCTCGAGGCACCGTAATCAAAAGCTCGTCGGTGCTGTGGACCACCAGCAAGGGCTTCGTAATGGGTAGCAACTCCTCGCTAGGAGACTACTCGTTCGTGGGCGCGGCCGGGGGTGTGAAGATCGGGTCCAACGTGCTCGGAGGCCAGCGCCTCAGCTTCCACAGCGAAAACCACAACTACGACGACGCCACCCGGCCCATACGAGAGCAGGGCGTGCGCCGGGAGGGTATCGTGGTGGAGGACGATTGCTGGCTCGGTAGTGGGGCCATCTTCCTGGACGGCGTAACGGTAGGTCGCGGCTCGGTCGTGGCCGCCGGGAGCGTGGTCACGCGGGGGGTGCCCGCCTACAGCATAGTGGCAGGGGTGCCAGCGAAGGTTATAGGCCGGCGGGGGCAAGGTGATAGAGGATAGACGCTAGGGGGTGCCACGGTAACCCTGTCGTAGCCCTGTGGGGACGCCCTGTGGCCCCCGCCCTGCCAATAAATTGGCGGGCTGACAAGAAGCGAAGTCTCCTTCGGAGACTACATAAGGTTCCTCAGTCCCCGCAGGGGACTTGGCC
>DASVQO010000418.1:0-4417 GCA_036389075.1 Chloroflexia bacterium | reverse complement strand
GGTGCTCGTGGTGGCCGCCGAGGGGCTGTCGCGCTTCCTCGACTGGCAGGACCGCACCACCTGCGTGCTGTTCGGAGACGGGGCGGGGGCGGTGGTGCTAGAAGCCACCGACCGCAAGCAGGGCCTCCTGTCGTTCGTGCTCGGCTCGCACGGGGTGGGCGGCGACCTCATCAAGTTGCCGGGCGGCGGGGCTACCATACCGGCCAGCATCGAAAGCCTCGAAAACCGGGACCACTTCATCAAGATGAACGGGCAGGAAGTGTACCGCTTCGCCGTGCGCATCATGGGCGACTCGGCGGTGGAAGCGCTCGACAAAGCCAGCCTCGAATACGACGACATATCCCTCTTCATCCCGCACCAGGCGAACACCCGCATCATCAATTCGATAGCCGACCGGCTGCACCTTGACCCTGAGAAGGTGTATATCAACATCGCCAACTACGGCAACACCTCGGCGGCCTCCATCCCGATTGCCCTGTGCGAAGCCGTGGAAGAGGGCAAAGTCAAGGACGGGGACAACATACTGTTCGTGGCATTCGGCTCCGGGTTGACCAGCGCGGCCGCGGTCGTCCGGTGGGGGCGGTAGGGGCATGAGCGACCCGGCGGCGGTTGCACGGCAAGGTGCGGCACCGTCCGCAGTGGCCTGGGTCTTCCCCGGCCAGGGTTCGCAAGCGGTGGGTATGGGCAAGGCCCTGTACGACCTGTACCCCGAGGTGCGGACTCTGTACGGCATCGCGGACAGGGTGCTCGGCTATTCCATCAGCGAGTTGTGCTTCAACGGCCCTGCCGACCAGCTTCAACGCACCGACAACGCGCAACCGGCCCTCCTCACGACAGAAATTGCCCATCTCACCGCGCTCCGCCTGCGCTACCAGGGTGAGTACGACGCGCCTGCTTTCGTAGCGGGGCATAGCCTGGGCGAGTACGCGGCGCTGGTGGCGGCCGGCGTGCTGGACTTCGCGGACGCGCTGATGCTGGTGGCGGAGCGGGGGCGGCTCATGAACGAAGCCGGGGCCTCCCTGGACCAGCCCACTGGCATGGTGGCCGTGCTCGGCTTAGCGGAAGGCGCGGCGGAGCAGGTAAGCCAGGAGGCCGGAGTGGACCTCGCCAACCTGAACGCCCCCGGCCAGGTGGTGCTCAGCGGCCCTCAGGATGGGCTTGAGAGGGCTACCGAGCTTGCGAAAGCGGCGGGTGCCAGGCGGGTGGTGCCCTTGCAGGTGAGCGCGGCCTTCCACTCACGCTGGATGCGTCCGATGTCCGAGCAATTCGCCCACCACCTGGGTGAGGCCCCTTTTTCCGAGCCGAGTGTGCCCGTCGTCGCCAACGTCACCGCCCGCCCCGCACCTGACGCGCATGACATCCGCCGCCTGCTGGAAATGCAGACCTATTCGCCCGTGCGCTGGGTGGAGTCGGTGCAGTACATGGTGGATCAGGGTGTCAGCACCTTTGTGGAGATTGGGCCGGGCAAGGTGTTGTCGGGGCTTGCAAAGAGGATTGCCCCCGAGGCCAATGTGGTTAGCTCGGAGGAGCTATTTGGCTAGGCACGCACTCACACAGAGGAGATTCCTGATGAGAGAAGGACTGATCGTATCCGACCCGGCTATAATGATGGGCAAGCCTGTTATTGCAGGTACAAGATTGACAGTTGAACTCATCCTGGAGAAACTTGGAGCAGGCGAAACGATAGAGCAATTATTGGAGTCGTATCCGAGGCTTACACGGGAAGCAATTCTGGCGGCTATTTCGTTTGCCGCTGAGGTGCTTAAGAGTGACGTTGTATATCCTACGTCCAACGTATCGTCTTGAGAATAGTTGCTGATGAGGGAGTTGAGCTCCAGATTGTAGGTAGGCTCAGGCAAGAGGGTCACGAAGTCACTTATGTTGCCGAGCTTCATCCGGGTATAACAGACGAAGAGGTGCTAATACTTGCTGAAGCCGAGGATGCTGTGCTCTTGACTCTTGATAAGGACTTCGGCGAGATGACGTACCGGTATGGAAACAGCGCTGTGGGAATAATTCTTGTCCGGCTTCATGCACTCCCAACCGAGCAGAAGGCGCGCGTCGTGGCATCGGTGTTCAGTGAACACCGAGAGGAGTTAGTGGGTGCCTTCACTGTTGTGTCTGCAAGTTCAATCCGCATAAGGCAGAATAGACGCGGTTCTAGGGAGCCATCATAACCAGCATGGGCAAGGTAATTGCTGAAGTATCATTCTCGCCAATCGGCACGGGCACACCGAGTCTGAGCCGGTATGTCACCGCCGCCCTTGCCGTGCTCGAAGCGCACCCCGAAGTCCGGTACCAGTTGAACCCGATGGGCACGGTGATGGAGGGGGAGCGGCGAGACGTAATCGAGGTAATCGAAGCCATGAACGAGGCGATCTTTGCTGCCGGTGCGCAGCGCGTGGGCACGACTCTCAAGATCGATGAGCGTCGCGACAAGGAAGCCTCGATGGAACACAAGGTCGAGTCTGTCATGGAGGGGCTTAAGCGGGGCGGCTAGCGCAAACGCGCTTCGTGGGCGTCCTTGCGATAATCATGTTTAAGCGGATACTCATTGCCAACAGGGGAGAGATAGCCCTTCGGGTCATCAGGGCCTGCCACGAGCTGGGGGTTGAGGCGGTGGTCGCGTACTCGGAGGCCGACCGCGAGACGCTGCCGGTGCGCCTGGCAGACACGGCTATTTGCATTGGCCCCGCCGCGCCGGGACGCTCCTACCTGCACATACCCGCCGTCATCAGCGCCGCCGAGATGGCAGGGTGCGATGCGATCCACCCCGGCTATGGCTTCCTTTCCGAAAACCCTTACATCGCGGAGATTTGTGAGAAGGTAGGCATCACCTTCGTGGGGCCTAGCTCCGAGGCGATCCAGGCGATGGCCAACAAGGTACAGGCGCGCAAGCTCATGTCGGAGGCCGGGCTGCCCATCATCCCGGGCACCGAGGACGCTCTGCTGAACGCGGATGAGGCGCATGCCGTGGCCGAGGAGATTGGCTTTCCGCTCTTGATGAAGGCGGTAGGTGGGGGCGGCGGCCGTGGCATGCGCGTCGTCAACAGCATAGACGAACTTCTTGAGGCATACAACCTTGCCAGGAGCGAGGCGTCGCTGGCGTTTGGCAACCCCGACGTGTACCTGGAGCGTTACCTCTACCACCCGCGCCACATCGAAGTGCAGGTGCTGGCCGACCAGTACGGCCGCTGCATACACCTGGGCACTCGCGATTGCTCGCTACAGCGGCGGCACCAGAAGATACTGGAAGAGGCCCCCGCCCCCGGCCTGACCGACGAGCAAACGCGTAGAATAGGTGAGGCGGCGGTGCTCGGCGCGAAGGCTATCGGTTACAGCACCGTGGGCACGTTCGAGTTCCTGCTGGACGAGACGGGGGAGTTTTACTTCATCGAGATGAACACCCGCATCCAGGTGGAGCATGGCATCACCGAGATGGTTACGGGTGTGGACCTGGTCAAGTGGCAGATACGTACCGCCGCCGGGGAACCCTTGACGCTCGAGCAGAAGGATATTACAATCACCGGGCATGCGATAGAGTGCCGGGTGAACGCCGAGGACGTGCAGCGGGGCTTCCTCCCGGCCGGTGGGCCGGTCGAGTTGTACTTGCCGCCGGGCGGGCCGGGCATACGCGTCGACTCGCACCTCTACTCCGGCTACACGGCCCCCTCGAACTACGACTCCCTGCTGGGCAAGATCATGGCCTGGGGAGAGGACCGGCCAGAGGCCATCGCCCGGGCCCGCCGCGCCCTCATCGAGTGCATCATCATCGGCCTGCCCACCACGATACCGTTCCACCAGAAGATACTCGACGACCCGCGCTTCGTCGAAGGGCACATCCACACCGGCCTGGTCACCGAATGGCTGGCCGAGCAATTGGTCGAGAACCCCGCGAGCGCGGGCACGAGTACGGGGAGCAGCCCCAACGGGCGGGTGGCGTCAGGTAAGGTACAGTAGCAACGAGAGGGCAGTGAGCATGCAGGACACCAAGCTAGGCACCGTGAGGATAGCACCAAGTGTGCTCGCCACCATCGTGAGCCTCACCGCGAGCGGCATCAAGGGCGTGGCAAGCATGAGCAGCGTCAACAGGCCCCCAGCACGGGTGCTTCAGCGCCCCAATATGGGCAGCGCGCCCGGAGTCTCGTTGCAAGTGCGTAACAACGCGATAGCCGCCGACGTTTATATCGTGGCGGAACCCGATACCAACCTCAAGCGTCTCGCCCAGACCATCCAGTCCCGCGTGCGAGAAGCCCTCGACCAGATGGTTGGCATGCCCGCCGAAGTAGTCAATGTCTATATAGAGGATGTGAGCGACTGAGTCTGAAACGTGAAACGTGAAACGTGATGCGGTAAGAGTTATTTGGTTCTGGTTTCAGTACCATCCCGCTCACATGTCATCACGTTTCACGTTTCA
>DASVQO010000417.1:0-8928 GCA_036389075.1 Chloroflexia bacterium | reverse complement strand
GGTAGCCGTACCGCAGCGAGGGCAGGTATACCGGCTCGCCACCCGCGACGTGCACGAGGGAGGGCACCCCCAGCGACCTTGCAGCTTGCGCCGCCAGCCAGCCCGACTCGGTAGCCCAGATACCGACTATCGCGTCAAACGGCGCCTTGCCGTGCTCTCTCGCGATGCCCCTGAGCGTATCGGCCCATAGCTTGCCGAGGCTGATGCCCAGCACCCGCCGCCTCAAGATCTGCCCGCCACCCAGCGCATGCACGCGCACCGAGCCAATGCTGTATTCTCCGCCCCTGTGCGGGTAGCGCAAGGCGAACACGTGCGTTTGGTTGCGCTTTGAGAGTTCCTGGGCAAGGTTGGTAAAGGCCGGGATGCACCAGTCCCGGTCGTCTGCCTGGAAGCCTGGGATCACAAGGGCGAGTTTCACGATTGGGTCAAAGTGGGTAGGGAACGCCGCTCGCCGTCCGCAAGCACGGGGCACTTGAGCGCGGTGTGGGCCTCTGAGGCGCGGGCGGCATTAGAGTCCCGCTTGTTCGGGCCGGGTATACGAGATGAACTTGAAGAAGGCCCTGAGTTCCAGCGGGTTGTCGTACATGCGCAGCCTGTAGCGCCAGCCTCCGAGAGTTTGCAAGACGGTGCGGTGCCAGGGGCGTATCTTGAGGTCGGAGGCCGTGGGGTAGCGTGCGTTAAGGACCGTCTCGAAATTGTTCAGTTTGTCGAGGTGCTCCTTTTTGACCCAGGGAGTATGAGGGTTGCGCCGCCTGGAAAAACTCGCCCATTCGGGGCTGAGCCACTCGTCCACCGTGTCGGGGTACTTGAAGCCCATCTTGACCGCTTCGTCGTACATCGCGCCCCCGGGGGTGGGTGTGTACAGGTAAAGGATGATCTCGCTGGCGGGGTTGATCTGCTTCAATTTATAGATGAACTCGATGTTCTCGTCTATATCGGCCTCAGGGTCGGGCGGGTTGCCGAGCACGAAGGAGAACTCCGGTATGATGCCGTAGCGCCGCGACTTCTCCGCCATCGCCATGGTGGTCTCAGGGGTGAGAGGGCCTTTGCTCATGAACTTCAGGGTGGTAGCCGAGGCGTTTTCCGCGCCCATGAAGATCATGCGGCAGCCGGAATCGCGCATTAGCTCCCAGGTGCGGTCGTCGTAGCGCATGATGGTGTCTATGGTGCCTTCGCCCCACCAGCCTATGCCGAGGCCGTTGATACCGTCCGCGAACGCGGCTACGCGCTTCTCCGCAGTGAAGAAGTTGCTATCGTGGAACTCGATGCCGTTGACGCCGAACCTCTCGTGCAGGTACCTGACCGTCTCGATGGTGCGCTCCGGCTTCTCTGCCAGCCATCGCCCGGCGTAGTTCTTGGTGACGGAACAGAAGGAGCAGGTGAAGGGACAGCCGATGCTGGAGTGGTAGGAGATGGTGCGATTGCCCAGGATGGTGTTCTTGAGGTAGCGGGGCACGTTGGCCTTTTCGTAGGGCAGCGCGGGGAAGTCGTTAGGGTCGGCCAGCTTCCTAGCGCGGTTGTGCCGAATATTGCCGGATGCGTCGCGATAGGAGAGGCCGTCCACGCCCGCCGGGGAGCCACCGTTCTCAAGCGCGTCTAGCAGTTCCAGGATAGTGTTCTCGCCTTGCGAACGGACGGCGTAATCTACGGCCGGCTCGCGGAGCACGACGTCGGCGTGGGAGGAAGGGAAGTAGCCGCCCCATACCACGGTGACATGGGGGAACCGGGCCTTTACTGCGCGGGTATGAGGCACCGCGTGTGTTAGCTGGGGGCCGGGCATGACCGTTACCAGCAGGTACTTGATGCTGGGGTCCCGCTCGAGCAACGCAAGTAGGGTGTTACCCGCGTCGGGGTCGATGTTGCCGTCCACGACGCGCCAATCGTACTTGCCCTCGAACACGGCGGCGAGGGAGAGCACCGATATGGGGAGCCTGTACTTGAACTCGGTGGCCCGAGGGTTATACAGAAGTATCATGGAACCTGCCTGGCTGAATTCCCGTTACACACGGCACCTGTCGCCTGCAAAGGACGCGCACTCATTATACAGCATACTCCAGTTGGTTACAGCGGCGTTTGGGGGAGTTCGGGGTATTCGTGGTGCTGGTGGGACGACGCCCTGTGGGGGTGCCTCAGCCAGGCGTTACCGCTACCGGACATTCCTTTTCGCTCCAAAGTCCGAAATGGCCTCACGCCAGAGCAGGGTGAGGTCTGCTTTACACGCCAGAGTCGCGTCTGCTAAAATCACAGTTGTGTCTTGGAGCCAGCGGGGCTGGCAAGCATCTATGTAAAATTATTCCTATCCAGGAACGGAAAAGGCAGCGGTGTCTACGCTAACTACCACAGCAACACTAGAAGAAACGCATACCGGGGCGCGGGTGGAGCCGCGTGCCAGGGTCTCCCGTTGGCACCGTTGGCACCTTGGGGCTTTGCTGGCCCACCTGGGGCTCTCTATCGTTTTCACGTGGCCGCTCGTGCTCAATTTTCTGCCCGGCTCCGGCACGCTCGTTCCGGGGGTGATGCTGGAGGACCGGGACCAGAACCTGTGGAACTTGTGGTGGGTGCGCCACGCGCTGTTCGATGGGCGCAACCCGTTCGTGACGGACCTTATATGGTACCCCACGCCGGTGAGCCTTTACTACCACACCCTCAATGTCTTCAATGGCTTGATGGCGGTGCCCCTCCTGTCGGTGTTTTCGCTCACTACCACCTATAACATCATAGTGCTTTTCTCGTTCGTGATGGGTGGTTACGGGGCCTACCTGCTGGTGCATTACCTGTGCGGCAACCGTTGGGCGGCGCTGGTCGGGAGCGTGGTGTTTGCCTACTCTGCCTACCATGTCGCAACGATGCGCAGCCTGTTACAGCTAATCTCGTTGGAGTGGGTGCCCTTCTTCCTCTTCTTCCTGTTGAAGGCGGTGTTCGAGCCGGGGTGGGAGTCTCGGGGTGACTTCGTGAGGTGGTTGTGGCGGCGCGCGCTTCCGGCGGGCTTTTTCCTGTTCCTCGTGTCGCTGGTGGACTGGTATTACACGATGTACGCCCTCATGCTGGCCGGGCTGCTTGGCCTTTACATGGCAGTGCGCTACGTTTGGGAGAGACGCACGCATCCCGAAATTGGACCGGCAAGGGGTGTACTGGAGCCGTGGCTGAGAATTGGGGCGTGCCTCGCGATCTATCTGGCGCTGGTCAGCCCCATCCTGGTGCCCACTATCGGGGAGTTGCGGCAGACGAACTACATGCAGCCCGCCAGGGACGCTTCCCTCAGCAATTCCGCCGACCTGATGGCTTTCTTCCAGCCCGTACGCGGGCAGCAACTTTGGGGCCAATACTTCACCAACCGGCGCGAGTGGCCTTACGGCAGCAACAGGTACGAGGTCTATTTCACCTACACAGCACTCTTCCTCGCGGGCGTGGCTCTGTTCGCTACCAGGGCATTGCGGCCGCGCGCCCGTGCCTCGAACGAGCGAGATGACGCCGAGAATAAAACAATCGCGCAGGCTGCAATGCCGGGTGACCAGCGCCCGACCACTGGCCTCGCTCTACCGGGAAAGTGGTTTTGGGCTGCGCTGGTGCTGTTGTTCTTTGTGCTCGCGCTTGGTCCGGTGCTACAAATAAACGGCAACCAGGTGCAGTGGCTTCTCAGCCCCAACTTGCCCCTGGTGATGCCGTACCAGCTTCTTGAGAAGTTGCCGGTATTCAGCATCAGCCGCAGCCCCGACAGGTTCGACATGCCGCTAACGCTCTGCCTGGCCGTGCTCGCGGGGTACGGGACCAACGTGCTGCTGAACACGTGGTGGCCGCGCCTGCGCCTGTCGGTACGAGGCGGGCTGCTCTTCGCAGGCTTCCTCGCGCTCGTGCTGGTTGAGCTTACCCCGTTCCCTTACCCCCAGCGTCCGGCGGACATCCCGCGCTGGTACCACCAGGTGGCTAGCGAACCGGGTGACTTTTCAATCCTCGACCTGCCTCCGCAGGACGACTACTGGCACGGCGCTTACCGGATGTACTTCCAGACGGCGCACGGCAAACCGATCTTTGGCGGCTACATATCCCGTGAGTTCCCACACCCGTTCCTCTCCAGCACGCCAGGCTACCAGGAACTGACCTACGTGGACGGCGCGGGCGACATGTTCAAGTCCGGCCCCAACGAATGGCTCTCTGCTTTCCAGCTTTATAAGACGAAGTACATTGTGCTGCAAAAGGTGCGCCTGCCGGATAAGAGCGAGCCGGCGCCCGATCTTCAACCGTCCCGCGAGGCTATTCATTACGTGCTGGGAGCCGACGCCAAGCCCACATACGAGGACGAGCAGGTGGAGGTCTACCTCGTGCCCGCGCCTCAGAGCAGCGTGCCTTTTATGAGCGTAGGGGAGGGGTGGGAGCCGCGCGAAGTCGGGCCGAACGGCACTTACAGGTGGATGCACGCGCAGGCCACGCTTCGCATCGATGCGCCGGCGGCCGGGCCAGCCTACTTGACCTTTAGGGCCGCCAGCCTGGGCCGGGCGAAGCCGCTACGAATCCTCCACGGCGACCACGTGGTGTTTGACGGGCAGGTCGGGGGCCTCGAACCGTTCAAGATCGGGCCGCTGGGCCTTCCGCAGGGAGTAAGCACGCTTACGTTCATCAGCCCGGAAGGCACCGATAGCCCGCGCCAACTGGGCCAGGGAGACGACCCACGGCAGCTAAGCTTCGTGCTCCTGGACGCGGCGCTGGAGCCGGTGCCCTAACCCCCAGTTATCCACATGAAGCCCCTGTGATACAATCGCTCCCGTACACCTTCGGAGCAAGCGATGTCTTCACATGGCCAAGCTAATCATAGGCCGCAGAACCTGGCAGGGCGGTGGCATGCCCGTCGCATAACCGGCGAGCGCGGGGAAGCCGCCGCGCCTCCTCCTGTCGCGCCTCTGCCCGCGAATATTTACGAGGAGCTTGACGCGGACAACGTGTTCGCGTTGGGAGCGGGATCGAGCTTGTTGCGCGTGTCTGGTGAGGGCAGGGCCACCTCGCGCTCGGGGCCGCCCCGCTACGTGGGCCGGTCGGCCAGGCACCCGCAGGGGATCACCGGACCGACGGGACGCACCGGCAGGACTCCCTCTACCCCGCTCAGGCTGCCTGTCGAGCCGCAGGAAACCCCGGCACGCCGCTTTCGCGCTCCTGCGCTGCCCTGGTCGGGCAGGCTCGTGGCCGCTCTTTGCGTGCTGGTGCTGGTGACGCTCGCCTTCAGAATTATCTCTGTGGCCGCCCCGGTGATTGACAGCCCGGCCGGAGTGCAGGCCACTCACGTAGCGTATGTGAGGGTACAGGCAGGGCAGCTTTCCCCGGCAACAGAGCAGGGCGGGCTTGTGTTAGGCTCTCCTCCCTGGAACGGGGTTGCCCCCACCAACCCGCTCGCTGGGTTGCCCCTATATCACTGGCTCTCGGCACAGGGGCTGAGCTTGCCGGTGCCCGTAGAGTGGTTCGGTCGCTCGCTCTCGGTGCTCTTCTCGGCCTTCGCGGCACTGGCGCTCTTCGCGGTGGTGCGGCGTACGGCAGGCTCACTTGCAGCTGTGTACTCGACGCTCTTCTTCGCGGTTTCCCCTCTGAGCGCGGCGCTAGGACAGCAGTTTTCGCCCGCCGCCTTGATTATGGGAGTGCAAGCGCTCGCCGTACTGGCGCTACTTAGCTGGCGCGACACTGTGAGCCGGGCCCGCGTGCAGGGTTCTACCGGCCGGTTCTTCCTCGCGCTGGCTGCCGGAGGCACAGCGGCGCTTATCGACCCCGGCAGCATATTCCTTGCGGTGCCTGCCGCCTATCTCGTCCTGTCGGTGGATGGCGACCGATTGCAGGGCAGGCTCGAGGGGCGCACGCCGAGGGCCACCGTGGACACGTGGCGCGATGCCTGGAATAAGTCGGCGCACCGGGGTAAAGTCCTGGCCTACGCTGCGATATTGGTTGTCGCGGTGGTCGGCTGGTGGCTCTACTCATCTAGGGTCGATGCGCTTGTGCTGGGCAGCGGAGACGGAGCGGGGGGCACCGCGGGGCTGCTTGCCAACCTGTTCAACTACGGCACCTACGTACAGTTGGTGGGACTTACGATAGGGCGGGTGTTGTCAGTGGCGGGGTTGCTCCTGCTGGGGGCGGGAGTACTCCAGGGCGCGAGACAGGGCACGCGCGGCCTGTTCAACCTGTGGCTCGCGGCTGGGCTATTGCACGCGCTGCTCGACGCGGGCAGGCTCTCACGCCACGAAGACGTGCTGCTGCCGCTCATTTTGCCCGCCTGCGCCCTCGTGGGTATCGGGGCCTCGTGGGCGGGCTCGCTTCCTGCCCGCGTGTGGCGCGCTATCAACGAGCAACAACGCGAACCCGCCTCCGAGTACGCGGTTTCACCCCACACGGCCTGGCTGCTGGACCTGCCCGAAGTGCGAGCCGAGGCGCAGGTAAGCCGCCCACAGGCGCGCCCCGCGCTGGGCAAAAGCGTCGCCGCGAGGACTCAGCGTGCCGGCGAGCGGGCGCGCCGGGCTTCGCTAATGGGCATGGGCCACCTGGCTGTGCTTGGGGCGATTGCCCTTGTGGCTTTCTCAAGCTGGCAATCGGCCTGGGCCGGCACTCAGCCCACTATCGAGGGAGTGGAACTTACGGCCGCGGGGCAGGAGATAGGCACGATAACCCCCCCTGGCAGCAAGATAGTTATCGTGGGGCCGCACGCGCCCGAGTTATTTTACGCGAGCGGGCGTAGTGGGTGGGCGCTAGACGAGGAAAGCTTCAGCATCCTTGAGGTCCAGCAGTTGCACCGGGCCGGGGCCTCGTACCTTCTGAGCGCGGACCAGACGTGGCTGGGGCAGCACCCCGATTACGTGGGCTTGCTTGCCAAATACAGCGTCAAGCAACTGGCCCGCCGGTACATATTGTTCGACCTCAACACCCCTCCTAGCGCGAACGAACGCCTCTACTTCCTCGAAAGCGGGCACACGCTTGGCGGCGCGTTCCGCCGCTACTGGGAGCTGCATGGGGCGGTGCAGAAGCTTGGCTACCCCATTTCGGAGGAGGTCAGCGAGCCGAATCCGCTCGACGGGCAGGTGCGCACTGTACAGTACTTCGAGCGGGCCGTGCTGGAGCACCACCCGGAGTTCGCCGGTACGCAGGACGAGGTGATGCTGGCCGCAGTAGGGCGCTGGGTGACCAGGGACCGCTACTTCCAGGCCGTGACGCCCTTCAAGTCTACGGGGGAGCATGCCTACTTCGAGCAGACCGGGCACAGCGTCAAAGAGGCGTTCCTCCGCTACTGGAACCAGCAGGGGGGCCTGGCGGCCTTCGGCTATCCGATCTCGGAAGAACTTCCTGAGATTAGCCCCGCGGACGGCAAAGTCTACACCGTGCAGTACTTCGAGCGGGCGCGCTTCGAGTGGCACCCGGCCGATGCGGGCACGGCCAACGAGGTCCAACTTGGCCTGATTGGCAAGCAAGCCCTGGAAATGCGAAAATAGGTCATTCCGCTGCCGCCCTGGTCGGCGGGCACGCGCGAGCCATGTAACCCTGTATGGTAGACTCTACCATCGGGTTACATATCTGTCGCTTCCGAGGCTTCTTTTTGGGGACCACACTTCAGAACAAACTGGCGGTGCAAAGTACCGGCCGTGGGGTCGAGGACAGGCTGCCCCTGGTCTCGTCGGTGCTTGGCGCCCTTGCTTACGCCGATCTATTTGATGCGCCGCTGTCTGCTGAGGAGATTTACAGGTACCAGATCACGACCTCTTTTTCCGAGGCCGAGATTACGCGAGCTTTGGGCAGCGAGCCGGGCCTGCGGGCCGGGGTAGTCAGCGACGGTAAGTACTATTGCCTCAAGGGGCGCGAGGGGTTGTTCGCGGTGCGGGCGGAACGGGCGGCAGCGTCGCGGAAGGTATGGGAGCGGGCGCGGCTGTATGCCGGCTGGCTGAGGCGGCTGCCGTTCGTGCGCATGGTGGCGGTGACGGGCGCGCTGGCGGTCAACAACGTGAACGGCCGCTATGACATAGATTTGCTGGTGATTTCGAGGCCGGGGCGCGTCTGGCTTTGCAGGCGCGGCCTCATCGGCTGGGTGAGGGTAGGTCGCTTGCTGGGAGACGACCTGTGTCCTAACTACATACTCTCGGAAGGCAGTCTCGAACTTGCCCAGCGCGACTTCTTTACGGCCCACGAATTGGCGCAGATGGTGCCGTTATACGGCGCGCGCGTGTACGATCGGATGCTGGAAGCGAACGGGTGGGCGAGTACGTACTTACCCGCGCTCTCCGGCCCCGACAGCGTGCGGGAGACGCCCGGCGGACGTGCTTCGCGCTCAGGCCCCCTTGAAAAGGTGCTGGGTGGCCGCGCCTTCGACCGCTGGGAGCGCTGGGAGTTGGAGCGGCTGCGCGGGAAGCTGCGCTCGCAGATTGGGGAGGACGCTGAGGTGGTGCTCACCCCCGACCAGTGCAAGGGGCACACGGGGCTGCACCGTGCGGCCGTAATGACGCGCTTCATGTCGCGACTCGCTGAGCTGGGGTTGCACGACGTGATGGTTGCCCTGGAAGAGGCGCAAATGTTTACCGCAACGGAGCCTGGCACATGATTTACCTGCACGGGCAAGACGACGAACTCGACGAGGACCTACTGCCGCCGAACGCGGGCCGGAGCACTACACTCCTGCCGGGGGCTAGATTGCGGCCTGCCCAGTTCATCTCGCGCGTTGGGAGTGACGTGATGGAGAGGCTGGGGGCCGCGGGGCTCGCGTTTCACGTGCGGGCGCGCAGCCGCCTGGTGCAGTTCTGGAGCGGGGACAATCCCTCGGTGCACTACGAAGTTTGGGTCCACGAGCGTGAAGCCAGGCTCGAAATTGGCTTCCATTTGGAGGCGGACGAGGCCCACAATGCGTCCGTCTACCGGGAGCTGGACAGGTGCCTGCTAGACGTGCAGGTCCAGCTTGGCGGAAGCGTCTGGCTGGAG
>DASVQO010000416.1:0-9632 GCA_036389075.1 Chloroflexia bacterium | reverse complement strand
CTTCAGAACCGGAGTACATGGACCACCTGCTCCTCACATCTCACAAGTCGCACACTAACGCCAGGTCGGGCGCAGAGCGTCAATTGGGTACCAATAGTTAAACGATGCCCATAGCCCGGTTGTCACGCCAGCCGGGGATGTTGGTGCTTTTCGCGGTGCCGCTCTTTCTTATAAGCATTAACCGCGCCGTGCTTGGAGGACGAGTAGTTAGTGGTCAGTGGTCAGTGGTCAAGGTTCCGGCATAGTTGCGGGGGGGCGCCCTGTGGCTAAAGCCACGGGCTGGCAAGTAGCGAAGTCTCCTTCGGAGACTATATGGAGCTCCTCAGTCTCCGAAGGAGACTTTGCTACTTGTCAGCCCGCCACTTTAGTGGCAGGGCGTCATGCAGGGCCGTTTCCCCGCGACAGTGACTCAGCGGAAATAGGTGGTAGTGAAGTAGGAGCGCGGGTCTACCAACTGCAATACGTTGCCTTCCAGTTTCACCTCGTTGCGGCCGTCGTACTCGCGCGCGTAGAGGTTGCCTCCCTGGGCGTAGGCGAGCAGCCCTTCGCCAGGGTACCATGAGGGGGTCAGCGAGGAGTAACCCGTGCTTCCCTCTTCGGATAAGACCAACCCCGTGGCGGTAAAGACTTGCGTCGGGGCGACCTCCCCGGCCTGGTCGAGCAGGCGGTCGAGCACGCTATACACCTCCACGCCTGCGCGGGCGTTGGAGTCGGTGCGTTGTTCGTACACGAAGCGCTCGCCGTAGGTGCCGAAGGTCCGCACGAAGCCTGCCTCTAGCTGGGGCTGGTGGGTGACCCTCGCCTCCGCGCCCGGGGTGAGTCTTATGAAGAGCAGCCTGGAACTGTTCTGGAAGTCGAGCGGGGTGGTGCCGCCTTCCAGGGTCCACCCGCTCAACCAAAGCTCCGAACTGCCCGGCTTTTCTCTGATGTAGAACAGGAAGTTATTGCCCCCGACCTGCGCCACCACCTTACGGGTGGCCGGGTCCGTGGGATCGATGAGGCTCAAGGTGAGCTGCTGGCCGTCGCGCTCCACGATGAGCAGCTTGCCTGCGTAGTCCCCCTCGCTCAGGAAGGTGCCTTTCACCCAGGTGTCGAACGAGACGAAGCTGCCGACCGTCTCCACCGGCACGGTGCGCGTGGTCAGGGTGATGGGCGGCGTCCCGGCCACAATATCGAAGAGCAGGGCCGATTGCTCCTCGCGAACGCCGCTGTCGACGGGGGTGACGGCGGTGAGTAGCATGTACCGCCCATCGGGGCTGACCTGCGCGCCACCAAGCTGCCCTACGTGTGAATATATGGGCCGCCTGGTGTAGCCGCCATCCGCGCCCCTTTCGCCGAGGGAAAGCTGTATCTTGCTCGACCTGACGCTGGACCCGCCCGCGACGGCTACCACGTAGCGCTCGCTCGGCGGGGAGAAGTCCATGATTGTCTCGTCGGGACCGCCCATCGATATGGTTGTAGAGATAGGGTGGCCGTCTTTCACGTACTCGTAATCGAGCCACCAGCCGGTGTACCCGCTACGCACGGCGCGGAGGTATGTGCCGGGCCTCTCATTGTAGCGGCCTACAAGGACCCCCTCCAGGGAGGGCAAGTAAAAGCTGTAACGAGCCGGGTCGAGCACGGAGTCCCTGGCTGTTATGCCTGTACCGGTGAGGGTAGCGATCTTCAGCTTACGGCCCTCCAGTTGCGGCATGCCGGAGGACGGCTGCCGGTTGAAGGGCAACGGGGTGGCTGTAGGGCGCGGAGACCAGTCCGCCCCCGGTACGTCATACGCTACGGTGCCGTAGCTAGCCCCCAGCACCCGGCTGGACCTGTCGCTGCCTTCCAGCCACACCCAGCCGTTATCGGTCCGGTAGTAGAGGCCGGGCGGCTCGGCAGCAGAGCGCAGGGCGACCGCGCCCTTCAGGGCGTTGCTGTAGACTTGCGTTTCGAGCGTGGCATACATAGGTACCACGTCGAGATAGGCAGGCTGGATGTTGCGCACCTGCTGTAGCTCTTTCAAAGCCTCGACCCAGCGCTCGTCGCGTGCGGCCCGGTTGGCAGCCTGGTAGTGCTCGTCGCGCTCCTTGATGAGCTTCTCTATCTGCTCGGCGCGAGCGTCGGCGTCTTTATAGCCGGAGGCTGACACAAAGAAACGATAGGCAGAGTCCCAGCCTTGCACGGTGACTTCTCGCTCGGCCCGCTGGTAAGCCTGTTGTTTGACATCCTGCTGCCAGGCCAGCCAGCCGGCCCAGCCTACCACCAGGAGCAGCAGCAGCGCCCCCAGCACGAATTCGCGAATGTAGACCCGGCCCTTCGGCGGGGGCTCGGGGTCCAGGTCCTCCATTGTGGAGATGTCGTCGATGTAGTCGGGCATGCTTTGTTCGGGTGCCATAGGTTTTGCATCGCGGGTCGGGGCTTGCCTATTCCTCGATAGCCCCGCCTATGCCGCGCAGGTGCGCGCGAAAGGTGTATGCGGGGTTTGCGGCCCGGCGGGCCAGGTACTCCTCGAACCTGAGCTGGTCGGAGAGCTTCGTGCCGTTGCGTATGGCTTCCGCCTGCTGCCTCTCGGTGCGCCGTATGCCGCGTGCCACCTCAAGCACCGCTTCAGCCCGCTCGTGCGCCACGAACAGGAGGCCGTCATCGTCGGCGAACAGCACGTCCCCGGTGCCGACTTCTATGTCGCCGAACCGGGCCGTGCTGAGAGCGTCGGCGTCGCGGGCGTCGAGCCGCTGGGGGCCGGCCGGGCAGGTACCGTAGCTGAAGATGGGTAGGCCAATCTGCAAAAGCTCCGGCGTGTCGCGGTGGCAGCCCCAGACAGCCATGCCCGCCAGCCCGAAGGCGGCCGCTTCCAGGGCGGTGAGATCGCCTATGCAGCCTTCGTTGGTGCGCCCCCCGTTGTCGATGGTGAGCACGTCGCCCGGCAGCGCTGCCCTCATCGCTTCGAGGAAGATGTCAACGCTCCCGTAGTGCCGCGCGGGCAGCACGCGCCCCGAGAGACGGCTCCCCGGCACGATGGACCTGATGCCGGGCGGGGCAAGGCGAATGGGCAGACCGAGCCGCAAACAGGCATCGGCCACCAGCGGCGTCGAAAGATCGGCAAACGCCTCGCCTATGCTAAGGTTATCCATCGCGACCTCCCACAAACTACACTCCATTTTACCGACTTGGGGGTCATTGTACAATGACGGGCAGCTAGAAAGAGACGGAACCGCCAAGACGCCAAGGACGCCAAGGGAGCGCCAAGGGACGAAAACGCAAAGACGCAAAGGGCGCAAAGGACGCGCAAAGTTGATGAAGGTTTAGAGAGTACAAAGAGGACCAGAGTACAAAATGAAGTACCCTGGTCCCTTTGCTTAGAACACCTTTATTCTCTTGGCGTGGTCCTTGGCGTCCTTGGCGTCCTTGGCGTCCTTGGCGTCCTTGGCGTCTTGGCGGTTCCGTCTCTTTCTAGCTGTCTGTCGCCGCAACGCTCAAATGTGGGCTATTCTGGTGAGGGGGCAGGTTGGCAGTTGGGGAAGAAAGAGTTGCCCACTATCTTCGATGCCTGCCCCCTGGTGACGGGTAGGCCCGGCCTGAAGTAAGCACGGTTGGCAGGTGCGTGGCATGGTTCCCCTGCCTCTCCACAGGAATAGCCGCTCATCACGCCCCTGGCGACCAGCCGCTCCACGAACGCATAAAATGCATCCGTGGTGGGGACGTCCTCGAAGGTCTGCGCGACGGGCGTTTCCGCGTAGCCCCTGGCGTTGGAGACAATCTTGGTAAGCTGGCCGCGCGATACATTGGCGTTGGGCCGGAAGTAGGGGCGGTTGCCGGGCGCTACGCACGCCTCTTCCGGTCCGCCGCATGGATAGCCTGAGATGATGCCACGCCGGGCCATACGCTCGACGTAATCGTAGAACGGGCTGCCGGGTAGCACGTCCTGGAAGGTCTGGCCGGTGGGGGTGTCGTCATAACCCGCCGCGTTGGCTACGATCTTGGAGACCTGCCCTCGTGTCATAGAGTTACCGGGGCGGAAGTACGGGGTCTCGTCCGAGTCGCACGGCTCGCCCTCCCTTCCACATGCGTAGCCTGAGATAACGTCCCGGCTTGCCATGCAGGCAATGTAGGCGTAAAACGGGTTGCTGGCTGGAACGTCGCTGAACTGCTCTGCCGTGCCTGGGGTGGTCGTAGCCGTGGCTTGCGGCGAGGCTGTGTGTGTAGCAGGCGCAGTCGCGGTCGCTGGGGGGCTTGTTTGAGTAGGGGTGGGTGTGGGGACTTGAGTGCCATATACGAAGCGCGCCAGCCCAAAGCCCCGGGCGAACTGCTCGTTCCTTGTGCCGGCGGCAATTACTTTGCCGTCCTGCTGAGTAAGTAGCTCGTAAATGTCCGAGAAAGGCAGCATAGCCAGCCCGCCGGTGGCGAAAGCCGTATCCAGGCTACCGTCAGTGTTGAGCCTGACGACACTGACCGGGCCTCTTGTTGGGTCGTGCACGATCAGCGGCTTGCCGTCGAACTGAACGACAACCTCCTCGCTCCACTCGAAGTAGTCCGCGATATTGAGTCTGACGCCACCCTGGTCGCCAAAGGTGGTATCCACCGTGCCGTTGGAGTTGAAGCGGACTGCCAGGCCGTCCCTACCCTCAAAACTCCTCTCGGCGTCCTCTACGAAACCGACGGCCACGATTTTGCCGTCGATGCCCAGGGCCAGGGCCTTGCCGTACGAGTCGAAACTTCCCTGCCTGGCCTCAGCGGTGCCCTGGTTTCCGAACGACGTGTCCGTGCTGCCATCGGGATTGTAGCGAGACACCGCGATAGAGTTTGCCGAGCCACCTACTACGATTAGCTTTCCGTCGGGCTGTATCACCAGGGCATCGGTGGCACCTGCAAACCTCGCGCCTGCCTTGCCGCCGATACCGAAGCCTTCATCGAGGCTACCGTCGGGATTGTAGCGCACAAATGCGCCCCAAGCCGGTGTGGGATCGCCCGCCTCGCTGAGTATGTGGACGTAAGCTACTATCTTGTCGTCAGACTGTACAGCGAGCATACCGAGGGTATCTCTCGTGTATGAACCGTAAGCCGTTGTTACATACCCGCCCTCTCCGAAAGCTGTATCCGGTTGGCCGTCCTGGGTGAACTTGGCGAGGAGAAGATCCCTGTTTATGCCCTCGCCAATATGGCCGCCCACCACAATGCTGCCGTCGTGGAGCACGGCCACGTCCTGGTAGGCCCCGCTGGACGTGAACGTCGTCCTCCCCTCTATGCCGAAGCTACCGTCAATACTTCCGTCGGGATTGTAGCGCATCAGGGCGTGAGTGGTGGTGACTCCGTCGTAGTTGGACTGGTAGTTTATTTCTCCCAGTGCCAGCACTTTGTTGCCGTCTACGACCTCGGCGTCTTTTAGCTCAGGCACGCTTGTGAGTGGAGATACCAGTACCTTACCGTTCGTGCCAAAAGCGGGGTCGATCTGCCCATCCGCGCTAAATTGTGCCGCCGCGAGCCGTTTGAGCGGAATGTCGCCCGTGTGGCCGACGAACTGCCCGGCGGCCACGATCCGCCCCTGCGGGGTCAGGGCGAGCTCTAGCGCGGCGTCCGACTTGCCGCCGAAGCTCACCTTAGCTATGCCGCCTGTACCAAATGAGGCGTCGAGGTCGCCATGGGAGTCAAATTGCAGCAGGGCGAAATGTGCGTCTTCCGAATCACCTTCCACCTGCTGCCTTTTGCCGCCGGGGGTGCCCTGTGGCCGTCCATCGAGCGAGAACGTCTTTTCGGGGCCTTCTTCTAAATACGCCTCCTGCCCGACCTCGCCCGGCACGAGTATCTTGCCGCCTGGCCTCAACAGCAGCGAATAACCCATAGCCGCGTTATCATGAACAGCCTTGCCCCCGGTGCCGAAGGTGTCATCCAGGCCGCCGCCGGCATCGTAGCGGGCCAGTGCAATCTTGGAGGGGAAAGTGCGTATGGTGCCCGCTGCCACGATCTTGCCGTCTTCAGCGATGGCCAGGCTATTGATGTGTGCGGCGGCGGGAAACTCGGTAACGAGCAGCCCGTCGGAGCCAAAAGAGGTGTCCGGGTGGCCGTTGGCGTCGGTGCGGATGATGGCAAAATAGTAGTTGCTGCACTCTCCGCCAATGAGTATCTTACCGTCGGGCTGAACGGCCAGGGTGAAGCCTTCGCAACTCGACTGGTAATACAGGTAGGCCATACCCTGCCCGCCAAAGGTCTGGTCCAGCGTGCCATCCGGGTTGAAGCGGGCCAACCACATACGGTTGTGCCGCCTGTCAGTCGTACCTGCTACCAGGACTTTGCCGTCGCCGAGGACGGTGGCCGCGTTGATTAGCGAGCCGTAGCCGGTATTGCCCCTGATTAGGCCGCCCTCGCCGAACGAGGAGTCGCGCGTGCCGTCAGGATTGTAGCGTACGAGCGCGTACTCTCTCACATCGAAGTCGCCCGGCGTGTGGTACCCGGTGGCGATAATCTTCCCGTCGGGCTGAATAGCCATGGAGCCGGTTTCGGCAGGCCCCGTGTTGAGGGTGGTGCGGACGCTGCCGTTCAGCCCGAACGAGTCGTCGGGCGTGCCGTCAGGGTTGAGCCTGAAGACTGAGAAGTACGAATTCACAGGGCCGCCCGAGCCGACCATTACGACCTTGCCGTCCGCTTGGACCCTGGTGGCGTAGTTCTCACCCTCCAGCGGATAGGGGAAGAATGTGGTGACTATACCGTCCTCACCGAAAGTCCAGTCGAGGCTGTTATCCACGGCGGCGGCGAAGCCCGCTACGGGTATGGAGATAATGATGGCCGTTATCAGCGCCACGATCCACAGGTTTGGGCCGGGTGCGAGTGAGTTCGAGTTTGGCTGGCGCACCGGGAAGCTCCTTGGCTAAAGCGAAGAAAAGAACGATAACACCTGCCCGCTGATAACGAGGGGACAGAAATCTGCTCATGCTATATAGAGAACACGAGCGAGATCTACATTATGACAGTCCGTGTGAGGACTTGCAGGCCAATTATAGTCGATTAGTATGTTCTGCACAAGCGGGGTGGGGGTTATTGGCGGGGGTAGATATTATTATACGGTTTCGCGGTAGCCCTGTGGCGGTAGCCCTGTGGCGGTAGCCACGGGCTGACAAGTAGCAAAGTCTCCTTCGGAGACTGGGAGGCTTCCAGAGGGTAGCCGTGTCAGAAATGAGACTGCGGGCTACGAGCACCCTAAGCCCCCCTGTGTCATTTCGAACGTAGTGAGAAATCTCGCCATTCACCAGGATGTTGCTCTTTTCTTGTGCGACGCTATTGGAAAAGAAAGGGGCAACTTGGGTGCTGAAGGACGAGATTTCTCACTACGTTCGAAATGACAAAGTGGGGCTCGGGCGCTAACGTTCTACACGTTTGTTTTTAGATGCTTTCAAGTAAGAGAGTCCTCGCAGGGGACTTCGCTACTTCCCAGCCCGTGGCTTCAGCCACAGGGCTATCCCAGTGCCGCTTTGTCGGGGATCACTATACCTCGGGTTATATTATCCCCTGGACAGGGGCCTAACGCTTAGGGCGACTGAGACAGCAAAGAGGGACAGGAACCCCTGCCCCTCCTGGTTGCGAGCTTGATAGCGAGCTGTTACGGGAAGATACCGCGCAGGCGGGTCACTTCGGCCACGCGGCTGATAGCGAGCATGTAGGCCCCGGTGCGCATATCGACCGTGTTGTTGTCGGCGGTCTCGAACACGTCCTGGAAGGACCGTCTCATGACGCGCTCCAGCTTCTGGTTCACCTCGTCCTCGGCCCAGTAGTAGCCCTGGATGTTCTGCGCCCACTCGAAGTAGGACACCGTGACGCCGCCCGCGTTCGCCAGTATGTCGGGGAGCACCATGATCCCCTTTTCATACAGCACGCGGTCGGCCTCCGGGGTGGTGGGGCCGTTGGCGGCCTCGGCTATCATCTTGGTCTTGATGCGGTCCGCGTTGTGCACGGTGATTACGCTCTCCAGCGCGGCGGGCACCAGGATGTCGCACTCGATCTCCAGCAACTCTTCGTTGGTCACGTCGTCACTGCCGCCGAAGCCGCTTAGCGAGCCGTGCTCCTGCTTGTGCCGCAGGGCGCCAACCGGGTCGATGCCGCTCGTGTTGTGGATGCCGCCCCGGCTGTCGGACACGGCTATAATCTTCGCCCCGTCCTCGCCGAGCAGGCGGGCGGCAATGGCCCCGGCGTTGCCGTAACCCTGCACCACCACGCGCGCTCCTTCCAGGCTCATGCCCCGCGTCTTCACCGCCTCGCGCACCACGTACTGGAGGCCGCGCGCGGTGGCCTCGTTGCGGCCCAGCGAGCCTTCGACCGCGATGGGCTTGCCCGTGATGAGGCCGGGGATGGGGTAGCCGCGCAGCATCGACACGGTGTCCATGAACCAGGCCATCGTCTGGGCGTTGGTGGTCACGTCGGGCGCGGGAATGTCGATTTCGGGGCCGATGATGGGTGAGATTTCGGCGGCGAAGCGGCGGGTGAGTCGCTCAAGCTCCGAAATGCTGTGCTGCTTGGGGTCGATGATTACCCCGCCCTTGCCGCCGCCGTAGGGGATGCCCACCGTGGCGCACTTCCAGGTCATCCACATCGCCAGGGCCTTCACCTCATCGAGCGTCACGTCCTGGTGGTAGCGGATGCCGCCCTTCGCGGGGCCGCGAGTGAGGGAGTGCTGCACGCGATAGCCGGTGAACACGCGATAGCTGCCGTCGTCCATGCGCACCGGGAAGTGCACAGTCAGCTCGCGCTTGGGGTGGGCAAGGATTTGCTTCATGCCCTCGTCCAGGTGCAACTTGTCGGCAGCCTGCATGAACTGCTCGACCGCTATCTGGTACGGGTTGGGTTTGCTGGCCGTTTCCGCCATTAGTTAGCCTCCTCATTGAGTCTAGATGGATTATCGACTTTGATAGCTCATGTAACTTATAACGCTTAGCGTGTTACGAGTTACGCAATGCCTCCAACTTGTGTTTCAGCAACTCTCGGACCGCGTTGGCGTCGGCCTGGCCCCTGGTGGCCCGCATGACGGGCCCGAGGAAAGCGGCAATGGCGCTCTCCTTGCCCCCCAGGTAGTCGGCCACTGCCTTAGGGTTGGCGGCGATGGCTTCGTCCACCGCGGTTTCGAGGGCCGGGTCGTCGCGCATGATGCCGAGGCCGCGCTCGCTCACCAGCCGGGAGGGGGATGCGCCGCCGTTGAATAGCTCTGGCAACAGGTCCCTGGCGATGGCGCGGTTGATGGTGCCCGCGGTGAGTAGCTCCACCAGCTCGCGCAGGTTGGCAGGGGCGAGCTTGCTTACCTCGACCGCTATCCCCGCGTCGGCGGCCAGCCTGGCGAGGTCGTTCACCACGAGGCCCGCGGCTGCCCTGGCACCCTCCGCGCTAAGCCCCTTTACCGCCTCCTCGTAGTAGTCGGCGGTTGTGCGCGAGGTGGTGAGCTGCGCGGCATCGTAGGTCGAGAGGCCGTACTCACGCACCAGGCGCTCCCGGCGGGAGTCGGGTAGCTCCGGTAGCTGCGCGCGGAACTCCTCTATATCGGCGTCCGTGAAGGTGAGGGGTGGCAGGTCGGGTTCGGGGAAGTAGCGGTAGTCGTGGGCCTCCTCCTTGGAGCGTTGCGACACGGTGATGTTGCGCCCTTCCACCCAGCCGCGCGTCTCTTGCACCACTCGCCCGCC
>DASVQO010000415.1:0-7025 GCA_036389075.1 Chloroflexia bacterium | reverse complement strand
CACCTGCACTCTGGAAAAACTAGGACAGCACGCTAGACTCGTCAAGACAGCGGGACTGAGCCATGTGCCGCCCTGCATCAAAGCATGTATGGCGTGTATCACCATGTGCGGGGAATCCTCTCTCAGCATCAAACCCTGGACTCCGACTAGCACTAAATCTCGTATCCGTGCATCGTCTTCGCAACTCGCCAATACCAACACTTTCAAGCCTGGAGTGTGTCTATGTAAGTAGGCCATTGTCGCTTCCGGAGAAGGCTCGACTACGCTAAGACCCAGTACAAGAACGTCTGGTTGAAGCTCATAGCAAAGTTGTTGTGCCTGATTAACGTCAGCTGTCTCCCCTACAATGAGCAAATCGGCTTTGTCAGAAAGGACGGCCGCAATACCCACACGCATTAGTGGATAATAATCCGCAATTACCACTTTGATAACTTCTCTCATAAGATCACGGGTATTCCTCTGTGGTAAGCCCATGCTTCAAAATCCGAAAACCACAACCTGGTTACGAATCTTAACTCTCTTATTAGGGCTATGCTAGCGGTGAGAATTACTATCGCGAAGGTCTTTGTATTGGTTTTCCGTGCAAATGGTAGATTCGACAGGCAAAATTGCTGCTGGAGTGGTGTCGATAATCTGTCTCAACAATACAAGACCTTTTGTCGGCACGTCTTTAAAGCGCTGGTGGTCGAAGTTAAATGCCTCAGAGGAGCACCCAGGTGCCGTAATCATTCTTAGCCTGACGCGGGCAAGGCGACTGCGGGATTAAATGTAAAGGTAGGGGCCGGTATAGGAAAATTACGAGTCATTGCGGCCCCCTACGTGGTCGTACTCGCCACGAAAAGTTCATCGCGGTCTAATACGAGCCTGTGAGTAATCACAGTGTCTTCTCGATTATACCACACTTTGTGAAATAACTAGTGTTTAATGACTATTCATATGCTTGGAACTACAAGTATCTGTCTACAAACTATATATACAGCAGGATGGTAGCGATAGTCAACAGAGCCTGATAGCTCTCAGTTCTCATCTCCTATCTAGGAGCAATCCTGCGATAGCCGCAGGCGTCACACCAACAGCGACCGATCACGTCAGTCCGCAAGACGTTTCACAAGTATCGTGCAGGAGGTGCTCCACAATAACAGGCGTTTCCCACCGTCTAGTCTTATTAGCACGTTCGAATTGTTCTTATGCCCGCCGCCTGCATCGCCCATTGTGCTACAATTTCTGCCACACCGATTCTGGTAAAGAGCGGAGACCCAAGTTGTGTATCTTGGGTCTCCCACACAAGCAATGCTTAACCTTTGCGCGTTCTTTGCGTTCTTTGCGTCTTTGCGTTTTCGCACCCGTGGTGCGCTCTTGGCGTCCGTGGCGTCCGTGGCGTCCGTGGCGTCCGTGGCGTTTAGATTCCCGTGCTACTTAGGGCCAAGGGAGTTGATAGCCAGGAAGATGCCGAGACAGGACACGGCGATTGCAGAGACCATCGGCATGCGGCTCAGCAGGCCCGTGTTGAACTTCACCCGCCCGAACAGTCCCTTGCCCCACACGGTAAGCAGCCCTATCCCAGTCAGCACCACCGCCAGGCCCAGGCTGAAAGCCAGTATCAGCAGCAGGCCCAGGTCCACCCGCGCCAGCCGTATTGAAGCCAGCAGCACCACCAGCGCGCTCGGGCAGGGCACGATACCGCCGCTGATGCCCAGTGCCAGCAGGCTGCCGAGCGTTACGGGCTGACCGTTGGCCGGCAGATGGGTGTGCGGGCGGCTGAACGGGCCGTGAGAATGTGGCTCGGACGGGCCATGATCGTGGCTGTGGTCGTGGTCGTGCGAGTGATCGTGGTCGTGGCTGTGCTCGTGGGGGTGTGCGGCTTCATCGCCGTGCGAATGGGTGTGCCCATCGTGCGTATGCACCGCCGCCGTTGCAGCCTTCGATCTCTGCCAGTACCTGAAACGCTGCACGAACAGCGATATACCCACCAGCATGATTAGCACGCCCGACCCAAAGCCGAGCCAGGGGTAAATCGTCTCCGGCACCACGTATTGCTGCAACGAGAGCACCACCACGCCCAGGATGAACACCCCAATCGTGTGCGTAAAGGTCACCGTCAGCCCCAGGAACACCGCGTGCCTGGGCGTGCCCCGCGTGCCTACCAGGTAGGCCGCCACGATGGTCTTACCGTGGCCGGGCGACATAGCGTGCGCCGCCCCCATCGCGAAGGCAAGCCCTAGCCCCGCCAGCAGCAAGCCAAGCGGCAAATCGTTGTTGGTGAGCAGACCCGTGAGCACCTGCTCCTGCTCCCGTATCCACGCCCCGAAATCGAGGTCGCCCGCGTTCTGTTGCGGCGCGACATTCTCCGGTGCCGCGCTCGCTGCCGCCGTGCCAGGCTCGAAGGCTATCTCCGCGCTCGCGACGTTCGGGCGGGCTTCCACCGCATCCAGGCTGTAGTCGGTCAGGCCCTTGCTCAGGTCGGCGGTCGGCACGCTGGAGTTCACAAGCCGCACGCCCTCGCCGGAAGTGGCGATTACCTCTTTCCAACCAAGCCGGTCCGCGAAATTGTCGTCCCGGTATTGCAGAGTGGCAGCGCCGTTCGAGGCTATTGTGCCCCTCAGCTTGAGGTCCAGGCGCAAGGTGGGCGAGTCAAACTGCCCCGGCGGGAACGAAAGAGAGGCGTCCACCACCTCAAGGGGCACATCCCTGCCCGATACGCTCAGGTGCAAGTTGCCCCGAAGCTCGCCCGACTTCCGCGCTATATACCCTTGCCGCTCGGCATCCGAAAGGCTGGTGCTGCGGTCCTCGCGTATGGTCGCCAGTTCCGAGAAGGCGGGGATTTCGGCCATGTCTACTATGTAGTGCAGGTCAACCCTCTCCGCGCCCACCGAAATCGCGCTGTAGCGGTTGATGCTGAAGTTGCCCATCGGGTGGGCGGCGGCGGGCCGTGGTGCCAGGATTCCCACCAGGCAGACCAATACGGCGAGGACCGTTGCGGCCCTGGTAACCTTGTTCATTGCGAGCGTACTCCCTTCGCGCATACCGGCCTACTTGTCCAGGAACGCCCTGGCCTCGGGCGAATAAATGGGGCTGAAGTTCGGATTGATCGCTGTCGCTATCTCGACGCTGATACGCGCTTCGTCAGTCTTACCCAGCGCGTTCTGTATCATGCCCAGGTGGTAATAGAAGGCCGCGTTACGAGTGCCAAGCCGCATGGCCTTGCGTTGCGTGCTCAGCGCCTCCTCGTACCGGCCGTTCTTGTAAAGCGCCCAGGCCAAAGTATCGAGCGTGTTCACATCGTTGCGGCCCTTTGCCGCCGCCTGCGCCAGCGTCAGTGCCTCATCGAGGTGCAGGTCATGATCGGCATAGAAAGCAGCCTGCTCGATGTCAACAACCACCCCGCCCTTGCGCTGAAGGTCGTAAATATAGCGCACCAGGTCGTATTGTTCCGTCGCGGCAAGCTTATCGCCGGTGCTCGCGTATATATCACCTAGGGCCGCGATGTACTGAGGCAGGGGCACGCTTGTGGTCGCCTGCTTGTACAGTTCTATGGCCTCCCCCGTCCTGCCCTGGGCCCACCTGACCTGCGCCAGCCCCGCCTGTGCGTGCGTGTAACCTGGGTAACCGGCCAATGCGTCCGTGTACGCGTGTTCGGCATCGGCCGGCCGGTTGCTGTTGAAGAACAGGTGGCCTAGCTGCACGCGGCACCAGGCGGTGTTCTCGGCTGCCGGGCCTCCAGCCGCGATCGCCTGCTGCATCGCCTGTATCGCGCCGTCTACGTCTCCGTTCAACTCGCGGGCGTAGGACACCCTGGCATATGAACTCAGGTCCGGGCGAAGATCGATCATCCTCTGGAAGGACGCGACCGCCTCGTCGTAGTTGCCAAGCTCGATGTGCGCGTCTCCGACCACCCCGTAGGCATACGCCTTGTCCGGGATGACGCGCTGCGCCCTATTCCCCCATTCCAGCGCCGAAGTGAAATTGTGGCGCGACAGTTCCAGGGCACCCATTCCGGCGAGGGAGTTGTAGTCGTCCGGTTTTATTTGAAGGGCCTGTTTGAATGCGTTTTCTGCTTCGGTATAATATGCCGGGTCGTTCGTCTCGCGCGCCTTCTGCTGGTAAGCCACCCCGAGCGAAGCATGCGCCCTGTAATCGCCAGGCTCCGACTTGATACGGGCCTGCATGTCGCCAATCACCCGGTCTGTGTAACCGTCGTCCGCCTTGCCTCCGGTCGCCAGTAGAGCTTCCGCATCAACCGCGGCGCCTGGTGCCACGACGGGTGCGGGCATGAAGGGCTTTATTAGCAGCCCTGCCGCTATCACCAGCAGCACCACTCCCAACATGAGCGTGCCATTGTTCTGAGTACGGTTCCTGTTCTGTGCGAGACTTGCTTCCATACCTGCTCCACCTTCTTTGAACGGTCCAAACGAGAGGGTGGCGAGAGCAGGCTTGTCGCCCGCCCTCGCCCTAAAGGGTCAACTTACTTCTTGGTGGTCGTCTCGACGGCCTTGCGGCGCATCGCCCAGCCACCCACCATGATCAGCCCGCCCATGCCCGCGATTGCCGCGAGGACGTAGCCGTAGATGTCAGCCAGGTGGTCGATGTCGAAGATACCGCGAGCGGTGCCCGTCCTGGGCATGCCAGGGGCAGAACCTGCACCCATGGACTCAGCGCCACCGGCCTGCGAGCCACCGGTGTTACCGGCAACGGGCGCGGGAGCGGCGGCTGCCGCGGGGGCTTCTACGCCGTGGGGCACGGAAGTGGTACCACTGTGGGCCAGCGCCACGTAGGGGAAGCTGGTGCGGAACGCCACGTCGTTAGCGTCCACGCCGTCACCAAGCTGCGCGGCCAACGGGTCGGGGGTGAAGTCCTTGTGGAACAGCGGGTAGGCTGCCCCGGCCACGGCCTTGAGCGAGATGTCGGTCACGTCGTCCGCGAGGCGGCGTCCGTTGGGATAGCCGGCCAAGTCGCCACCCACCACGCCGAGGGCGTTAGGCTGGGCTGCGGGCGGCACGCCCATGTTCAGGCGCAGCTGCTCCGACGGCTTGAGCGTGGCTGTAGGAGGCTGGGTCGCGCCGGGGATACCGGTCAGGAAGATAGCCACCAGGTCATCGCGGGGTGCCGGGGGCACCTGGATGTTGTAGAGGGCCTTGAACAGCTTGGCAAGCTCGGGGTCGGTCACGCCACCCAGGAACTGGGCGTCGCCTTCCGGCTTGGAGCCGTTCCACAGGTCCTTGGCGGCCAGGGGCACTACCACTTCGTTCACGAGGGGCGCGCCCAGGCGGCTTACCTGCACCATGTCGCCACTGTTCTGCATCGTGCCGTTAGCGTTGAGCACGCGGGTAGACTGGCGCGAGGCCGTAGACCACACGCCTATTACGGCGTTGGTGCCGGTCGGGCCGGAAACCGCCTGCGAGTCGCTGGTGAGGTTCTTCATGGGGATCTGGAGGGCCAGCGTCTGCACGTTGTAGCCCTTCAGGCCGTCCACGCCACCACCGGCGTTGCCGGGCAGCTTGCGGATCGTCAGCAGGTCGAACACGTTGAGGTCAACGAAGAACGGGTCGTCGGACTGGCCGGCGAAGACCTTGCTGCCGTCGCCCAGGTCCTGGATACCGGCGTTCGAAAGCGCCTCGTAGTTGGGGGTGGACTTGGTGCCCACGTTCACGGGCGGGACCTTGAGGTTCTCGCCGAGCATCTTGCTCTGGCCGTTGCGGATCTCGGTCACGCTGTAGGTCTGCTTGACGTTCAGGTTGGGCGAGTCGATGCTCTCGATAGGCCCGGTGTTGTACAGGAAGGTGTTGCCGTTGCCTACGGTGGTGCTGAAGTCGAACCTGTAGGTAACGTGCGCCTTCGCGTCTCCGACGTTGTCGATGTTGATGTCATACATCACGTCGTCGCCGAAGCGGAAGTAGTTGGGGCCGCCCGCCGGTTCCTCAAGAGGGTAATAGCTGGCGATCAGGGTCACGGTATCAGGGCGGTCGGGGCTAACGAACGCGTACACGTCCGTGCCGTCCGCGACCGGGTCCTGGCTAATCATGGGTGCTTCTCTGTGGCTGGAGGCGGCGGCCGGGCCGGCGTTCCCACCGAACGCGGCTACTCCCGCTATCATCAGCCCTGCAAGTGCTACATTGAGCTTCTTTGCAGTATTCATGGAAAGTTCTCCTCTTCGCTGCCGCGTCTGTGGCGGAGCGGACTAACTTGAATGATTCGTCATACCTGTTTCAGCGTTTGCACTATCTCCGCTCCTCAAAGCAGTTGTGTGCGGCTCGTTTGCTGTTCCTGGCCAAGGTCCGCCTCGGCTCGTACCACCTCCCGGATTGTTGGTCGCGTCTTCGGACCGCAAAGTGAGAATTTCAAAGTGCACGAAGGCAAGGCTCTGTCTAAGGACCGCCCACTGTGGACTGTCCTCGTTTTCCAGAGCTTGTCGACTCGTCTTCGACTTGCAGTGTAGTTTACGCCTGGGCTTGCAAATTGGATTAACCGACCGTAAGGAGGGGGTCTCCTGGCGTGTAGATTGCCTCTTCAGAAGTAAGAAAGACAAAAGCTGAAGACGCATGGGATATTCCCTAGATGCGTCTTCACCTTTTGTCTTCGCTGTGCTGTGGTTAAGCCTTAGCCAGCCTGGCCTCCCCGTTCCCGGAGCAATACAAGGCCGAGCCATACGTACCAGGCAGGATTAGCCACAAACCCGGTGAGGGCTGCTGGCAGAAGCACAAGCGGACTCGCCGCATCGAGCACAATCAACCGGGCGAGCCACGTCACGATCATCAGCAGGCCCAACGCGTACCCCAGGTAACCCAGGGCAAGCGGGAAGCCCTCAGTGCGCGAGATGAGCCACGAGGCACCGAGCAAGGCCAACCCCGCGACACCAAAGGTCAGAAACCCGCGTGGGTCAATCAGGTTGGGCAGGTTCGCGTCCGCCAGCACGTCAGCGCGCGGTGGATTTAGCGCATTGGCTAGGTCGTACGCCCCTTGTATAGCCGAGCCAAGCCCCGCCACGGCCCCTGCCAGCACGGCGCAGAGGGCCAGCCCGGCATCGGCCT
>DASVQO010000414.1:0-24511 GCA_036389075.1 Chloroflexia bacterium | reverse complement strand
ACATTACGTACCCTGGTCCTCTTGCTTGGAACACCCTCATCTTAATCTTGGCGTGGTCCTTGGCGTCCCTGGCGTCTTGGCGGTTCCGTCTTTGCTTTGCTACTATCGCCTACCCGGCTGCGTTGGCGCGGTTCAGCTTGGTCATGAGGCGAGACTTGCGGCGGGCGGCCTGGTTGGGGTGAATGATGCCCTTACCGGCAGCCTTGTCGAGCGCGCTGATGGCGCGGACCACGGCCTCGGCCGACTCCTCGGTGGCACCGGCGCTGAGCTGAGTCACGGCGCTGCGCACGTAGGTCTTCAGGGCGGTACGCACAGGCTTGTTGCGCGCCTTCTTGCGCTCGCTCGACCGGATCCTCTTAAGTGCAGACTTGGTATTTGCCAACTAAATCGTCCTCCATACAGAGCGGGCAGGCCGCAGTATATATAATCGTTCAAAAAGGGCTTTTCAAGGGCCAACGTTGATTATATCAAACACACCGTCAAAAAGCAACCGAGTCACGGCCTGTCCGAGGTTCGTTGATATCAGCAGGGACGCCCTGTGGGGTGCCCTGTGGCTAAAGCCACGGGCTGACAAGGGGCAAAGTCTCCTTCGGAGACTGGTTTATGTTCCTTAGTCCCCATAGGGGACATCACTTCTTCCCAGCCCCTGGCTAATGAAGATTAACAGCTGAACAAGGTAATCGGCCGTAGGGGCAGGCCCCCGTGCCTGCCCTCATGGGGCCCTACAATGCTCAAATCTCCAACAAGGGCAGGCACGGGGGCCTGCCCCTACGTACCCCTCTCTCACCCCTGGTGATTACTTCATTAACCGGTTAATCTTCATTAGTCATGGAGCTTACTTCCCCACACCGCCATCTCGTCCAAGCAAGCCAGCCAGAACGCCCACTGCTCCGCTTGTTACCTCCTTGGCCCAGCTCCAGGTCGGTCCCGGCTCACGTGCCACGCCGCCTATGAGGTCCGCTGCGTCGTTCAGGCTGGCCCAGCCCCACGGCAGTAGATGGCGCGGATCGAGCGATGGTGCGCCCAGGAGGCTCGCGTATGTGTGAGGGCTATGGAGCAAGGTCTTGCTTATGAAGTGAGGCGAAAGGCTTTTGCGCGTAGGCATAACCCCGGCCAGGATGCCCGTTATTGTGCCCGCATAGGCCCGGTCCCGCCTCGCCGCACTCCCCACCAACCTCAGCATGGAAAGCCATACTCCCCTGAGCGAGCGGTTGCCGGCCAGGGTAACGTAGAAGTCCGCGAGGCGCAAGTCCAGGCCAAACGCCGCTTGCCAGCGCCGGTCGTAGCGGGCCAGGAAGGGGGCGCTCAGGTCGTCGGCTCGAAGCGCTTCGTCCGCGACCCGGGCGGCTATCTGGCCGCTTTCCAGGGCCGTGTGAATGCCTTCCCCGTTCAGAGGATCGACCAGGTTGGCGGCATCACCGACAAGCAGTACCCTTTGCCCATACCGGCGCGTCGTCGCGGAGTACGTGTTCAAAGGCCAGCCGACAACCCGGCCAACCGCGCGAGCATCACGCAAGCGGGCCTGGGCGGCAGGATCGCTCTCAAGCCAACCGGCGAACCTCTCGCGCAGGTTTACCCGCTCGGGGCGATAGGGGTCGAGTACCATGCCCATACCTACATTCGCGCGGCCCCCACCGAGAGGGAATATCCAGGCGTACCCTGGGAAGAAGCCCTGGCCGAAGAGGATATCGACCTGCGAAGGATCTCCAACTACCCCTTCGAAATAAGCCCGTACGGCAAAGGAGATATTCTTGCCCTGGCTCGATTTGGGGTTCAAGGTACGAGCTACCACCGAATGGGCGCCGTCTGCACCGATTACCAGCCTGCCTCGGAACGTGCGCGTCTGCCCTTCACGTTGCGTCACGACACTCGCCCCGGTAGCGTCAACCTCTAGCGCCTTCACCGCGCATCGCTCGACCGTGTGCACCCCTGCTGCCTGGGCCTGGCGAAACACGATTTCGTCAAAAGCCATGCGTGGGAGCACCAGGCCGTAATCGGTCAGGCCACGGACCTTGGGTACCCCGGCTGTAAACAGCTTCTCGCCATCAAGGTAGAAGGCCCCGGAGCTTACACGGTGCGCGCAAGCCGCTTCAACGGCAGGCAAGCAGCCCAGCATCCGCAGCGCGCGTTGCGAACGCGGGCTGATCATGTCGCCGCACACCTTGTCACGCGGGAAACTCGCCTTGTCCAGGAGCAATACGCGCCAGCCATCCCGCGCCAGGGTTATGGCCGCCGCGCTCCCTCCAGGCCCCGCTCCCACAATGATGGCATCCCAGTCGCCCTCAGACATGGCCGTCCTCCTCTCCACTCTATCAATATACCACATAATGTGATATTATTCACAAATGGTTGAGCGTTCGGACAATGCAAAAATGACCAGCCTACAAACAATGCAGGCTGGTCATTTTGCTTAGGACGCCTACTTTTTCTTACTGTGTCCTTTGCGCTCTTTGCGCCTTTGCGGTTTCTTCTATTCTCCAGTTGCTGTCACCGCTACGCTCCAAATCCGGGGTGTCGCAGGCTAAAATTGCCCTTCTACTCCACAGGACCTATTGAAACAAGCACCCATCGAATGTAGACTAATAGTATAGGAGGCCGACGGTTCCGCTGCACATTAGGAGAGAGCTCTAATCACAGGGTCCGGCGGCCTCTTATGTAATCACACAAAGCCCGCCACTCCGGTTCAGGCAAGCGCGCTTTCCCTCCCACCAATCATCTTCATAGAGGCCCCTACCACATGCGTGACGTTACACAGCGATTCTCCACGAGGGTTGAGAACTACGTGAAATACCGGCCTGGCTACCCGCCAGGGGTGCTGGACACCCTGGCGGCTGAATGCGGACTCACCTCGGCCTCGGTAATAGCGGATGTTGGCTCGGGCACCGGCATATTGGCGGAGGTGTTTCTGAGCAACGGCAACACGGTCTATGGCATCGAGCCTAACCGCGAGATGAGAGAGGCCGCCGAGCGCCTGCTGTTGGGGTATCCTAACTTCCACAGCCTCGACGCCAGGGCTGAAGACACGACCCTTGCCGGCGGGAGCGTAGATTTCGTCACGGCGGGGCAGGCGTTCCACTGGTTCCAACCGTCGGAGGCAAGGTCGGAGTTCCAGCGCATCCTCAAAGCAGGCGGCTGGGTGGCCCTTGCGTGGAACACCCGGCAGACTGACACGACGCCGTTCCTGCGGGCCTACGAGCAGATGCTCAACACCTACGGCACCGACTACGCCGAAGTGCACCATCGCGGCAACGCCACGGAGGACGTTATCGAGCAATTCTACGGCAGCCCTCCGCAAGTGGCTAGCTTTCCCAACAGCCAGTCGTTCGACTTCCAGGGACTCCGGGGCCGCCTGCTCTCCTCCTCCTACACCCCCGAGCCGGGACACCCCGACCATGAGCCGATGCTTCAAGCCCTCAGAGCCATCTTCGACGAGCACCAGGTGGGTGGCAGGGTCATATTCGAGTACGAAACGCAACTCTATTACGGTCAGTCGGGGTAGGCGACTAGGAGACGGAAACGCCAAGACGCCAAGATGCCAAGGACCACGCCAAGTTAAGGAAGGTGTTCCAAGCAAAAGGACCAGGGTACGTCATCATGTACCCTGGTCCTTTTTCTATTCTCTAAACCTTATTCTCTTGGCGTGGTCCTTGGCGTCTTGGCGTCTTGGCGTTTCCGTCCTCAGCACTGGCAGGCGACGCCGCAGTTGGAGATGATTTCGGTGTCGTACACATCGATTATCTGGGTGGCGATGTTGGACCAGGAGAACTGTAGGGCGTGCTCGGCTGCCTGGCGGCCCATCTGCTCGCGCACGTCCGGGTTCTTGAGGAGGTGGTGCACTTGCTCGGCCAGCACGAAGTGGTTCTCCTCGGGCACCAGGTAGCCGGTCACGCCGTCCTTCACCGTAAACGAGAGGCCGCCCACGTTAGAGGCTATAACCGGAGTGCCGGACGCCATCGACTCGACCGCCACCATGCCGAACGACTCGTAGTGCGAGGGCATCACCGTAATGTCGGCAGCCGAGTAGTAGAGAGGCAGCATCTCCTGGGGCTTGGAGCCGACGAACTCGACCTGCTCCTCTAGGTTCAGGTCCTGGTGCAACTGCCAGATGCGACGGATTTCGGCGTTCTCCTCCGCCGTCTGCCCGCCCCCGCCCACGATGAGCACCTTGAGGTTGCGCCCCGCGCAGGTGCGGCTCACCACGGCCGCCGATTCCAGCAGCGTGTCTATGCCCTTCAGCCGCTCGATGCGGCCCACGAAGAGCAGGATAGGAGTATCCAGGGGCAGCCCCAGTTGGCGGCGTACCTCGGCCCTGTCGCGGGGGTAGAAGTGGTCGGTATCCACGCCCGCCGGGATGACGGTAATCTTGTCATCGTCCGCCCCGTAGCAGTAGAGCATCTGGTTCTTGTCGAGGGGCGTGGCGGCGATGATGCGGTCGGCCCAGTCCATCACCTGCCGCTCGACTCGCATCCGGTCCGCCACCTCGCGGTCCGCCTCCGACTTGGCGACGAGGTTCTTCATCACGCCGAGGGTATGGAACATCTGCACCATCGGCAGGCCCCATTTGCGCCGTAGCTCCTGCGCCACAAGCCCGGACACCCAGTAGTGGCTGTGCACCAGGTCGTAGTGGATGCCCTCCCGCAGGGCGAACTGCTCGATCTGGGCCACGAATTCGTCAACGTGGTTGGGCAGCAGGTTCTTGTCGTATGGGGCTTTTGGCCCCGCTTCCAGGTGTATCACGCGCGCCCCGTCGCCAAGCTCGTGGATAGGCTCGGTATTAGGGTCCTGGTAGCGGGTGAATACGTCCACTTTCTTGCCGCGTCTGCTCAGCTCCCGGCTAAGCTCGCGGATGTAGACGTTCATGCCGCCCGTCTCTCGCCCCCCCAGCAAGTTGTCGGGACAAGCCTGCGGGCAGGTATGCATGCTAATCATCGCTATATTGCACATTTATCTAATCTTTCCTACTAAATCTATATACATCTTCAATCAATCTGGTAACAACGACCGCCCCAGCGTTTCCTCGCTACGTAATCTCGCTCGCTCCTGCTACGCTCATTAGCACGTTACAAGCCACGTCGCTTATAGCAAAGACCGTGTTGAAGAGGCGAGAACCCCATGCCACCAGCGGCGACCCCATTCCCCTTGTCATCCTGAGCGTAGCGAAGGATCAGCCCCCCGTGCTTGACTCTTCCTCCGCTAGCACCGGTGTGTCCCTCATCGCCACCAGCCTGCACGTTGTAAACTCTGCGCCACCCACCTGATCCTTCGCTACGCTCAGGATGACAAAGGGGAGCACAGTTCTAATCTCCCCCGATTCAGCCCCTACTAACCACTGACCACTAACCACTGACCACTGACTACTGACTACTGACTACTGACTACTGACCACTAACCACCTGTAGAACGGCCCGGTACACATACGTGTCCTTGGCCCCAAAGTCGTACTTGTATTCCTCGTCGCCGCGGAGGAAGTCGAAGGTCTTTACGCCTTGCAGAATGGCCTTGTGGATGCGGTAGGCCAGCAGGGCGACACCCGCGCTGTAGGCCGCGAACTTGGGGTCGTAGCCGGAGTTGTAAAGGTAGAGCCGGCCGTGGTAGTTGAACGACAGGTAGGCGGCGGCGGGTTCGTCGTGCACGGAGAGGACAGCCAGGTCGAGCCAGCCGCTACGGGACATGTGCGCCGCCATCTGCATAAAGGCCTCCGCCCGCCGCTCGTCCATGAACTGCGCCTTGTCCAGCCCGCTGGAGCGATGCAGGTCGATGAAGGCCCGCATGCCCCGCTCCAACTCGCCGGGGTCGTCCGTCCTGACCAGGTACCAGCGGGCGTCGTCGCGGCCTTCCAGCTTACGGACTTTGCGCCGCAGCTCGTGGCGGTCCTTCTTGCGCAGGCCCATCAGGTAGGTCTCCCAGTCGCCTGGTAGCTCAATCAGGGGGCAAACGTCCTCCGGCACGACCTCTATACCGAGCCCCTTCTCCGCGGCCAGGGAGGTCAGCGCCTCGCGAGAGGGGGAGAACTCCGGCAGCGAGTGTAGATCGAGTGCATCCCAGTCGGTGCGGTGTTGCAACAGGTAGTCGAGCAGCGCGGACCACGCTTCGCGCATCAGGTAAGCTGGGGCAATTATGTCAAGATAGTCGGCCACTTCCACGCCGCCCACGAAGCGCACCAACCTCAGTGGCTCGCCCTCGCCATGTTCCGGCCTGGGCACTCCGTGCTCGTATGCCTGTATGGGTGGCAGAGGCGTCTGCTCAATAAAAAGAGGAGCGATGCCCACAAGCGCTCCTCCGTCTGCCCGGACTGTAACTATCTTGAGTTGACAACAGTGCTGCGATTGGAAACTCTCCCACCAGGTCTCTTGCCACTCCCTGGTGAGAAACACCACGTCGGAAGCCGCCTCGCGCAGCAAAGCATCCCATTCCTCGGGGCCGGGAGCCGACTCGAAGCTCTCAGCCACTTCTACCTTCAACGCTGAAGACACAGACACCATCCCATGCGGTCCTTTATCCTGTACGATTGTATACACGCCTAAAATTGGTTTAGGGTTCAACAGTTTAATTATATCCTATTTCGGCCACAGGTTCTAATCGGTCCCAGGACCGAGATTCTACAGAGCAGTCCGCGTGCCGCCACATGGCAGCAGGTGTATATTGAACGAGCTGGTAAACTACACTGCACACCGGCACTATCCAGTCTCACTCCGGAGGGCCCACATGGAAATCGTCACCGACCACCTGGTCTTGAGAGAGTTCGAGGAAAGCGACTTCGAGGCGATACTGGCCTACCAGTCCGACCCGCGCTACCTGCGCTACTACGAGCGCGCCTGGGTGGAGAACAGGGCTGAAAACACGCGCAACCTCTTGCAGAGATTCCTCGACAACCAGCATGAGCAGCCGCGCACCAGGTTCCAGTTGGCCGTGACGCTACGAGGTAATGGCAGGCTGATTGGCAACGTGGGTGTGCGCAAGGAGAGCGCGGAGGCTACTGAAGGCGACGTGGGCTGCGAGCTTGCCCCCGACTACTGGAACCTGGGCTACGCCACCGAGGCCACCCGCGCCATGCTGTCGTTCGGCTTCGAGCAGCTTGGCCTGCATCGCCTCTGGGCCTCGACCATGGCGGCCAACACGGGTGCGTGGCGCGTGCTGGAAAAGCTGGGCATGACGCGGGAGGGGGAGCTACGCGAGACCACCCTGCTGGCGGACGGCTGGGCCAACTCGGTGATCTATGGCATGTTGGAGCAGGAATGGCGCGCGCTAAAATAGCTGCCGCAACACCCAGGCCGCACCCACTCCGACCCCAATCGCCAGCAGCAGGTTGTGGCTGCGGGCGGCTACTAGCCCGGTAATCCCCGCGGCTAGAGCGTCGGCGGGGCCGTTGCTCAGGGCGAGGGGAGTGACAATCGAGACCAGCACCGCGCCGGGGATGTTGAGCAGCCAGGCTTCCACGCGGGGCGAAGGAGTGACCCTACCCATCAGCCACAAGCCACCCACCCGCGTGGCGTAGGTGACGAGGGCCATCGCCAGGATGGTAGCCAGCGAGACGGGGTCAATCTGCATTGCGGAACGCCCCCAGGATGCTCCCCGCAAGCCCGCCCAGTAAGATGTACCACCGGGTGCCCGGCAGCAGCAGGTAAGCCCCGAAGGATACCCCCGCCGCCACTATCCAGGGCAGCAGGTCCGCTTTGCCCCGCCACAACGACACCGCGAGCGCCACGAACACCGCCGTGACGACAAAGTCCAGCCCCCACGTGATCAGGTCCTGCGCGCTGATGCCCGCGCCGAGCAGGTGCCCTATGCCGGTGCCGCCGACCCACAGCACGAACAGCGCAAGTCCGCCTCCCAGGAGGAACGCCGCATCGCGCCCGCCGTTCTTGAACTCACGCATGGCGAGGGCCCAGCTTTCATCGGTGATGAAGTGGGCCGAGGCGTAGGTCTTGAGGGGGCCGAGCCTGGAGAACCAGGGCCGCAGGGCCGCGCCCATTAGGAGGTGGCGCACGTTGACGATGAGGGTGGTGAGCACAATGGTAAGCACGGGCACCGGGGAGGCCCACAAGCCCACTGCTATCAGTTGGGACGCCCCGGCGAATACCAGCATGCTCATCAACATGATTTCCAGCGTGGAAAGGCCCGCCTGCCGAGCCAGCACGCCAAGCACAATCGCGAACGGCACGTCCACCAGCGCGATGGGCAGCATCTTTACCGCACCCTGTACAAGCCCGCGCCGGGTAAATGTCACTTGCTCGCTCATGCTAGTCTCCGTAGAAGTGGTTAGTGGTTAGTGGTTAGTGGTTAGTGGTTAGTGGTTAGTGGTTAGTGGTTAGTGGTTAGTGTGGTGAGCGTGTCCTACATGACGACCCGCCAGACCATGCCGTGTGGGGGTGCCCTGCCAACCCCGCCCTTACAACCGCGCCCTGCCACTAAAGTGGCGGGCTGACAAGTAGCAAAGTCTCCTTCGGAGACTACAGGACGTTCCTCAGTCCCCGCAGGGGACTTTGCCCCTTGTCAGCCCGTGGCTTCAGCCACAGGGCGTCCCCCCGGCGACATTGCAGGTACCTTGGCCACTGACCACTCAGGCCGCTAAGTCGCTCGATTGAGCTCTTTCCACGTGATTGGATTGCTCCTCTGGGGCGGCTTCAAGGTCGGACAGCTTGCGCAGGCGGGGTACGGGCGAGAAGAGCACCCACAGCCACGCTACTGACATACCCACCGCACCCACCGCCAGCGCGGCACGCAATCCCAGGACCTCGCCCAGGTACCCGCCTAGCAGCGCGCCAACCGGGATGACGCCCCAGGTGATGAAGCGGTAGCTGCCGTTCATGCGGCCTAGCAGGTGCCCCGGCGTGACCGTCTGCCGCAGGCTTACCACGTGGATGACCGACACTGTGACGCCCAGACCGCCCATGAAGAAGGACGCCCCCACCAGCCAAGGGCCGAGCGCGCCATCCCCGGCCAGCGGTATCAGGAAGGTGCTCAGGCACGAGAGCGCCATGGTGCCCGTGATTGCCCGGCCGATGCCGAAGCGGTTGGCCCACCTGGCGGCGACGAGCGCACCCACCAGCGAGCCGATGCTCCCCAGCGAAAAGACCAGGCCGATAACCAGAGGCGAAGCGCCAAGCTCGCGCACAGCATATAGTATATACACTGCCTCCATCAGGTTCCAGAAGAAATTGTACGAAGCGGCTTCCAGGGCGAATACCCGCAGGTAGGGGTTCTTGAAAACGATGGAGATGCCTTCTCGCACCTCGCGCCGGAAGCTGCCCCGCTCGTGGTGGCGTCTCGGCTCAGGCTCCACCTTGCGTATGCGCAGCAGCATGTAGGCCGAAACCAGGAAGGAGATCGCATCGGCCAGGAGCGCGAAGGGGGCTGACAGCACTTCCAGCAGCAGGCCCGCGATGCCCGGTCCTCCGATGCTCGATACCGAGGCGCTGGTCTGGAGCTTGCTGTTCCCCTCGACCAGTTCGTCCTTGCCGACGAGGGTAGGTAAATACGATTGATATGCTAACTCGAAGAAGACGGTAAGCGAGCCTACCAGCAGCGCAATAATATATAACTGCGCCATACTCAGCCAGCCAAACAGAGCGGACAGCGGCACCAGCGCCAGCAATACCGCCCGGCCCGCGTTGGTCAGCACGAGTATCGGACGGCGGCGGTTGCGGTCCACCCACACGCCCGCGAAGAGGGTAAGGAGCAGGAACGGGGCGAACCCGGCGGCCTGCAAGACGCCCATCTCGCCAGGCTCGGCGTGCAAGACGAGCGCGGCGGTGAGCGGTATCGCGATGTAGGTGATCTGGGAGCCGAACATCGAGATCGTCTCGCCCGCCCACATGCGCATGAAGTCGGGATTTGCGGACAACCGGCCCAGCCGCGCGCGCAACCGGTTCCTCGTACCCGGCAGAGTGGTTGTGCCGGTTGCGCCGGTTACCTCGCTTTCTGTCGCCTGTGGTTGTGTCACTGTGTAAGCTCCTTCGCGAGAGTCATGGATGCCGGGTCCTTTAGAGGTGCAGTCATGCTTGGGTGGGAGGCTGTATGGCCCCGCAACATGCCCTGCCAATAAATTGGCGGGCTTACAAGTAGCGAAGTCTTCTCCGGAGACTACCTTCACCTTCCTCAGTCCCCGCAGGGGACTTTGCTACTTCTCAGCCCGTGACTTCAGCCACAGGGCGTCATGCAAGGCCACCGCACGGCAGCCGGGTCCTGTGAGGCTTACTTGACGCGGGAGAAGCCGCGCCAGGCCCTGTGATGCTCGTACTCAGGCGAATCCCACCTGTAGCGGCTATCGAAGCCCCCTCGCATGGCCCAAACGTCCAGGGCCACCAGGCCCACAATAAAGATAACCAACCCCACTATTTGAATCCCTTCCATGATAGACCTCCTCTATGCGCCTACGCCCCGGCGCTGTACCCACTGATTGCCCCTGCTAAGCGACCTTCCTGAGCGACTCGATGCCACCACGCCGGGGGCGTGACGCCTCGTGCCGCGCCAGGAACACCAGGCTGCCGCTGGGAGCGGGTGCGACGCCGGACCTGCTCTGTAACCAGCGGCCCGCGCTCACCAACGCGGTGCCAAGCTGGCAGAGCATCCGGCCAGACCACCCCGGCTGCCGCTCCGCACCGGCCCTGGCTTCGGTGACGAGCCTGTACTGGCGCGCCTCCACCAGCATGTCGTGCTGCCGCTGCATCGCCATATCACACTGCCAGTCGAACATTTTCACACCTCCCTGTGCTTCTCTTCCCGGTCCCCGTCGTCTACCTTCCAGACTTTCCAGACTTTGCTCGCCGGTTTCCTCTCGCAATGCTTCTCTTGCCGAAGTATGCTGCCAACCGGCTCCGGCGGCCCCGTTCCCACCTGCCATCCTGAACGCAGTGAAGGATCGGTAACCCGTGTTTGACTCCCCCTGTGGCTGCACCAATGTCCTAATGCCTACATCAGCCTGTACGTTGGAGACTCTGGCCTACCCACCTGATCCTTCTCTACGCTCAGGATGACAAGACGAGCCTGTAGCCCTACCCTCTATCCTCTACCCTCTACCCTCGATACGGCCGAGCTATCTGCATACTGCCTATTGACAACTAGAATCTAACTGGCTATAATTGCTTTTGATGGTTAGATTATAAACTATAGAGTCTAACCTGTCAATACCCATTTTGGTGGTTAGAATGAATCTGCAACAAACAATCGAAGAGCGGCGGTCCGAGCCGGGCTACACCTTCTCGCACCAGGCGGGACACCTGAGCCTCGACTTCGTAAACACCGTCTCCACGGCGGGCATGTACCAGGACATGCGGTATGAGGCCGACCCGAAGTATACCGGTGACCACATCAACAACTACTTCGATGCGGTGGAGTGGGGCCGGCAGTTGAAGCTGCTAAGCGATACCGAGGCAGGGCGGCTGCTGGCCAGGGCCGAACGGGACCCCTCTGAGGCAGAGGAGGCGGTGGCCGTTCTGAAGAAACTGCGGCATGCTCTGTATCGCGTATTCACCGCCCGCTCCCTCGGCCTGCCCGTGAAAGACGACGCCCTGGGCGCGCTGAACGAGGAACTGCCTGCCGCGCTGGCTCATATGCGCGTGCGCAGGGCCGAGGACGGTTTCCGCTGGGGCTGGGACGAGGAGAGCGACACGCTCACCAAGATGCTGTGGCCGGTGGCGAAGTCGGCGGTCGATCTACTCACCGGAGAAGGGCACACCCTGGAACGGCTGCACCAGTGCGCGGCCAGCGATTGCGGCTGGCTGTTCATCGACATGAGCCGCAACCACAGCCGCCGATGGTGCGACATGAGCAACTGCGGCAACATCGCCAAGGCCAGGCGGCACTACCACCGCAAGAAGGGCCAGAAGGTCGAAGCCTAAGACTCGTGCCGTACTCGCGCTAATAGAGGCCCGGGGCGGAGGTTTGACCTAACGGGTACGACCGCGCGGGCCATACAGAAGCAGAACAAAAAGGACCACTCGTTGTGAGTGGTCCTTCTTCTTATCTGTATTACTGCCCCACGACCTCTGTACTCGTTGCTCCTACTGCCCCTGCCTGTTCTTGAACTTGGGGAAGAGGAAGGGCGGGATGTCGAGGTCGTCGCCGCTCTGGGGCTGCACGGGTTGGCGCGGGTTGTTGGGGTTCTGAGTCTGGGTGTTAGGTTGCGTACTGGGGTTCGCGCCCCTGGGCTGCTGTGCGGGCGTGTTGTACTGGGGGGCCTGGTTGCCCGCGCCGTTGCCGGAAGGTTCGGCGGGAGGCTGCATGGGGTTGCCCTGCTGCTGTTGGTAGCTCGGCTGAGGGGCGGGCTGGGGCTGCTGTTGTGGCTGAGGCTGGGGCTGTTGTTGGGGCTGCTGCTGCGGCTGCTGGTTGAAGCCGCTATAGTAGCCCGTTTCGCGAGCGCCGTAGCCCGGGCGCATCTCCACGCCCCTGCGGACCGAGTCGAAGCCGGTGGCGATGAGCGTTATCTTCACGTCGCTACCCATCTCCGGGTCGATGACCGCGCCGAAGATGATGTTAGCCTCGGGGTCGGCCGCCTGCTGTATGACCGACGCCGCCTCGTGCACCTCCAGCATACCCAGGTCGGGGCCGCCGGTGACGTTGAACAGCACGCCTTTTGCGCCCTCGATGCTGATTTCCAGCAAGGGCGACTCGATAGCCTGGCGGGCCGCGTCGATGCAGCGATTGTCGCCGGTGCCCCGGCCTATAGCCATAAGCGCGGAACCCGCGAGCTGCATGATGCTCTTCACGTCCGCGAAGTCGAGGTTGATGAGGCCCGGCTCGGTGATGAGGTCGGATATGCCCTGGATGCCCTGGCGCAGCACGTCATCGGCGATGCGGAAGGCCTCGTTCAGTGTGGTCTTTTTGTCGGCAATCTGGAGGAGGCGGTCGTTGGGTATCGTGATGAGGGTGTCAACCTGCTCTTTGAGGCCGTTGAGGCCCTCCTCGGCGGCGAGGCGGCGGCGGGAGCCTTCGAAAGTGAAGGGCTTGGTGACCACGCCCACGGTGAGAGCGCCGATTTCGCGGGCTATCTGGGCGATCACGGGAGAAGCGCCGGTGCCCGTGCCACCGCCCATACCGGCGGTGATGAACACCATGTCGGCGCCTTTGAGCACCTCGAACAGTTCCTCGCTGGTCTCATCGGCAGCGCGGCGGCCCACGTCCGGGTTGCCGCCCGAGCCGAGGCCCTTGGTGAGCTTGTCACCGATGCGGATGCGGGTGGGGGCTTCGGAGTGCATGAGGGCCTGGGCGTCGGTGTTGACCGCGATGAAGTCCACGCCCTTCACCCCGGCCTGGATCATGCGGTTGACGGCGTTGGAGCCACCGCCACCCACGCCTATCACCTTGATCTGAGCGTAGTTCTCGGCGGGCAGCCCGTTGTCGCGCCCCGAACCATACTGTATGTGCACCGGTCTGTTCGGGTTATTATTCATAGGCGGAAACATGTCCAATCCTCCTCTTCCCCGGTTGCTCTTTCGCCCGCTTATCCGCGCGGACCAGCGGAGCGTGCTACGCAAACGCTGTCACGTCCTTGCTAGGGGCGTGAGTTTGCGCTGTGAATTACCCTATCCCTTACCCTTGTAGAGGCCTGCGCCGAGTTGAGAAACGGCAGGATGAGCTTAATTATTCCACGGGTAGCCCAAAAAGACTGGGACTAAGGACTGATAATACACCATCAGAGCACGAAGTTCAAGGTGTTTCGGTGCTTATTCGGCCCGTTTTGCGCAAATTGGCAATGATTCCGCCTCTTATGGACCTCTCAACCCCTGGGCATGAACTTGTTTAGCCAATCAGCCAATACGCCAGTGTTGAAGCGTCTCCCCCTCTGCTGGTTGGTCCCCTCCTCCGCTACGGGCAGGCTCACCGCGCCCGGCTTCATGCCCCACAGTATCAGGCCCACGCCGGTAGCGTAGGCCGGGCTGTCGAAAACGTCGGCCAGACCCCCAATCCGCCGGGGGTGGCCCGTGCGCACCGGCAGCCGGAGCTTGCCCGCCGCCAGCGCTTCGATGTTCGACATCTGCGCCACGCCTCCAGCGAGCACCATGCCCGCCGGGAGCAGCCCCTCGTAGCCGCTGCGCCTGATCTCGTCGCCCACCAGCCCGAATAACTGGTCGAGGCGCGCCGCCATCACTTCGTTCAGCTCGTCCCGGCTGATACTCCGCAGGTTCCCCTCGAAAGTCTCGGCTTCCAGTATATCCCCTTCGTCCAGCCCCGCTTCCTCGGCCACCGTAGCCATCAGCACGTCCACCGGCAGCGGTATGCCGTGTCCGCCGTGTCCCGCGCCATTGCCGTTGGCCGACACCGTGGCGAAACCGCCCTTCGCGGGCACCCTGCCGTTGCCGAGGCTGGCTGCTTTCGCCTCGCGCTGGGCGTGGCGGCTGCTGCCGGGGGCAATCGCCATGCCGTACTGCAACTTCAACGTCTCCGCCGACTCGTAGGGTATGTTGAACACGATCACGAGGTCGTTGGTCAGGTGCCAGCCGCCGATAGGTATCACCTTGCTGTGCCACACCGAGCCGTCGGCGTAGATCGCGATGTCGGTGGTGCCGTGCCCGATATCGACCAGCACCACGCCCATGTTCTTCTCTTGCTCGGTGAGCACCGCCTCGGCCGAGGCCAGGGGCGACAGCACCAGGTCGTCCACCTCCACATCGGCCTTCTGCACGCACCGCACGAGGTTCTCCCGCACGTTGTTCGCGCCCGTAACTACGTGCGTCTCCACGTCCAACCGGAACCCCGACAGGCCGATCGGGTTCTGTATGCCGTCCTGCCCGTCCACCGTGTAGGTGCGCGGTATAACGTGCAGCACGTCCCGCCCCGCGGGGATCGCCATGGCACGGGCCGCGTCCACCGCCCTCGTCACGTCATCCGGGCCGATGATGCGGTCGGGGTGGGACACGGCCACCAGGCCCCGGCTGTTCATCGAGGAGATGTGGTTGCCGGAGATCGACACGTAGGCCGAGAGTATCCTGCACCCCGACTGGCGCTCTGCGGCTTCCAGCGAGTGGGCTATGGAGGCGCTCGCCTTGTGTATATCGGTGATCATCCCCTTGGCGATACCCTCCGAGGCTACCGCGCCCACTCCGAGCACGTTGAGCCGGTTGCCTGGGCCGGCGTCCGCCTCGGCCACTATGGTGCAGATCTTGTTGGTGCCGACATCTATGCCGACGATGATCCTGTCGTTATCTGGCATGTGCGTGCTCGACGAGGCGGGGTCCTGGGGCAAAATTACAACGGCAAGCCGCGGCCCAACATAAGTTGTTGAGCCAATGCCGAAATTGCGAGCGCCGGACCGGCGACCCAAAGACCTTTATCTCGTCTCCTCCTCATTGGTTACTGAGGAGACCATTCTACACCGTCGGTCCCTATTATACTCTGCTTTCCACCGATCTGTGGAAACTTTTCCATAAGTCCTAGTTGTATCTACTGCTTGTACCCATAAGGTTGCGCTTGTTGCAAGCGGCAGGTATCGGTAGCGAAACAGACGTTCTAAGAAGCGGTGCCCCTGTACCTATGCGGCAAAGTTGGTCTATTGGGAGCGCTACAAGCCCCGCGTAGGCCACGCGCCGCCTGTGCGCCATCCGTGACCGAAAGAGGCCTTGTCATCCTGAGCGTAGCGAAGGATCAGGTGGGTAGGCCAGAGTCTGCAACGACGGGGATGCTGGTGGTTAGAGACACAGTGGTGCCCTAGTAGGGAGAGTCAAGCACGGGCGACTGATCCTTCGCGGAGTTTACCCTGAGCGTAGCCGAAGGGCTCAGGATGACAACGGGACTTGGTCCTGTTGGTTCGGCTACATACTTTCTAACCTTCCGGCGATATAGTTGGCCGGAGGACCACCCATAGGTAAAATAGGGTCACACACCCATCCAGAGGAGGCACACGTGACTGTTGACGACATCCTGCGCGACCTGCCCTCGATAGACACCGAGCGCCTGGTCCTGCGGAAGCTGCGCATGGAAGACGCGGAGGATATGTTCGAGTACGGGCGCGACCCTGAAATCGCCTTCCGAGGCTTGTGGCCGCCGCTGGAGAGCCTGGAGGAAAGCCGGGCCGACATCGCAGACGCGCTGGAAGGATATGCAACCGGCGGCAATATGAGCTGGGCCATAGAGCACCGGGCGGACCGCAAGATGATAGGCAGAATTGGGCTTGGCCCCTACAGCCGCATGAACCGCCGCGCCGAGGTGGGCTACGCCATGAACCGCGATTACTGGGGCCAGGGCCTGGCGACCGAGGCCGTGCGAGGGGTGGTGGGCTTCGCCTTCAGCCGGTTGGGCCTCAACCGCGTGCAGGCGATCGTGCTCCCCGACAATATAGGTTCCATGCGGGTGCTTGAGAAGGCCGGTATGCAGAGGGAGGGGCTGCTAAGGAAGTACCAGTACGTCCTGGGCGACTACTGGGACGTGTACATGTACGCCCTGCTCAGGAGCGACTGGGAGGCGGCAGGGGGATAGGACGTCGGCATTCTCGCCGGAGGGGACGCCCTGTGGCTGAAGCCACGGGCTGAGAAGGGGCAAAGTCCCCTGCGGGGACTGAGGAAGGCGTGGGTAGTCTCCTAGTCTCCGAAGGAGACTTCGCTACTTCCCAGCCCGTGGCTTTAGCCACAGGGCGTCATGCGGGCCGAATGTCGTAGCACAACCCACTCTACACCGGCAAGGATGATCGAGCCTGCGCCGGCCAGGTAAGCTCAACGGCCCGATCCCACTTTCTCGCGAGGCTGCTTGGCCTCATCTTCCCCGGTTGCTACCTGTTCAACTTGCTCATGGGGAGCTTCAGGCCCAGGCGTAGATTGAGACGCCGGCTGCTCGAACGGCCTGTTCTGTGGCAGGTATTGCTCGGCATGTCCCAACGGGCCAAAGGCGAACAGCACCGGGATAAGGACCGTTATCACACCTATCCCTGCGTACACCAGCCCCACGTTCTGCGTCTGCTCGATGAGCCAGCCACCGAGGAACGCGCCCAGTGGGTTGGCCGACCATGCCAGCACCCCCGCGATAGTCACCACGCGCCCCAGCATGTGGTTGGGGGCGATAGCCTGGCGCAGACTGTTGGTGTTGATGTTGAACATGATGCCCAGGCCCGAGAACAGCGACCAGATGACCAGGCCAAGCCAGTACCAGGTAGTGAAAGCCAGGCCAATGGTGGCAAGCCCGCTCGCCATGAGCGCGCCCAGGGCCACCCTGCTGAAGGGCAGCCTCTTGCGCAGCCTGCCCGCGACCAGCGAGAGCACTATCACCCCGAAGCTGCCCGCTGCCGCCAGGACCGCCACCTCCGAGTCGCTCGCCCCAAGCTGCTCCTTGGCGTAGAGCACCCGCTGGGCGTAAACGGTGGTGCCCGCGAAGTTCACCAGCGCCATCATAATCGAGATGTTGCGCAACACCGGGTGCCCGAACACGTAGCGCAGGCCCTCGACCACGTCCTGTCTTATGCTGGTGCCCCTCTGCTTACCGGGTGCGTTGAAAGCCGCGGTAATCAGCACGAGCGATGCGGTGGACACCACGAACGACAGCGCGTCTATCACCAGCAAGTCGTGCAACGGCATCACAGCGACCAGCACGCCCGCCGCGAGTGGCCCCAGGATGGTCATAGTGGAATAGCTGGCCTGGATGCGGCCGTTGGCGGTAACAAGCTCGTCTTTGTCCACCAGGCTCGCCACGGCGGCGAACTTGGCGGCGTCGAAGGCGATGCTGAAGAGCGAATTGAGGAACAGCACCACGTAGATCCACCACACCTCGAGCATACCCAGCGTCGCCAGCAGCGGCACGGAGGCTATACTCAGGGCGCGCCCTATGTCGGTCCAGATCATGAGCCGCTTGCGGTCGGTGCGGTCGGACCACGCCCCTATGAAGAGCCCAAACAGCAGGTATGGGACGAAGTAGGCAGCGGTCGCGTAGGCCAGGTAGATCGCGGAGCCGGTGAGATTGTAGACCAGCAGGGGCAGGGCGAACCCGGTGAAAGAGCTACCCAGCGCGGAAATAGCCTGCCCGGTCCACAGCAGCCAGAAGTTGGTGCTTAGCTTGTGCTCGGGCTTATCTGTGGCGAGGTCGTCCGGCATGTCTCACCCTGTGTGTCCCTTCAATTCCTGGTACTTCCGGTTCCACCACATCACGTATTCAGCGTAACTCTCAGGCTCCAAGAAGACTTTGTTCTTGGGATCGACCGGGCTGCCTCCGAATACAACAGGCATGATTTCGTGGATCTCTTTGCCTATCAACTCGGGGTTGGGTTTGCGCCTGGTTCGGAAGAGTCGGGGCTTCGGGTCAGCATGGTTCAAGAGAAATTCCGCCAGGCTTGGACCTTCAACTTCCAAATAATCAAGATCCATGGGTATGAAGGGCACGCGAACTACATGCTGCCGGTTCTGACGGTAGTCGAATGCATATGCCTCTCCCCTACCGTTGGACCCAAATATAACAAGGCCGGGTGCGAACTCCCGGACACCATAAGCACTGTTTAGCTCGGCCAACTTCTTGGAAGGATATAACCTGATATATTCGGACCCCACGAAACCTTCGCCACCATCCATGTACTGCAATATCTCTATATAATCCGCAGGCAACTGGCACTGCAACAATGCACTCGCTGTATTTATTACATCAAGTGGCGATCCCTGGTTCCTCAAAAATCCATCCAGGACCGCGACTAGCCTTTTGTCCATAGTGGTAGCTTCCTTCAGAAAGACCGTCCGGGCAGACCATCAAACGGAGGGGACGGGACACCGCTACCGCTTGAGCGACGGCCTATCGACGGAGCGCACGTCGAGGGTAGTCCAGGGCTGGTTGTCCTGGGTGGCGCGGGCTATTACCGCTTGCACGATCTTGATCTTCTGCTCCAGCTTTTCCCCGGTGCCGAACTCGATGCGCTGACCCACGGCTGTGATGGCACTGATGCCGTTGTCGGGGGCATACTCCAGCTGGCGGAGTTGCAGGCCGGTGGCCTCCGGCAACGTCAGGTATATCTGCTGGGCGGTGTCTACCGCGTCTCGCATCTGGACGGGCATGGGAGCGCCCACCTTGAGAGAGTCGGTCATCGGCCCACGGTCGAACACAGTAACGAATCCCTCAAGCGTGCTGGCGTTGCCCACCACCATGTGGTCGTCGCTGGCGAGCAGGGGCGTACCATCGCCGAGCACCCACACCACGGCGGGGCGGCGCTCCTGCACCTCTATAATGACCTGGTTGGGCAGCAGCGTCTCGACCGTGACCCCCTTGAGCAGGGCGGCCCTGGACGCGAGGCGGGCCTGCACCTCGCGCGGGTCAATCGTGAAGATGTTTTGGCCCGTGACCCCGGCAATGGCGTTGGCCTGCTCGACGCTCAACACCTTGCTGCCCTGCACGGTGACTGTGTTGACGATATACTCAGGCGAGGTGGCGAACGAGACGGCAGCCGCCGCGAGGAACGCCAGCCCCACCAGGGCGAAGAACCGCCCGCGCCGCACGTCCTCGCTGAACAGCCGCCAACCCGTCTTGGTGGCCGCGCTCCCCTGCCTGCTCCTCACCTGCCCGTCGTCGTGCGGCAACGCGTTATGCGCCCCCGCGACCTCAGCCTGCGCGCGTCGCACCGGCGTCACCCCTCCCTGTCCTGTGAATGTCTGCTCTCCCATAATCACTCTTCCGATTTTGGATTTTAGATTTTAGATTTTGGATTTTGGTTGCTCTTCTAATCCAAAATCTAAAATCTAAAATCCAAAATTCAAACGTCCAGGCTTCCGCCCACGTCGCTGAGGGCTTCTTTGTTGCGTTTGCGGTCCATATGGCGTTCTATGGCCAACTCTATAAGGCGGTCCAGCAGGGCAGAGTAGGCCAGGCCGGAGGCTTCCCAGAGCTTGGGGTACATGGAGATGCGGGTAAAGCCGGGTATCGTGTTGATCTCGTTGACCCATACTTCGGACAGGTCGCGGGCCACGAAGAAGTCCACGCGGGCCATACCGGAAGCGTCTATCGACCTGAAGGCACGCAGGGCGTAGTCGCGTATCTTCTGGGATATGTACTCCGGTATTCGGGCCGGAATGATTAGCTCCGAGTTGTCGTCCACGTACTTGGCGCGGTAGTCGTAGAATTCGTTGCCGGGCACTATCTCGCCCACCACGGAGGCTTCCGGCTCGTCGTTGCCCAGCACGGCCACCTCGAACTCCCGCGCGTCCACGCCTTGCTCGACTATGATGCGGCGGTCGTAGCGGGCGGCCTGGGTCACGGCGGCGGCGAACTCCCCCGGCCCGTGTATCTTGCCGATGCCCACGCTCGAACCCATATTGGCGGGCTTGGCGAACATGGGATATTGCAGCTTCTGCTCGGCCAGGCCCTGCACTGAGCCAGGGTCGCGCTCCCATTCTCGGCGCGTGACGCAGATGTACGGCACCACTTGCAGGCCCTCGTGCCGGAACGCCTTCTTCATCATGTCCTTGTCCATACCCACCGCGGAGCCGAGCACCTCGGCACCCACGAACGGGATGTTCGCCACCTGGAACACGCCCTGCACCGTGCCGTCCTCTCCGTAGGGGCCGTGCAGCACCGGGAAAATCACATCGAGCGGCTGGCCGACCTCCGCCCCGGCCCGCCCCGGCCCGCCCGCGACTATCTGCACGACCTCCGCCCGGCCCTCGCGCCGCAGGTCGGGCACCAGCGTGCCGGGGGAGGCATCCGCGTCGATGCCGGCATCGCCGGAGCGCAGCCGGGACATAGCGTCGCCGGAGGTGAGCCAGGCACCCCGCTTGGTGATGCCTATGGGCACGACCTCGTACTTCTCAGGGTCGAGCGCGGACATGACGCTACGCGCCGAGGCAAGCGATACCTCGTGCTCGCTCGACTGTCCCCCAAACAACACGCCAACCCTGATCTTTCTCGCCAATCCCCGCTCCTCTCTAACCCTCGGCTGTGGCGCAGTAGGATATTGGAACCCATTTCCCCTTGTCATCCTGAGCCCTTCGGCTACGCTCAGGGTAAACTCCGCGAAGGATCGGTCGCCCGCTCTTGACTCTTCCTACTACAGCACCAATGTTCCCCTGGGCGCCAGCATCTTCACCTTTGAAGACTCTGGCCTACCCACCTGATCCTTCGCTACGCTCAGGATGACGAGGAGGAAGGGGGTCGTCGCGATTGAAAGACAGTTTGTCTCTTCGCAGCCCCTACGCCCGAGCCCGTTCGCAAGTGAGAGCATAACACATCTATCTTCGCCCTGGCATTTTTGCACGCATGTGGATTCTTCCCGGCAAATCCAAAATCCAAAACCTAAAATCCAAAATGGCAAGCGGCTGTTTGGCATGTAACCTGCTTCTGTCATCCCCTGCGAACTCACACAGGAAGGCATCACCATGACAAACAAGACCCAACCCACCGGCAAAAACGACATCTCACACACCGAAGGAAGCCAGGCCACCCGCCCGGCACCATCAGTGCAGAGTCAGGACACGGAGAACGAAAGAATCGTAGTGCCCCTGGTGGACGAGTACCTGGAAGTGCGTAAGGAATGGGTGCAGAGCGGCGAGGTGATCGTGCGCAGGAGCGTGCAGACCAGCCAGCAGACTATACCCGTGGAGCTTTTGCACGAAGAGGTACAGGTTGATAGACTGCCCGTGAACAGGCCACTGGCCGAGGGCGAGCAGACCCAGCCCTGGTGGGACGGTGAGGTGATGGTGGTGCCCGTAATCGAAGAGGAGATCGTGGTCAGCAAGCGCCTGGTGGTGCGGGAGGAAGTGCGCATATCTAAGCGCAAGGTCTCCCGGCAGGAAGAGGTCAGCGATACCATCCGCAGCCAGCAGGTGCATATCGACACTACCGGCACACTCAAGCCGCGTGACGATGCTCCCACCCCTCGATAGACGTCCAGCACAGAGTTCGCATCACGTACGAAGGACCATTCCGAGGGCGCTCTGGTCCTGCGATACAACAAGGAGGCTGTAAATACAATGGCTCAGAAAACCAGCACAGTAGTGGGTATATTCCCCGACCAGACATGGGCACAGGGTGCCATCCAGGCTCTTCAGAGCGCGGGCTTCAACGCACGCCTGGCCGACCAGGCCACCCTGGGTAATCTTGTAGGTATGGGCATTGACAGCAATGCAGCGCCCCTCTATGAGAGCCGCTTCAGCGAAGGCAACTCGGTAGTTATAGTAGACAACGCGGGCAACCGCGGCGAAGACGCCCTCGGCATCATGCTCCAGAACGGGGCCGAGAACATCGACCTGTCCAAGGACCTGGCCGCCAGCGGCACCACGACCTCAACCACTACGACCACCGACTACCAGTACCTGCAAAACATCGGTGCGAACGAGCGCCAGTACGGCACTTACGACCAGGACCTGGGCCGCGCCCGCAACGCCGAAGAGATGCGCCTCCAACTCCGCGAGGAGACGTTGACCCCGGTGAAGCAAGCCGTGCAGTCGGGCGAGGTGCAGGTGCAGAAGGTCGTGCACGAGCGCCAGCAGGAGATTCCCGTCAACCTGCGGCACGAGGAAGTGACGATCGAGCGCCATGCCGTCGACCGCCCGGCCACCAGCGACGAACTCAGCGACATGACGGACCAGGTAATCTCCGTCCCCGTGTACGAGGAGCGCGCCGAACTGCAGAAGCAGGCCCGCGTGCGCGAGGAAGTCACAATCGGCAAGCAGGCCGTCGAAGAGCAGCAGACCCTCACCGGCACCACCCGGCACGAGCACCTCGAAGTGAACGAGACCGGCAACGTGGTAATCCAGGGCGACGGCACCAACACCTACGACCAGCGGTAGAGTAGAGACGTAAACGCCAAGACGCCAAGACGCCAAGGACGCGCAAAGATAAGAATGGTGTATTGGTAGAAAAAGGACCAGGGTACGACATCATGTACCCTGGTCCTTTTTCTACCCTCTAAGCCTCAATAATCTTGGCGTGGTCCTTGGCGTCTTGGCGTCTTGGCGTTTACGTCTCTATTCCCCTATGTACTCGATTTCGGGTTCCAGGTCGATGCCGAACTGCTCGCGGACGCGGGTCTGGGCGAGGCGCATGAGGTGGAGCACGTCGGCGGTGGTGGCCCCTCCCAGGTTCATCATGAAGTTGGCGTGCTTGGGGGAGAACTGGGCCTGGCCGTGGCGGGTGCCTTTGAGGCCCACCTGCTCGATGAGGTAGCCCGCGGAGGTGCCCGGGGGGTTCTTGAAGGTGGAGCCTGCGCTTTTGCCCTGGGGTTGTTTTGCCTGGCGCTCCGCGAGGTACTCGCGCATCCTGGCCTCGCACTCTCGGTTCGTGTCCCGGTAGAGGATGATGTTGGCGCTGAGTATCACTTCGGGGTTGGAGAGGGCGCGGCTGCCGTGCGCCTTGAAGCGGCTGGTGCGGTAGCCCAGCTCCAGGGTGTCGGCGGGCCACACCTCTACCTTGCCTTCGCGGGTGAGCACTTCCACGCTCACCAGGTCGTCGTGCAGGTCTTTGCCGTGCGCGCCCGCGTTGCTCACCACGCCGCCGCCCACGCTGCCCGGCACGCTGTTGGACCACTCCTGCCCCGTCCACCCCTGCTCGCATGTTATCCTGGCGAGGCGGCTGAACAGCACCCCCGACTCGACGTGCCAGAGGCTGCGGCCCTCGTCCAGTATCTCATGGGATATGTCCTGCGCCTTGTTGTGGATCACCAGGCCGTCTATGCCGTAGTCTCCCACCAGGATGTTGGTGCCGTTGCCCAGCACCAGGTAGGGCAGCCCACGCTCCCTGGCGAACAGCACCGCCGCGATGAGTTGCGCCTTGTTGCTGACAGCCACGAACAAGGAGGCGGGGCCGCCCACCCGCAAAGAATTGTGCTTGCTCATCGGCTCGTCGCGCAGCACCTTCAGCCCCGTGGCGGCCTCTATCTCGACTGACGGGTCCCCCTTGAACGTCACAGTGGCCCGTGGTGGCGGACTTCCCTCTCGTGCCGGGTGCGCCTGCTCCAGCGTAAGCTCCCCCGGCGGCTGAAGGTCCAGCCTTGGAGCTTCGGGGATATGTCGTTCGACTTCCACAGGCTCGATCGCTTCTTCGTCCTGGGCCCGGGATAGGGCGGCCAGCAATTCATCACCAGCTTGCCAGACATCACCCGCGCCCATTGTTATCACAACGTCACCGGGTGCCGTGTCGTCCAGCAGCGTCTGCACGGCTTCCTTGAGGGTGGGCACGAACTCGGCACGTCCTGTCATGCGCTCCACGATCATGCGGCCCGACATACCTAGGGTGTCGCGCTCGCGGGAGGCGTAGATTTCGGTAACGTAGGTGCGGTCGGCAAGGTCGAGGGCAGTGGCGAAGTCGTTGAGGAAGTCGCGGGTGCGGGTGTAGGTGTGGGGCTGGAAAAGCACCAGGAGACGCCGGTTCGGGTACCGCTGCCGTGCGGCTTGCAGGGTGGCCGCTATCTCGGTCGGGTGGTGCGCGTAGTCGTCCACGACGGTAATGCCCCCAACCTCCCCCTTCACCTCGAACCGCCGTCCCGCCCCCTCAAACTCCCCAATCCAGCGGGCCACCTCCTCCGGCGAAAGGCCCAGTTCGACGCACGCCGCCATGACCGCCAGCGAGTTGAGCACGTTATGATGCCCCGGCACCCGCAGCGACACTCGCGCCGACTCCT
>DASVQO010000413.1:0-2071 GCA_036389075.1 Chloroflexia bacterium | reverse complement strand
CTGTCATCCTGAGCGTAGCGAAGGATCAGCCACCCGTGTTTGGCTCTTCTTACTGTCGCACTGCTGTGCCTCTAACCATTATCATCCTGTATGTTGAAGTCTCTGACCTACTCACCTGAGCCTTCGCTACGCTCAGGATGACAATGCCTCTCCTGGTCCTCTCTTCAGCAAAGTACTTGCAATATGATCCAACCAGAATGCCAGGGGCCACCTTTGGTCACTAGCCGCATCCAGCTTGCAGATGAACCCTAGAATGCGCGGACGAGCCGTACCCTGCCCTTCTTTGTGCTCCTCCATACACGCCTGGCTTAATCGGTGAAGCCAGCTAATGCGTATAATTGGCGTATGCGCTTCGGCAGCATCTCAAGTTACCCCGTAGCTAGGTGAGAGTAACCTTTATGTCAAGTGTAGCCGCCGTCACCAGCAGTCTCCCGGCGGAGAACATACCCGGACCCCGCGCCCTGCCCCTCCTCGGCTGGCGCAGCAATATGCTGGCCCTCCTGCGCGATCCCATCAACTACATGCTCTGGCTGAACCGCACCTACGGCGATGTTGTGGCCCTACCCCGTGGCGAGCATCGCTTCGTGTTCGTCTTTTCGCCCGAGTACAACCGCCAGGTGCTCAGCGACCAGATGCTCTTCTACAACGGCGAGGTGAATTCTCCCGGCTCGGCCATCAAGCTGCCCCCCGGTTCGGCGGCGGTGCGCCTCTTCTCCGGCATAACCACCCGCAACGGGGCCAAGCACACCCAGCAGCGCCGCCTCCTGATGCCCGCGTTCCACAAGAAGCGGATAGAGGCCCTGCGCGATACGATGCTGGAGCGTACCGAGCGGCACTTAGAGGACTGGCACGTTGGCAGGCAGATTGACCTGCTATCCGAGATGAAGGGCCTCACCCTGGCCGTAGCGGTGCAGGCGATACTCGGCCTCGACCCGGCACGAGAGGGCGACCACGTGCGCCGCATTATGGAGCGGTGGTTCAAGCTGGTCCTTTCCTATGGGGTAGTCGCCTTCCCTTACGACTTGCCGGGCACCCCGTTCCGCCGGATGCTCGGGTTTGCCGAGCGCGTGGACGGCGAGATCCGCTCGATGGTCAGGCGCAGGCGCAAGCTTGGCGATGCGGCGGGCGGGCTGGACGCCCTCTCGATGCTGCTGCACGCCCACGACGAGGACGGCACGCGCCTCACCGAGGACGAGCTAATCGGGCATACCACCGCCCTGTTCGTGGCCGGGCACGAGACCACCGCCAGCGCCCTCACCTGGACCCTCTTCCTGCTGGCCCAGCACCCTCGCATCCTGCGCGACCTGCTGGACGAGCTCCACGGCAAACTTCGAGGAGGCGCGCCCACCGTGGAGCAACTGAACGATCTGCCCCTGCTGGACGCGGTAATCAAGGAGAGCATGCGCCTGCTGCCGCCCGGCCTCTGGTTCCTGCGCGTCACCACGGCCCCCACCCGCTTCGGCAGGTACGACATCCCCCGGGATACCTCGGTCCTGTGGAGTCCCGCCGTGGTCCACCGCAACCCCGACCTCTACCCGGAGCCTAACGCCTTCAAGCCCGAGCGTTGGGAAGGCATCGACCCCTCCCCCTACGAGTACATGCCTTTCGGGGCGGGCCCGCGCCGCTGTCTGGGAGCTACCTTCGCCATCATGGAGATGAAAATGGTGCTGCCCGTAATACTGCAACGGTTCGGCGTCCAACTGCCCCATAACGTGCGGGTGGACTTGGGAGGCTCGCCCCTAGCCACGCCCCGAAGCGGATTGCCGGCCCGAGTCACACCCCCACGCAAAGTGCCCGCACCGGCCAGAGTGCGCGGGAACATCAGGCGGCTTATTGATCTGCCTTAAGCCCCGGCCTCCCAGCCTCCCCTTCTCACTGCGAAGTCGCAAGCGTATCTGTGATCCTAGCCGCTGAAGGTCATACGGTCCGCTGGAAAACAGAACAGTCGAACATCAAGAGCAAAGCCCCTACCTTGTCATTTCGAACGCAGTGAGAAATCTCGTCCTACACCGGGTTGTTACCCTTTTCTCATCAGACTCTGTGCCGTAGGAAAGGTGATACTTGGGTGCTG
>DASVQO010000412.1:0-5505 GCA_036389075.1 Chloroflexia bacterium | reverse complement strand
CGTAGCGAAGGATCAGGTGGGTAAGCCAAGGTCTACAACGTTGGGGATGACGGCGGTAAAAGGCACGGTGGTGCAACAATAGCAAGGGTCAAACACGGGTGGCTGATCCTTCGCTACGCTCAGGATGACAGATAGGACTAGGGTCCCGCGAAACTAACGAGGTCCCAGACACGATCTAGCTATGCGTTTATCGCCGTCGCTCGGCACTTTTTAGATTATGAACGCTCACCAGAGTTACACGGCAGAGGCCGAGCAGGGGCAGGTGGACATGCCCGACATCACAGGCAATTCGGACACGAGTGGCAAGGTCACGCGCGCCCTGCCCGCCTCTAACAGGGGCCTGGTGGCCTTGCCCCCGGCGCAGGCGTTTTCGGCCCGCAGGCAGCACGTAGCTCTCGTCGCGGCCCGGCTCGTGATGGACGGCTTTCTGCTGGTGGGGGCCTTCGCGCTTGCTTACTGGCTGCGCTACGAAATCGAGATCGGCCGCAACGTGGTGGCCGATAGCTCGTACCAGCCCTTCTCCTTCTTCTATCCTTACATAGCGGCTTTCGTGGCAATCGGGCTGCTCTCCTTCCACGCGCGCAGCATGTACGCCCTGCCCCGCGGCGCTTCCTGGTTCGACTTCATGCGCGTGGTGTTCGGCGCTTCCCTCGTGACAGTGGCGGCCCTGACGCTCGGTGCCCTGTTCTTCAACCCGGTGCTCCCCAGCCGTGGGCTTTTCCTGTTGCTGTGGGTATCGACGCTGGCGATATTCGCGGTGGAGCGGTTCGCGTTCCGCATGCTGCGCCTGTGGCTGTGGCGGCGGGGCATCAACATACGCAGGGCGGTGGTGGTCGGCACGGGGCTGGCGGGGCAGCGCATCATGAAGGACATCGTGGAGCGCACCGACCTGGGCTACAAGCTCACCGGCTACGTGTCGGACGTGAAGGAAAGCCCCGGCGGGCACAACTGGCGGGTGCCCCTGCGGGTGCGCAACGGCTCCATGCCCCAGTGGCTCGGCACGCTGAAGGACGTAGACCGCATCATCTGCGGGCGCGACGTGCACGAGGTAATCGTGGCCCTGCCCGCCACCCACCACACCCAGATCCTCAACATCATCGATAGCTGCCGCGCCTGCGGGGTGGATTTCAAGCTGGTGCCCGACCTGTTCGAGATGCGCTTCAACGAGGTGCGCATCGACGCGCTGAACGGGGTGCCCCTCATCGGCGTGAAGGACGTGGCGCTGCAAGGCTTCAACCTGTTCGTCAAGCGCCTGCTCGACGTGACGCTGGCGGTGGGTTCGCTGGCCGTGGCGGCCATCCCGATGCTCTTTATCGCGGCGGCTGTGAAGTTCAACTCGCCCGGCCCGGTGCTGTTCAAGCAGAAGCGCGTGGGCAAAGGCGGGGAGGAGTTCACCTGCTACAAGTTCCGGTCTATGTACGAGGACGCCGAGCAGCGCCTGGCCGAGATAGCGCACCTCAACGAGGCGGACGGACCCATTTTCAAGGTCAAGAACGACCCGCGTCTCACCCCGGTAGGCAGGTTCCTGCGCCGGACTTCGCTGGACGAGTTGCCCCAGCTATTCAACATCCTGAAGGGCGAGATGAGCTGGGTCGGCCCCCGCCCGCCGTTGCGCCGGGAGGTGGACCAGTACAGCGATTGGCACCTCAAGCGGCTCGACGTGACCCCTGGCCTCACGGGGCTGTGGCAGGTAAGCGGCCGCTCCGACCTGTCGTTCGAGGAGATGGTCAAGCTCGATATTTACTACGCCGAAAACTGGTCGCTCGCTATGGACGCGACGATCATCCTCAAGACGATCCCAGCAGTGGTCAAACGGCAGGGAGCGTATTAGTCAATTACGAATTACGAATTACGAATTACGTTGTAGAGTGCCGGTACATGTATGTTAAAGAAAAATCCTGCTTAAGGGCATTCCGCAGGATTTTTCTTTTTGTGCGCAAAGCCTTTCTTACCCCTACGAGGTCTCATCAATCTTCACGCGTAATTCGCAATTCGTAATTCGTAATTCCTCCTTAGGAGGCAAGTTGCCTGAAATCCTAGACGACCTGTCGCCGCTTACGCTTGCGTGGGCGACGGACCAGAACTTTATCGAGTTTCACAAGCAGATGGCTTGCCTGCCGGGCGCGGAGGTGCACGACGAGGCTGACCTGATGTGGTTTGCCACGCCTATCAAGATGGGCGGGTTCAACGGGGTGGTGCGCGCCAGCCTGAGGCCGGAGGACGTGGGGCAAAAGGTGGCGGAGATGGCGGAGATGTTCCGCCGGCGCGATACGAGGTGGAACTGGGCGGTCGGCCCCAGCAGCCAGCCGCCGGACCTCGGCTCGCGCCTGGAAGAGCACGGCATGTCGGTGGGTGGGGGCGAGCTGGCGATGGCCGCCGACCTGCACGCGCTCAACGCCGACGTGCCGAAGCCGGAAGGGCTTAGCGTGGTGCGGGTGCGCGACGCCGGCACGCTTGACGCCTACATGCACGCGATGGCCACGGGCTTCGGGCCGCCGGAGGACTTCAGCCGCCAGTGGCGGGTGGTGTTCGAGTGCCTGGGCCTGGGAGAGGACGCGCCCTTCCAGCACTACCTCGGCCTGTTCGACGGCGAGCCCGTGGCAAGCTCCTCTGTCTTCTACGGGGCGGGTGTGGCGGGTATCTACATGGTAGCCACTGTGCCGCACGCGAGGGGCCGGGGCATAGGCTCGTACATCACGGTAGCCCCCCTCCTTGACGCCCGCGACCTCGGCTACCGCCTCGCCATCCTCCAGGCCACCGAGATGGGCAGCAGCATCTACCGCAGGCTCGGCTTCCAGAACTATGGCAAGTTTACCTTCTACGTCCCGAAGGGGTAATCTCGGATTTAGAATTTGGAATTTCGAATTTAGCAGGTATTCAACAAATTCGAAATTCGCAATTCGAAATTCGAAATTCCTCACTCCTTCCTGGGAGTGACGGGTTCGGGGTTGATGTAGATAATGCCGTCCTCTACCTTGAGGGCGTATTTGCCGCTGTTGCCTGTGGCAGGGAGGGATACCGCCTCGCCGGTGGTCACGTCGAACTGGGAGCCGTGCAGGGGGCATTCGGCTACCCAGCCGCGCATGTCCTCGTAAAAGTCGCCGTCGGTGAGGGAGGCCTCGGCGTGGGTGCAGGTGTCTCCTATCGCGTAGAACTCGTCGCCGGTGTTGAAAATGGCTATGTCTTCACCTTGGTATGCAAAGCGGTGGCCCGTGCCCGGCGGCAGCATGCCCGCCTCGATTACGCGCACCCAGTTGCTCTTCTCTATATCGCTCGTCATCGTATCTCCCTTTTGCTTGTGTTATGCCTTTGTATGATACACCAGGCACATTTCAGGCCGCCATTTGGGAGACGCAAACGCGAAGCACCAAGCAAATAGGAACAAATTATTCACCGCAGAGGCGCAGAGGACGCAGAGGACGCGCTGAGATAAGGGAAGGTTTAGTTTGGAATAAGGGCAGCATCTTACAGTAAGATGCTGCCCCTGCTAGAACACCCTCAATGCTTCTCTGCGTACCTTTGCGTTCTCTGCGCCTCTGCGGTGAATAAGAATATTTCCCCTGGCGTGCTGCTTGACGCTCAGGAAAGCCTACGCATTGGGTGGGGGTCCGAGGGTTTCGGTGCCGTAGGCCTGGAGGCTGGCGACGATTGCTCCCACGTCGGGGGGCGAGGAGGGCGGCGGGGGCAGGGTGAGGGACTGTGCCGGTTCGCCCGTCTCGAAGAACCACTTATCCAGCCCGGCGGGGGTGCCAAACCCGAACCACCGCGCGGTTTCGGAGACGACCTGGAAGGTGTGCGGCGTGTTGCGGGGAATATAGGCATAGGTGCCGGGGCCGGCGGTAAGCTGCCGGTCGCCCACGGTGAAAATGATCTCGCCTTCCAGCACGTACCAGATTTCGTCCTCGTGGCTATGTGAGTGCAGGGGGACCGCCATGTTGGAGTCCGCGAACCCCTCCAACGCCCAGAACTGCCCGCCCGTCTCCTCGCCCAGGGCCTTGAACGTGAGCAGCGCGCCCAGGTGCCACAGCGCCCTGCCCTCGCGGGCCTCCAATTTGTACGGTGTGGCCGTGGCCGTATCCTTTACTCCATCCAGGTCGCTCATCTTAGTACCTCCAATGGTGATTGTCACTACATGAGATGATGTTACCCCCGCGACGAAGGAGAATTAGTATGTGGGGTATAGCCGATATCATAGCTTATTAGCCCTTACCGCCGACAAGCCAAAAACGCATTAACAGACCTATAACAAGGCCGTGTATCAGCATCACCCCCTTAGACAGGTGTTAGAGATACAGGTGCATGTCGCTGCACGCATGGACCAGCAACGTGTTTGCGCGTGCTTTGCGTTTTGGTAAACGCGTGACTATCGCCCCCGCGACACGAGGTCCTCGTACGCGCTGGAATGGATGTGGCAGATGGCGATAGCGAGGGCGTCGGCGGCGTCGTCGGGGCGGGGGGTGTGGTCCATGTCGAGGAGCACGCGCACCATCGCCTGCACCTGCTCCTTGGTGGCCTTGCCATAGCCGACCACCGCCTGCTTCACCTGCAAGGGGGTGTACTCGCCTATAGTGAGGCCGGAGTGCGCGCCCGCCAGTATCGCCACTCCCCGCGCGTGGGCCACTGATAGCCCCGTGCGCACGTTCTTGCTGAAGAAAAGCTCCTCGATTGCCATGCCCTGCGGTTTGTACTCGTGGATGATTTTCACCAGCCCATCGTACAAGAGGGGCAGCCGCTCGGACAGGGGAGCGTTGGCGGGCGTGAGCAGCGCCCCGTACTCGATCATCTTCAGCCGCTCCGACCCCGGCCTCAGCGCGCCCAGCGCATCGTGAGAATCGGCGGCACCGCTATCAACAAGGCCGTAGCCCATGATAGCGGTGCCGGGGTCGATGCCTAGTATCAGTACCATTGTTGGATTTAGAATTTAGAAATTAGAATTTAGAATTTCGGATTTAAGATTTAGTGCGTATCCGGGCAAATCCTAAATTCTAATTTCTAAATCGGCCTCAGCTTATTCCTGCCATGACTGCTTCGGCCTGGGAAAGGTCGAGGTTGGTGTAGACGGTCTGCACATCATCGAGGTCTTCCAGGCGGTCTATCAGGCGGAGGGCCGATTCGAGGCCCTTGTCATCCAGGGCCATGGTGGTCTTGGGGAGCATGGTGCGCTCGGCGCTGGTCACGTTGTAACCGGCCCCGGTGAGAGCGTCCTGCACCGCTTTGAGGTCCTCGAAGCCGGTGATTACCTCGATGTGGGTGTCGCCATCGTCGTCGGTGTCCACGCTCACGTCCTCGGCCCCGGCGTCAATCGCGGCGAGGCTGACCTCATCGGGGTCTTGGCCGTTCTGGGGCGCTATGACGATTATGCCCTTGGGGTCGAACATCCAGCCGACCGAACCGGCCTCACCGAGCGAGCCACCCGCCTTGGTGAAGGCCGCGCGCACCTCGGCTACCGTGCGGTTGCGGTTGTCGGTGAGGGTCTGCACCAGCATTGCCACGCCGTGCGGCCCG
>DASVQO010000411.1:0-7830 GCA_036389075.1 Chloroflexia bacterium | reverse complement strand
CGATCCCCGACGAGTACGACTGGCGCTGGACCGACCAGGTGCTCCCCTACATGGTCGAGGAACTGGGCATCACCCCAATTATCGACCTGGTGCATTACGGCTGCCCCTACTGGCTGCGCCGCGAGTTTGCCAACGAGGAGTACCACACCTGCGTATCCCGCTATGCCGCCGCGTTCGCCGAGCGTTACCGGGGGCTGGTGCGCTGGTACACCCCCTGCAACGAGCCGCTGGTTAGCTCGCTATTGTGCGGCATGCAAGGTGCCTGGCCCCCCTACTTGAAGGGCGACAAGGGCTACGTCAAGATGTTCGTGCAGTTAGCGAAAGGCATACTGTCCACGGTGCACGCTATCAAGTCGGTGCAGCCTGAAGCCAGGATGGTGCACGTGGAGGCGGCCGGTATTTGCAGGGCGGCGCACCCCGCGTTGGAGGAGCTTGCCGAGCAGAACCGGCTCAAGGGCTTCCTGTCGTTCGACCTCATTACGGGCCGCGTCACCCCCGACCACCCGCTCTACCCCTGGCTGCTCAATAGCGGGGCCCGACGCCGCGACCTCGAGTGGATAGCCCGCCAGCCTATACCCGTGGACGTGATGGGCTTGAACTTCTACCCTCAGTGGTCCACCCAGGAGCTAAACCTGGACGAGCACGGGCACGTGGTCTCCCGCACGGTGGAGCACGACGGTTCCGGCTTCGGGGACATGGTGGAGGACTTCTACAGGCGCTACGGCAGCCCTGTGATGATCACCGAGACGAGCGCGCGCGATGCGGAGGAAGACCGCATAGCCTGGCTGAATTCGTCCCTCAGGATGATAAAGGAACTGCGCGAGAAGGGCGTGCCCGTGCTTGGGTATACATGGTTCCCGATGTTCACCATGATCGAGTGGAACTACCGCTGGGAGCGGGGCCAACTCGACCGCTACCTGCTCGACCTGGGCGTGTACCAGCTAAACACGAGCGGCGAGGGCGGCCGCTGGCGTCCCTTCCCCATCGCGGAGCACCTGCGCCACCACATCCAGAACCCGCTGCAATCGGTGGGAGATATGGCGATAGGCTGAGATTAGCGTCGCACTCCGTCGCTAAGTAGCACGAGAAGAGGAGAAATAACCAGGGATGAGACATATGTCTCATCCCTGGTTATTTCTCCTCTTCTCGATGGCACCAATATGATTTTCTGATCGTCATGGTAGCGTCAGCGCAGCCGGTGCCTGTGTAACACTCTTATGGATTCCCAGGGGGACCAGGACCGGGGGCGAGCCCGATTGTGCTTCTCATTGCACGCTTGGAAACATCTTTGGACAAGTGTTTGGGCCTATCTACTCCGATGCTGTTGCATTGAGCCAGGGAGAAGCCGAGGCAGAATGGCCGCTTTCGCATGGGCCCCTACCGGCCTATGCGATCATCTCCGACCATCACGAGAATGTCTACCGGCTTGCCGTCCGCGGCTTTGGGCGCCTGAGTGGCGGGGGCTTGCTTGACCTCGTCGGGCGGGATGCCAAGCATGGTGGTCACCGATTCGATGGTGTAGGGCTTCTTGCCGCCGGTGTAGTCGGTGATGGTGGTCGTGGGGTGCTTGCCCCTATCGGGCGCGTTAGAAAGGTCGGCCACGTACACGCCTATCTCCGCCAGCTCGTCCCTTACCTTGCGGGCCACCCCGGCCGTCCAGGTGCCGTTCTTGACTGAAAGGCGGGCGGCTTCGTTCCCCAGGCGCGGGTCGGAGAACGCCTGCGTGATCGCGGGGCGTATCAATTCCCACCTGGGCATGAGGACATTGGCGCCGCTGGGCAGCGTGGTTTCGCGTATCATGTTCCCCGCTATGACCACGGTCTGTATGGAATCGCCGTCTATGCTTTGCGATAGCTGCGCCAGCGAGCCGATTTGCGTTGGCAGCAGGTCGGTGCGCACCGAGTCGCCTAACTCTTCGGCCAGTTCGGAGATGTGAGCCAGCACGTCGAGGCTCACCCCCTGCTCCTTTATCGCTAGCAGCACCTGCTGCTGCCGGGAGTTGCGGCCTATATCGCTGTCGGCGTGGCGGGAGCGGGCGTATTGGAGCGCGGTATGCCCGTCCATGTGCTGCAACCCGGCCGGTATGTAGACGCGCGTGGCCCCGAACTCCTGGAAGGGGAACTCGTTGTCCACCAGGGGCCGGGGCACGTCTATCGTGACGCCCCCCAGCGTATCCACTATCTGCTCGAAACCCTTGAAATTGACCATCGCGAAGTAGTGGATGGGGATACCAAAGTTCTCGCGCACGGTGGCCTTGGCGAGCGTGGGGCCGCTGCCGGGCTTTTCCTTCTCGCCCGTTTTGTAAGCGGCGTTTATGCGGTCCTCACCGTGCCCCGGGATCTCCACCCACAGGTCGCGCGGGAGCGATACGAGGGCGGCGGTCCGGGCTGCCGGGTCTATATGCACTATGATTTGCGTGTCGGTGCGTGTCTCTTCTACCCCCACCCGCTGGTCCAACCCTATGAGGAGGATGTTGACAGGCTCCTTCTTGTCCCAGTCGGGGAAAGTGATACCCGGGGGGGTGCCCTCCGGCATGTCGGCCCCAGAGTCGGAGTGCGGGAGCTGGGCCACAGGCGTTTCGAATATGTCGGTGGCGGCCTGCGATACGCTATCGAGCACGGCGGTCCCAACTACGTACACTCCGACGGCTAAGACCACCACGAACGTAAGCAGCAGGCCCATCAGCACCATTACGAGGCGCATCCTGCGCCGGTACCTCTCGGTGTGCAGGCGCACGGCCTTACGGTCGGACAGGACTTCCCGGCCCCGGTGAGCGCCGCCCGTGGCCCGCGCGCGATGGACGTGGCGGTGAGGCACCGTGTCGCGCCCGCCGGGCATGTGCTTGCCGTTCCTGGCCGGGGGTGTCTGGTTGGCTTGGTTGCCGCTCTGGTTCAAGAACGAATAGCTCCTGGTGCGGTCATGTTCCCGCTACAGTTCCGGCCACATGCTGCTCAATCCGCCGTGGCACATGGTACCGCAATAGTTACCCCTGTCATAAGGCTAGCAGGTGATAGTGTAGGGCAGGTGCATAGCCGAGTGCGCGCGTCAGCCGGTGCGGCCAACATCATGAAAGTATAACCGAAATATCGGCGGTTGCAATATCAAAATGAGTAAAACGTGCGGGTGCCGCTACTAAGGCCCATCTGCAACCTCCAGGAAACGCGCGAACAAAGGAGGCTCCTGTCATTCTGAGCGCAGCGAAGAATCTCGTCCTCTACCGGGATGTTCCCCTATTCAATAGCACCATAGCAGCGTACTAGCGCCGGTCCCGTGAGGAAAAGTGATACTTGGGTGGTGAAGGACGAGATTCTTCGCCGCGCTCAGAATGACAAAGGGGAACCTGGTCCTGCCTCACGCAACGCTTCGCATTCAGGCCTAGGCTCAAGCACGGGCACGCGTCACTCTCGTACCGCGCAACCGGGGCCACCTATGCCTAAATCAGCCCCTCCGCGACCGCTTTGCGGGTGGCTGCCGAGCGTGAGTGCACGTTGATCTTGCCGTAAATGGAGCGGATGTGCACGTCTATCGTATGGCGACTTACCATTAGCTCCTCGGCCATCTGCACGTTGGTTAGCCCCCGCGCAAGCAGGCGTAGCACCTCCACCTCACGAGGCGTCAGAGACGACAGGTCACCCTCTGCCGGGGCGGCTGCCTGCTCCGGGCCTTCTTCTCGCACCTGCCCCTCTTCTTCCCTTGCTACCTCCGCCCCAGCAGCGTTGCCTCTCTCAACTTGTGCGTAGCCGTGCGCCACCTGCTCGGCCTGGGTCCTGTTGGGCTTGTGGACCTCCCAAAGCTCGTCCAGGTCGTCGGTGATCTCCTGGAACGACTCGGGCGTGTGTATCTGGTAGGCCAGTTCCTCACAGAGCTTATCGAGGGACTCCATCAGGGTAGTCACCCAGCACTTGGCGTTCATCGACTTGAAGAGGGCGATGCCCCGCACCGTGAGGGCTGCGGCGTACTCCGGCTCCCCGGCTTCGGCTGAGAGGACGGCCAGGTGCGTTACGGACTGCGCCACCAGCCAGCGCTGCCCGCTTTGCCTGCGTAGTTGCAGGGCCTCATGTGCGAGCGCCCTGGCCCTGTCGAGGTCGCCCAGCTTTCGCGCCACGTGTGCCAGGCCGCCTAGCGCGATGCTTGCGCCTACCGGGTCGCCAATCTCGCGGTACATCGCGAGGGCCTCTTCAAAGGCCTGGGCGGCCAGCGCGGGCGTCGAGTGCCACAGCCTCAGCCGGCCAACGCCACTAAGTACTCTTGCCCGCATCTCCGTGCGAGCCTGCAGGGAGGGCGCGGCTGCCAGGGTCTCCAGTTTTTCGAGGCCCGCCTTGCAGTAGTTACGGGCTTCCCAGAAGAAGTAGATCGAAGTTGCTATCCGGGCGGCCATCTCGTGGGTCTCTTCCGAGGCGAGCCCCCAGTCTATTGCCGACATGAGGTTGGGTTGGTCGGGTTCTACCCGGTCGAACGTTGCTTTCGCGTTGGCGGTCAACGTCTCGCGCTCTATCTCCTCTGCCAGCCTGACGAAATAGCGCGCGTGCCTCTGCCGGGCGACCTCTGCTTCCCCGCACTCTTCGAGCACCTCGCGGGCGAACTCCCTGATAAGCCCCAGCATACTCACGCGCCACTGCCCGGGCTGTAGCTCCTTGTAATAGAGCAGGCCCTTGTCGCTCAATGATTGGGCGCTCTTCAGGACCTCCTGCCCCAACCTGTGCGGGGCCACGTGGTCGTCGCTACAAACCGCCTCCGCGGCCTGGAGCGTACAACTCCCCACGAACACGGACAGGTGCCGGAACAATCTCTGCTCGCCGGGACCGAGCAGATTGTAACTGCGTTCGAGCGCGCTACGCAGGTCTTTCTGACTGCCCGGGAGGCGGGGGCCGGTGGTGACGAGTAGATCGAGGGGTTGGTTGCTCTGCAGCCAGGCGGCAATCGCGGGCAGTGGCATCAAATTGATACGCGCGGCTGCAAGCTCGATTGCCAGGGGCAGGCCATCCACCGCCGTGCAGATTTCCGCCACTATGGGCGTATTCTGCTGGCTCAGTTGGAAGCCCGGCTTGACGGACCTGGCCCGCTCCGCGAACAGCGCCACGGCATCCGAGTGCTGTGCCTCGCCGCCGCTGCCCTCCGGCTCTGCCACCGGCAAGTCCAACGGCGCTACAGGGAACACGTGCTCCCCGCGCACATACAGGGGCGACCTGCTCGTCACCAGGGCCTTCACGCCAGGGCATGCCACCAGCAAGTCGAGCACCAGGGGAGCGGCTTCTATCGCCTGCTCAAAGTCGTCCAGCACTAACAGCACTCGCCTGCCCTGCAGGTAGGCTCTAATGCTCTCGGAAGCCTCGTCAGCCTCGTACGGGTCGAGTTGCAGCGCGGAAACCAGGCGAGCTACCACCCCTGCCGTGTCATGCTCGTCCCTCAGCTCCACGGCGTACGCGCCATCCGGGAAGCTGCCGAGCACGGTGTTCGCGGCATGCAGGCCGAGGCGGCTCTTGCCTACGCCGGGAGGACCTGTCAGCGTCAGCAGGCGCACTCCCGGGTCGTCCAGCAGGTGGGCTACTTCCTCGGTCTCTCGCTCTCGGCCGATTAGAGGTGTAAGTTGCACGGGCAGCGCACTGGCACGGGGCCGGAGGTTGGGCACAGTGCCGTAGGCGGGCGTGTAGACGGATCGGTTCATCATGGCTATTCCAAAAAGGGGTGTAGTTTGGACGCGCTCGGATGCATGCCTGGCATAATCGCGCAACCGCCAACGCGATTAGCTCTCGCCGGGCCGTTTTCCCTCTACTCTAGGTACAACCCCTGGGGCCGTTGGGTTCACCGGAAACCGTCCCGTTCACGCCGTCCACCAGATAGTATGCAAACACAGGCGATTTTGTTTCGCCCGGCTTGAAAAGAGAAGGACCCCCGCCCGCAAAGACGAGGGTCCACTCTTGCGGGCCTGCTTCAGCAGGTCCACGGTGAGCGCAGCACTACTTGAAGTACCACTGCATGATGTTCCACCACTGAGACGCCTGGCTATTGGTAACCTTGCGGTTCTGCAGGGTGGTGCGGTAGATTTCAATGTTCGGGCGCTGCACCAGGGGCATGACGGCGATGTCGTTCATCATCTCGACCTGGATTTGAGCGGCGGCCTCAGCGATCTTGGCGCGATCGAGCTCGGAGCCCAGCACGCGGTTGGCCTCGGTCACCACTTTGTTCTTGTACTGCTGGCGGTTCTGCTTGCCGATGTCCTCGGGCGTCCACAGCTCGTCCTCGGAGTACACGTCGAAGTTGCTGTAGTTGCTCTGGTTGTAGGCAAACTGGGCCAGCTTGGTCTTGCCGGTCGAGATCGGGCCGTCGGGGGCGAAGAACCCTTGCGGGTAGTTCACGGTCACCGCATCGATACCTACAGCCTTGAGGTCGGCCTGTACCAGCGCCTGGATGGCCTGGCGAGTGGCGTTGCGGGTGGTGCCGTACTCGAACGACAGCTTCTCGCCGCCCTTGGCACGGATACCATCAGCGCCGCGCACCCAGCCTGCCTTGTCCAGCAGAGCGTTGGCTGCTGCCGGGTCGAAGGTGTAGACGGGCAGCTTGTACTTGGCGGCCAGGTCCGGGTAAGTCTTGGCGAAGTCCGGGTTGTCCAGCGAGTAGTAGATGGTCGGGGGCACCGGGCTGTTCATGACCTTCGCGCCACCCTTGAACACGACGTCGGCAATCTGCTGGCGGTTGATGGCCTGCATGATGGCCTGGCGTACGTTCTTGTCTGCGAAAGGAGCATACGCGAAGTACGGCTCCAGGTGCTCCCAGGACGCGGCGGGCACGGCGGCACAGGTGCCACCGGCGGCTGTGATCTGAGGGCACTGCTCGGGGGGCACTACAAAGGCTTCACCGGCGATGGCGTCCAGATTCCCCGTGAGGAACTGCGAAACGTTCTGGTTGACGTCGGTCTGGAAGCGGCTGACGATCCTCTTGATGAGAGGCTTGGCGGTGAGATTATAGTTGGGGTTCTCAACCAACACCATCTCTTCGCCCTGCTTCCACGACTGCACCATGTAAGGACCAAAGCCCATCGGGTTGCGTGCGTAGTCAGACTCTTGCAGCCTGTCTACCGGCAGCTTGCTCAGCGTCTGCTCGGGGAACACGGCGCCGATGAACACGTATTGAGGGTCTACTACGGGCTTCTTCAGGTTCACGAACGCCTGCAAGAATGCATAGTCAACCTTGTCGGTCTTGGGGTCGTTCCACTTGGCGGTAGCCTCGTTTAGGGAGAGCCAGTTGTAGATAACCGTGTACTTGTCAGGGTTGTCTACCGTGGAGAGCTTCTTCCAAAGCTGGCTGGTTACAACGTTGGGATTGGCAAGGGTGAACTTGTAGCCGTAGACGAAGTCGTTGGAAGTGACTTCCTTGCCGTCGGCCCACTTCACACCACGGCGAAGCTTGAACTTCGTTACGAGGTGGCGGTCCCCACCCGTGCCTACGAAGTACGTCCCGCCATTTTCGATTGTCGGTACGTACCACACCACGGTCGGCACAGGATTCTGCTTGTCATCGAGGATGACGGAGGCATCAGCGAACGTGATCGCGCTGGTGAAGCGGCCGGCCACGACGGTGCTCTCCTCAACACCCACCAGCGAAGTAGGCTCCTGCAAGCTGCCCTGGACGAGGGTGTCCTTGGTGGAGGTCACATTCGGGGGAGGAGCAAAAGGAAGCTGGTCGGCAGGTATGGGGGTGAGCTTGTACTGCTGCACGCCCAACAGGCCGAGCTCTACTTCGTACGGTGCTGCCTTCTCAGGGTGTAGCTCGAAGCGGTTGCGCTCGAAGTACTGCACCGTGTAGGTCTTCCCGTCTGTGGCAGACACTTCC
>DASVQO010000410.1:0-6514 GCA_036389075.1 Chloroflexia bacterium | reverse complement strand
TAGTCGAGGGGCAGCACCGCCGCGAAATTGTCGACCGCCGAACGCAGGGCGGCCTCGTTGCCGGGGATGTAGCCCAGGATGAGGTAGTCGGTGCCGTAGGTATAGCCGTAGTTGGACACCGGGTCCGCGAGGGCAGACCGCACCACCTGCTGCGCGAATCCGGGGCCCTGGGGGGCCGTGCTGATCGTCACGAATGGCAGGTGGCGCGACATTAGGTGGCGCATCACCGCCTGCGACAGCACCGACATCTCGGCGGAGCGCGTGGCGTCCCAGTCGTACACCACCAGCACGGGCCGGTCCGAGGGCACCGACTCCACGGCGTTGTAGAACTGCGTCACGTCAGTGCTGGGGGCGAAGGGTATATCCCCGAAGGGCGGGCGGATTAGCAATATCGCCAGCAACACGCCCAGCACCAGCAGGTAAATCAGCCCGTCCGGCAGCAACCAGCGGGTGAAGCCGCCTCGCGCGGCGGGCTCGTCCAGCACGAGCATACCGGGCATACCGGAGGGCACCCGGCGCGGCATGTTGAGCGTCTCGGTGTGCAACAGCGCGGCCAGCGTATCTACGGCCCCCGCCCTCGGCGCGCGCACGGGGATGTTGCGGCCCCCACCCTCCGAGATAGCGGGCATCGCATCGAGCGCGGCCTGTGCCGAGTAGTCGGGCACCGTCTCGCCCGCATCTATCAAAGCCTGCCCGCGCTCGTCCGAGCCGCCCGGTATGGCGCGCAGCCAGGCGGGCACCTGCTCCTCCTGCCTGGGGGCTTGCGGCTGGGCAATCTCTTCTTCAGCGATAGGAGGCGGCACGAAAGGCTCTATGCCCTCCAGCGCGTAGTCCTCGTAGCCGGTAGGGGCCTCCGCTTCCTCCGGTGGCGTGGGAGGGACCGCTTGCAGCGTCTCCTGCACCGTCACCTCGCGCAGCCACGGGGGGAGCTGGCTTCCGGCCGCCGGGTTTGGCGGCCCCGCGGCACCCTGGTCCGGGTCGGGGTGCACCCACGGCATGATGTGGGCAAGCTCCTCCGGCTCGTACTCCTGCTGGGGAGGGGGCGGGGTCACGCTAGGCTCAAGGATGCTCACCACCCAGTCGGGCGGCGGCTCATTCGGGTCGGAGGGCGGGGCCTGGGCACCCGATTCGGGCTGCTGGGGAGCTTGTGGAGCCTGGGCAGCCTCGCGCACGGGCAACTGGCGCACGTTGGGCGGCATCTGCTCGGCCTCGGACGCCTGGGTCGGTCCAGCCTGCTCTACAGGGGGCTGAGATTCGGGGCCGGGTGGCGGGCTAGGCTGAACGGGCTGAGCGGGAGGCTTGGGCGGCTCCACGGCGGGGGGCGGGGTCCGGCGCAGGTCGCTGGTCTCTTTGACCGAATGCTGCTGCACCGCCTGCAACCACGGCAAGTCCACCCCGGCAGGCGGCGCGTCCGGCTTGACCTGCGCGCCCTGCCCCGCCTCACCGGCAGCAGACGCGTCCTGCGCCCCCTCCTCAGCCGGAGGCAAAGGCTGGCCGCACCGGGCGCAGAAATGGCTGGTGCCCCGGTTAGTAGCCCCGCAAGTTGTACAAACTACATCAGGCATATCGGTTTTAGATTTTAGATTTTAGATTTTGGATTTAGGCCGTCGAGCAATCTAAAATCCAAAATCCAAAATCTAAAATCAATCCAGGTAGGGTCTGTCGAAGCCCAACAATATTCTCAGGCTCATAGCTATCGCGCCGAAGGAAACACCCAGCAGTATGGCTCGGATGCCCGCCAGCGCCGGGTACTCTAATATCCAGTCTTTCACCCCCACCATCACGTCGAGCGGGGGGATACTGCTGATGGGGGCCTGGCCGATTATCACCAGCAGGGCCACGCCCAGCAGCACCAGGGCCTCGGCGTTGCGCAGGCGGGTGGAGCGGAACAGGGCCGTGACCAGGAAGAAGGCGAGTAGCGAGAACACGGCCTGCCCCAGCGGCTGGTAAATCCACTGGAACACCCAGGCTACCGAGGCATCGCCCGGCCCGCCACCCATGAGGCCCATGCCCACCACCACCAGCGCGCTGCCCACCAGCACCAGGCTGTAGAGCCACCCCTCCTCACGCCGCGCCACGCGCGTCAGATGCACCTTTATCAGGTTCCCCAGGCCCACCAGCAGAGCGAACCCCACCAGCACCGCCACCCACTGCGCCAGCGTACCCCCCATCTCCGAGAAGGTGCCCTGGGTAAAAAAGCCCACGATGCTGATTACCCCGGCGACGTACGCCAGGGCCAGGTTCAGTATGAGTATCAGTAGAGAGCCGATTCGGTTGGTCATTTGGATTTTAGATTTTAGATTTTAGATTTTGGATTTAGGTACGTAAGCAATCTAAAATCCAAAATCTAAAATGGTCAGGGGTACAGGGTAAGTATGTCGAACCAGTTCTTGCCCAGCACGTTCACCAGGATGAAGCCGGCAATGATGAGCAGGATGATGAGCCAGCGCAGGCCGTCCTGGGCGAGCAGGGAGGCCATGTGGCTGGTGCGCCGCTCCAGGTACGCGCCCGAGGCAAATATCTCCTCGCCCACCAGCGTGTGGTCCACCGTGAGCGTCATCAGGGCGAGGGCTTGCGGGTCGGAAGAGCCTGCGATCTGGTAGGCTCCCGTGCGCCGCTGCGCCTCGGTGATGAGCAACACTTCCGGCCCGAACTGCCCCGCCATGACCGCCTGTGACACACGGCTGCGGTCCACTATATCGGTTACGTGGGCGGCGTAAGCGAGCGGGTCGTTGTGGGTGAGGAACCGCGCCCCCGCGCTCTCGCTCTCCATCGACCAGCCAGCCCGCCTGTAGCCCCGGCGCACCGCGTTGTCGGTGAGGGCGTAGGCGATAGCGTCGTTGGTGGTGGCCTGCACCGGAGCGCCCGTAATCGCGCCCACCCTCGACATCGACTCGACCAGGTTCATGCCCGCGAGCGTTGCGGCGGTGTTCACGCCCCTGGAGCCGACGCCGCCGGAACCAGGAGAGGTGTGCATGGCGTTGCCCGTCTCGGCGGCGGTGGACAGCCCCACGCGGGTGGCATCGTAGCCGGGGATGTCGCGCAATGTGACGGGCCTCCTCGTGTCCCCGCGCCTACCCCAGCCCGCCCGCCACAAAAAGACCACGTAAAGCACAAGAAAAGCCACCAGCACGCCGAGCATGATGTACAGGGTATCGCCGTAAGCCGGGACGGCATTGCTAAAGTCCATCAGCTTCGCCCTCCCCGCTCGCCAACCTGGGACCGGGCGTCCAACCGCTCCACCAGGGCCCCCGTGCCGCCTTCGCGCTCCAACAGGCGGGCCACACCCTCGACCGAGAGCGGCCCCTTACGCGCGCCTATGCCGAACGCCTGCGCGAACGGCTGGAACACCCACAGCATCTGCCCGCCCAGCCACGACAGCGGCTTCCCCACCTCAAGCGCGATGGAGGCAGGCACGCCCAGGCCCGCCCGCTCAATCGCCCCCGCCACCGCATCCAGGTCGCTTTGCGCACGCAGCCCGTCCTCCCCTTCGGCGGGAAGGTGAGAGGAGCTTTCGTGCTGCTGTTGCCGGGTGTTATGCGGTGAATTGTGGCGGAGATTGTCCAGGAAAGACATGGGCCGGACCTCGGCGCGCTAGGCGCATCGGATTTGGCCCATTATTGCATGCTCACGCACCAGGGTCAAGCCCGCCGATGTGGGGAAGGGATGTGGATAAGGGAGGGTGAGTATTGAGGAACGCCCCGTGGGTGTGCCCTGCCAATGAATTGGCGGACTGACAAGGAGCGAAGTCGCCAGAGGAGACTACCCCATGCACGAGGGTCCTCGTAAGGGACTTTGCCACTTGTCAGCCGTGGCTTCAGGCACAAGGGCTATCGCAGAGCACCCATCCTACCCTTCATCGAGCAGTTCGGGGCCGAGGATGCGGTCGGTGAGGTAGGCCGCTAGCCGGGCGGCAAGGCTGGTGAGCACCAGGGTCAGCACGCCCTTGACCAAGCGCCGCATTACATCGTCGTCCATGTAAGTAGTACCTCCGTCTGTAGGTCGGGTGGACCAATTTACCAGGGTAGGGAGCAGAGATAGAGGGATAAAGAGGCCGACATTAGCCGTCTCATGTGCAAGTAGCTGCCCGCTGCATTTTACACTATGTGGACAAAGGGGTGCAGCCGCAATCTCAGGTGTGCAAGGGTACTCCCCCGCCGGGGGATGTAACTGCATCATGTCAGCGCAAATGATCATTGCATGTTGGCATGAGTCGTGTAACGCAGTACTTCACTTCGCTTAGAAAGGAACAACCCAATGCCTTCTAAATTCGGTGTACTCGTTCCGCAGGGGTGGCGGCTTGACCTCATGGATATAGCCGACCCGGTGGAGAAATACGAGCATATGACGCGCTTCGGGCAGGAAGCCGAGCGCCTGGCTTACGACTCGATATGGGTGTACGACCACTTCCACACCGTGCCCACCCAGGAGCTTGAAACCACGTTCGAGTGCTGGATTACCACCGCCGCCCTTGCCCGCGACACCTCCACAATCCGCATCGGCCAGATGGTCACCTGCAACAACTACCGCAACCCCGCCCTGCTAGCCAAAATGGCCTCCACGGTGGACGTGCTCAGCCACGGCAGGCTCGACTTCGGCATAGGCGCGGGCTGGTACGAGGAGGAGTACCGCGCCTATGGCTATCCCTTCCCCGACGGGCCGGAGCGCCTCCGCATGCTGGACGAAGCCCTGCAAATCTTCCACGCTATGTGGAAAGAGCCGTATGCCACGTTCGAGGGGAGATACTACCAGATCAACGGCGCTATCAACGAGCCTAAGGGTGTGCAGCAGCCACATATGCCCATCTGGGTGGGCGGCAGCGGGGAGAAAGTCACGCTCAAGCTGGTAGCCAAGTACGGCGACGCCTGCAACATCACGAGCCTGGCCCCCGAAGGCTACCGCCACAAGTTCGACATCCTCAAGCAGCACTGCGACAACGTGGGGCGCGACTACAACAGCATCATCAAGTCGGCCCACGTCTTCATGACCCTGCTCGAACCAGGCCAGGACCCGGAGGCGGCTACGGAACGCTGGCGGCGCGGCGCGTCCCTGGAGGAGTACCAGACCCGCAACTTCGTGGGCACTCCGCAGGAGACCGTCGAGTACTTCCGCAGCCTCGAACAAGCAGGCGTAGAGTACTTCGTCATCTACTTCCGCAACGACCTCACCCGCTTCGACACCCTGCAAACGTTCGCGGAAGAAGTGATGAACCAGTTCCGATAGTATTGGACGGAAACGCCAAGACGCCAAAACGCCAAGGACCACGCCAAGTCATTGTGGTTTAGTGAGTAGAAAGAGGACCAGAGTACGTGATGTCGTACTCTGGTCTTTTGCTTGAATAACAATCCTTAATCTCTGCGCGTCCTTGGCGTCTTGGCGTCTTGGCGTTTAGACACGTCTCCCAACAGCGTCCCAACGTGGCAAATCACGCTCGATTCTGGTATAATTAGGCATATGAGCGTACAGCGGGCGGACCGCAAAGGTGGCAAAGCGCCGGTCATTGAGAACCGCCGGGCCAGGCATGACTACCTTATCGAGGAGACTATCGAGGCGGGCATCGTCCTCGCGGGGTCCGAGATAAAGAGCGTGCGGGCGGGGCGGGTGAACTTGACGGAAAGCTTCGTCAAGATCGAGCGCGGCGAGGCGTGGTGGCTCAACGCCCACATCTCGACGTGGCCCCAGGCCGGCACCCACTTCAACCACGAGCCGGTGCGGCCCCGAAAGCTCCTCTTGCACGACAACGAGATCATGTATCTCCGCGGCAAGGTCGAGCAAAAAGGCTTCACACTGGTCCCGCTGAAACTCTACTTCGTCCACGGCCTCGCCAAGCTGGAGATCGCGCTTGCGAAGGGCAAGAAGCTCTACGACAAGCGGGATTCGATGGCCGAGCGAGACGCAGAACGCGAAATCGAGCGGGCGATGAAGAGTCGAGGCAGGAACGGCGGCGGAGGTGGAGACGACTACTGAGGCGCTCAAACAACTCTCTGGGGGTGTAATGGATTCGCTCGCTGGGGAAGTTTAGGGATTGCAAGCCGAGGTGCCTTACCTCGTAAAACAGGGGCAACGCCATAACTGGCAAACCAAGTTACACACTCGCTGCTGCTTAGTTAGCGACGTCCGACCTGCCTAACCCCGGGTGGTAGAATCGGGCGACACTAAACCGGGGCGCTGCCGCCCTAGCGCCTGGGAAGGGCGGCCTAAGACCAACAGGCTGGCTCACAATCACTCCGTCCGTGGAGGGAGCGTGAGCGAGATCTAAATCACGGACTAAGCTTGTAGCATATCTCTGGCGGAACTGGTGATACAGGGGTTCGACTCCCCTCACCTCCACCCATGTAAAGAGGGGCCATCCCACATTGTGGGATGGCCCCTCTTTAGGTGCTCATGGCAATACGGGTAGCCTATTTGCCGCTTTCGGCCACTGGGTTCGCGGGGGGAGCAGTTTCACCGTAGTGCAACTTCTTAGGGTAAGATAGGTCAGGAGGCTGAGGACGGCTTGCCGCCGCATCTAGTT
>DASVQO010000409.1:0-4410 GCA_036389075.1 Chloroflexia bacterium | reverse complement strand
CGCCCACCTCGTGTACGACTGGGCTGAGAATGCCTACGTACAGCCAGGCATAGACTGGAACGTGGCAGGGCTGCACCTCAAAGGCTCAGGCGCTCTCACCGGGGACTTCGGCAAGTCGAGGTGGCTTGCGCCCATCACCCCCGTATCCGAGGTAATCGGTCCTGGCTACCAGCTCGTGCTCGCGGTCTTGCTAGGGCTCATCTGTACGTTCATGTACGTCGCCTTTGCCCAGCGCAAGGGCAGGCCCCGCACCTACAGGGCACCGGGCAGTATCGTTCCCACGTTTGCAGGGGTGAAGCGGCTCGAGGCGCCGAATTATAGGCAAGTTTTCTGGCTGGCGTAGATAAGGGGGACTTATGGCACGTCACTTCATACGGCTGGCAATGAGCGGTGTTGCCACCTTCCTGGCTGCGACCTGCTTCCTGTACACATTACTCATGTACACCCCGACGGGGCCGCCATACGTTGGATCTCAGCCACCGAGTATTGAGGCGGAACCCTACAGCCTGGACAAACCCTGGCCGGTCAGCTTCCTTGCCTACATGTTCAATCCGAGCGAGATTACGGAGATCGTGGGGCGCGAAACTTACCCGAAGGGCCTGCATATCTCCTTATTGGGTTGGGACATCAACGGGTCGGGCCTGTTGACCGCAGACTTCGGCAGGTCTATTTTCCTGGCCAGAGGAGTACCGGTCCTTGAGGTGTATGGTCCGGGCCTTTACTTCATGTTCGCATGCCTTTTTTCTCTTATGGTGACTTTCGGGTACGTCGCCACCGTGCAGCGACTACGGGTTCATGGCAGCCTGCCACCAGCATTAGACTTTGCTGAAGTTGGGGAGCGTAAGGCACCCATGACGGGAGAGTGTGTGATTGGCAAATTTGGTGGAGGCTAAAGCTATGCTGTCCCATCTTCTGCGTCAGGTTACAGGCGCGATAATCACTTTCTTCCTCGCCGTGTTTGTTCTGTACACAGCAATCATGTACAATCCCGGTTCGCCACCCAACTTACTAAGGCGACCTCCGCATGACACTGGCTCAGCCTACATCAGGTCGCTTAGAGATGCCTTCGAGTTGGACAAGCCGTGGCCGGTGAGCTTCCTGGCCTATATGTTCGACCCTGGTGAGACTACAGATGTGGTAGCAGCCGGTGCGGGCCGCGACGAGACATACACGAAGGGAGTGCGGGTCTCAGCGCTCAGTATTGAGATTAGTGGGGCAGGGCTGATAACTGGAGACCTCGGCAGGTCGATCAATATGGCTAAAGGCATGCCAGTGGCAGATATGCTGGGCCCTGGCTTGTACCTGGCCCTCGCCTCTGTATGCTCTCTAATACTCACCTTTGGGTACGTCGCAACAGTGCAGCGCGGCGGCAGACCTGCCCCTTACGCTCGGCACTTGCCGCCTCGCACGGTCGCCTCCGTGTCCCGCTTCTATCTCGATCCGGCGGGCGGTGCGCTGCAAGGACGGCGATTTTAGCGCCTTCGGTCCCGAGCAACAAGGGGGTGAACGCGCCCTCCGCGTCCACCCCCGTGCTGACCTTTACCCCGCGCTAGCCCGCTACTTTTGCAGGTTCCATACTACCTGGCCGTTGGGTGACACGCTGTTGCCTTCTATGATGCGTCCCACCAACTGCGTGGGTTGCACGCCCCTGGGGATGTCGTATATCAACAGCGTACCGCCCGCCTCGCCCTGGTTGAGCACCATGTCGAGCGAGTTCAGCCCCTCCAGTCTCGCCACATCGCGCACGCCCGGCTCCCTGCCGTGGTCCGACAGTTCGGCATATAGCTTACCGTTGGCATCCCTCAACACGAAGTCCATAGTGCCGCCGAACGAGCGGGGCTGCTCGAGCGTGTTGCGGGCGTCGATGCGCAACACCCAGTAGACGCCTCTGGGGACATAGATGACCCTGGGGTCGGGGCTAGGTAGCTGGCTGCGCGTCTGCACCCACAGGGGCAGCACCGTCCAGCCGTTGAAGCCGGTAACCAGGCTGCCTATGCCGCGATTCGGCGCTGACGTGGGCAGCGGGGCGGGAGGCCGTGTGGCGGTAGGTCGCGGGGGCACGGCCGTATTGGTGGGGGCGGAGGGCCTGGTGTTAGTAGGCTGGGGCCTCGCGGTATCGGTTGGGGCGGGCGCCTGGGTGTCAGTGGGCACAGGGGCGGCCGTATCGGTGGGCAGTGGCACGGCCGTATCAGTCGGTGGCGGCACGGGCGTGTCGGTGGGTGCAGGCGCTAGCGTGTCTGTAGGCAGGGGCGCCTCGGTATCGGTGGGCACGGGCACGGACGTATCGGTCGGCACAGGCAGCGGCGTATCCGTAGGCTGCTCGGTGCCGGCCACTACAGGCACGGTATCGGTGGGGGCTACAATGGGGCCGGCGGTCTCCGTACCTGCCTCAACAACTGTGGCGGTAGGGGGCAGGGGCGTGGCGACCGCAACCGTTGAAGTGGCGGTATCGGCATCGGCAATTACAGGCACGGTGGGGGAGATGCCGGCTTCGACCGTGGGGGTGCCTTCGCCTCCCCTGTCCCCGGTGGCCGCGAGCACGACGGCGAGACACAAGACCAGCAGCGCGACGGCTGCCACTCCCGCCGCGAGCAACTGGTTCCTCGACCGCTGCTGGTCTTCCACCGCCAATGTGGTTATCGGGGTAGTGGGGATAGACATGGTGACGGGCGCGCCAACAATCTCCGGCTCGTCTTCAGCGTCGCGAGCTATGTCCGAGGCAACGTCCAGAACGGCGTCAGGGGCCGGGCCCTGATCGACCTCCAGGGCTGCATCGTGGGGCACGTCCGCCACATCGAAAATAGCGGGCACAGCAGGAGCGTCCTGGGCATCGAGAGTCTCAGGGCCATCATATGCCCCAGGGGTCTCAGAAGCGCCAGGCGCTTCCGGGGCATGGGTCGCGTCGAGATCGTCCTGCGCACCATAGATATCGTAAGCATCGAAGCTGTCGAGGTCATCGTAAGGAGAGCTGGGGACACTACCAGGAGCCGAGGCCGTAGTGGGTACGTCGTATGAGGCATCCGGCAGGGAGGCGAAGATAGGATCGTCGCCGGCACGGGCGCTTCTTCCAGCGAGGGCCCCGCTCTCAGGCTCGGGCTCGCTGCGTGGGACGCTTTCACCCGTTATGAAGGCCGCGTCGCCCTCTACATCCGGGTCGTGCGCTTCGCCGGCGTCTGCCACCTCGTCGCGGGGCTCGTCCGCGGCATCCGCGTCCACGAGCGCGGGCGCAAGCGGCTCCGTCTGCGTGCTATCGCCGTCGGCCTCAGCCGGGGAGTAAGCAGCGTCCTCGCCGGGGAAGCCCTGTGCGGGTCCCTCCGGCAATTCGTCCGCCGCTACAACAGCAGCCGCGCCACCCGCACCGGCAGATGCGGGGGCGAAGCGCAGGCCGCAACGAGAGCACACCGTCTGCCCACGTTCTATGGGGGTGTCACACCTGGGGCAGGCCTCAAGTCCTGGAGTTGTTATTAGATTCATATTTTGTTCGCGGTGCTTGTCGGCATTATTGGCTACGCCGCGGACCCGGCGTTCTAAATGGGCCACGGCGCACACGTCAACTGAGACTGCGCCTAAGCCTTCTGCTACCCCTGACTGGTGCTAGCTTACACTATTATAACATTGTGGAATATGGGGCTATTTGCCTATGCACGAATGGCACATTAGTAATAGCCGCCATGCGTATGAGACGGCGTTTGGCGACCATTCCAGGGGCATTATGCAGCATGTACGTGCGTTACGGGGTTGTAGTGAGGTCCCAGGCTACCCGTCCGTCAGGGGAGATGCTGTCGCCCTCGATGACACCGGCTATCAACTGCGCCGGTGCTACGCCTGGCGGGAGGTCGAACACCAGCACGGCGGTCGTGCGCTGTCCGGGGGCGGCGGTGAAATCGAGCGGGTTAGCGTGCATTGCGGCTGCGATCTTGGTGCGCTGGGGGTCTCTAGCCCGGCCGGTGTACTCCGGGTACAGGTTGCCGTCGGCGCCCTCCACGGTAAAGTCCACGGTGGCGGCAAGCGAGCGGGGAGTGCTGCTATCGTTGCTGTACACGATGTAAGCCAACCAGAAGGTGCCCTGCGCATCGTGCTGGGTGTCGGGCTCGAGGCTCCACAGCACCTTGCGCGTGCCTGTGCCGTCCAGCTTCACCGTCCAGCCGTTGAAGTGGCTCACGTAGCTACCGATGCCCGGCAACACCTCTACCACCGGGGCAGGCTGCGACTCGGGTGGCGTCACGGACGTAGGCGGTGGGGTTACGGGGGTAACGGGGGTAACGGGGGTGTCTGCGGGTGCGGGTGTCCGGGTTGGGGGCAGAGGCGCGGCAGTGTGAGTAGGCAGGCTGCCGTTGTCCTGCGGTGGGGTGTGGCCAGGCACCAGCGTCGGGGAGAAGGTCTTGGCCGGCCTGCTGGGAGTAGCCGTTG
>DASVQO010000408.1:0-13061 GCA_036389075.1 Chloroflexia bacterium | reverse complement strand
CGCACCCTGTCCCGTGGCGTTGAACCAATACCACGTCGAGGCTTTTGAGTTGGGCACGGGGGCCTTCCACCAGTTGACTTGCTGGGCCTGCATCCAGTTGAGGTATGAGGTCCCCGCGCATACCGCCTTTGACGCGGGTTCGCCGAACCAGTTTGTGGAGGGCAGACTCCACCCCATGTCCACCTCTTTCCAGCTGTTACCCTGATCGGTCGAGAGTAGGGTCGCCTGCGGTTCGATTATGTACCACCACGTACCATATTCGCACCCGGTGATTTGCGCCGAGAGAAAGGACCCACTGTCGTACTCAATGTAGGCTGTGCAGAGTTGGAAAAATGGGGTGTCGGGGTGTGGGTCGTCATCGGGCGGAGGGCTAAAAGGGTGCAGTAACGCTGTGCAAATCCATTGAGAGGGTAGGACAGGTGGATAGCCTTCGCAAGCCTCTAGTTCCGGGTACACGAGGTCATACTGGCAAGAGGCACTCGCCTGCGTCTTTGGGTCGGACACGTTCGTTCCTCCTGGGGTTAGGTGATTGCTTCCCACGTACTGTGCGGAGTTCGCGGGTTGTAAACAGTTACCGGCTGCAAAGGACGCATGACATGTAAGAGCCGCTCCCCGCACGGTAAGGAGAGCAGTCACGCTCACTGCGACAGCGGAGCAATGTCTCTCTATTATATCAATGCTAAGCGATGTTACAAGTAGTACTTGTTACCAATTAAGATCAATATGAAGCTATAAGGCAGTCGAATGGTGATGCCCTAATGGGCGGGGGCGAGCGAAAACGAGATGCAGGAGGGGCAAGATGTATAATGGAAGGGTAAGAGGAGACCTTGCCGCTTGTCAGGCTTGCAAATAATCGCTTTTTCGCTACGAGCAAAGGAGACCGGTATGTCGCGTGAACTTACATGCGTATTGAGAGAAGAAGAAAACAGGTGGGTTGGCCGTATCTACGAGAATCGTCCTGAAGGCGGGGCGGTACATTACACTTATGAGGTGGTCCCGCCGTTGCGGTTTAAGCTGGGCCACGTGGTGGCGGCTGAATTGGATACCACTGCCCGCAAGTCCTACGGCAACCTGGACGAGGCTCAGACGGCTATGAGAAGCGCCTTGCACCAGTTGTCCGTGGCTGAGACTTCGTAGGCTTTACCAGGGCAAGCCATTCACCTTAGTGCCACATTCGCCGGCTTTGGATTGTCGCTAACTCGGGCCTTGCTTGCCGTGGGAATCACAGCCATCGAAGGTGGGTCAGGCGTGACGAGGTGGTGTTTTCCACATTGACAAAGCGGCCATTTTGCGCTACAATTAGTGCGTGCAGTAGAACAAATGAGCGATTTGCGGAGGCTCTCTTGCGGCGCTTTGAGGTCTTTGTGCACGCACCTGTTTTGTGAGTTTTAGAGCTTCGATTTGTTGTATCATTAGCACGGAGATTTCCAGAGGAGAACAGAGATGTCTGAGAAAGACAGAGACAAGGCCCTAGAAGCCGCGATGGCGCAGATAGACCGGCAGTTCGGCAAAGGCTCGATCATGAAGATGGTCGATTACGGTTCCCGGCTGGCGGTAGAGTCGATCCCGACAGGCTCGGTCGCCCTCGATATAGCCCTGGGTGGGGCAGGCGTACCCAGGGGCCGCGTAGTCGAGATTTACGGGCCGGAGTCTTCCGGCAAGACGACCGTTTGCTACCACATCATGGCCGAAGCGCAGAAGGCGGGCGGGGTGGCGGCGTATATCGACGCCGAGCATGCCTTCGACCCGCAGTACGCGGGCAATCTGGGCCTCGACCTGAACAACCTGCTAATTTCGCAGCCCGACAACGGCGAGCAGGCACTAGAAATCGCGGAGACGCTGGTGCGCTCCAATGCGATTGACGTGGTGGTGGTCGACTCGGTAGCGGCGTTGGTGCCCAGGGCCGAAATCGAGGGCGAGATGGGCGACAGCCACGTAGGCTTGCAGGCCCGCCTCATGTCGCAGGCGCTGCGCAAGCTGGTGGGCGCGATCAGCAAGAGCCACTGCTGCCTCATCTTCACCAACCAGATACGCATGAAGATCGGCGTTATGTACGGCAACCCTGAGACGACCACGGGAGGCAACGCCCTCAAGTTCTACGCGTCGGTCCGCATGGAGATTCGCCGCGTGGAGTCGCTCAAGCAGGGGCAGGACATCACGGGCAACCGCGTGCGCGTGAAGGTGGTCAAGAACAAGGTCGCGCCCCCGTTCCGCACCGCCGAGTTCGACATCATGTTCAACGAGGGCATCAGCCGTGTCGGCTCCCTGGTGGACATGGGCACCGAGCTAAACGTGCTACGCAAGAGCGGCGCTTTCTACTCCTTCGGGGACCAGCGCCTCGGCCAGGGCCGTGAGAACGTGAAGGAGTTCCTGCGGAACAACCCCGAAGTGGCCGACGAAATCGAGGCACAGATACGCGCGGCTCTGACCGGGGGCACCATACAACCGCTCGTAGTGGGTGCAGGTGTGGCTGTGGCTGCCGGTAAGAACGGCGCATCGGACGAAGAGGAAGGCGAGTTCTAACAGGCGCGCTTGTTGGAAGGGGGCGAGCACCACGCTCGCCCTTTTCTGCTTAACGGAGGTGCTCATGTCGGACGTTATAACGGCGCTACAGGGCGACCCGGCGGACGCGAACAAGGTCCACGTCTTCATAGACGGCAAGCACGCGCTGGCGGTGTCGCTGGACGTGGCGGCGAGCGAGCGGCTGACCGTGGGCCAGCTTTGCCCGCCCCAGAGGTTGGAACAGCTTCTCCAGGCGCAGGAGTTGGACGACATATACCAGAAGGCGATTTCGTTTCTTTCGTACAGGCCGAGGTCGGCGCGGGAAGTTGAGCAGCGGCTACGCAAGAAGGGCTTCACGCCGGAGCAGATTAGCGCGGCTATGGACCGGCTGCGCGCCCAGCACTACATCGACGACCACGAGTTCGCCCGCTTCTGGGTGGGCAACCGCATGACGTTCAACCCGCGCGGCCCCCGCCTGTTGAGGAGCGAGCTACGGCAGAAGGGCGTGCCCTCCGACATCGTGGAAGCGGTGCTCCAGCAGCAGGTCGAAACGCAAGAGGAGCTAGTGCAGCAAGCCGAGGACCTCAAGGTGGGCGATGAACCCGGTGAGGATGAGCCTGTGCCCGGCACTGACCTTGCGAACGCGCTCGCCCTGGCCCGCAAGAGGCTGCGCAGCTACGGCAACCTGGAGCCACAGGCGGCGAGGCGGCGTCTATCCGGCTTCCTTGCAAGGCGGGGCTACGGCTTCGACGTCATCGACGCCGTGTGGCGGCGTGTCTCAGCACAGGAGGACGATGAAGACGAGGGCGAGTACGAGCTTTTTGACGACTAGACGCGGTGCAATAACGAGCCTGTTGAACATCAGCACCCAAGCCTCTCATTGTCATTTCGAGCGCAGTGAGAAATCTCGTCCCTCGGCACCCGGGTATCACCTTTCTTCTCAAGAATGCTGGCAGTCTTCTGTCAGGAAATGGCAACACCTGCATAGAGGACGAGATTTCTCACTGCGTTCGAAATGACAAGATAGGGGCCTGGGTGCTCGGATTAGAATGTCTCATCCTGGCTTGCCTTCTAAGGTGACTTGGAGGGTCTGATAGGGCGGTGCGGGCGGGTATGGCTCGTTGACTGGGGGCATGGGCCGTGCTATAATGGCCGGAGCGGGTTGCGGGAGAGACTCTGCACAGTCGCGGAGCGCCGAAGGGGAAAGGCCGGGGCCGAAACTCTCAGGCAAATTGGACCGTAATCTCGAATACCTCTGGAGAGTTCCCTCGCAGGGACGCCGACGGAGCAAGGCCGATGCGCCAATCTCGCAGGTAGAAGGACAGAGGAGGCAAGTTGCTTCCTACTGTCTTTTTTGTTGCGTCAAAACGGCTACCGGCCTCATCTCCCGATTATCTTTACCGCATGGAGAGTATATGGAAGAGCGATCCATCAGCGCCGATGTAATGTCCAAGAAGGAAGACGAGGACCGGCGCGCCCAACCCGCCGACGTGGCGGCCCCCGCTCGCACCCCACTCTACCAGGAGCATGTAGACCTCGGCGCTCGCATGGTGGAGTTCGGGGGCTGGATGATGCCGGTGCAGTACAAGCGGGGCATTATCGAGGAGCACAAGGCCGTGCGCTCCGGCGTGGGCATCTTCGACACCTGCCACATGGGCGAGTTCGTCCTCCAGGGGCCAGACGCGCAGCTACTGGCGAACACCTACACCTCCAACAATGTAGCGGCCCTCGGCACCACCCAGGCCCAGTACTCGTTCATCTGCAACGAAGAAGGGGGCGTGCAGGACGACACTATCGTCTACCAGTTCCCCGACCACAACTTCATCGTGGTCAACGCCGCTCCTCTCAAGGCCGACTTCCAGTGGCTGCAAGAGCTTGCCGGGCGCATCAACGCCGACGTGCGGATAAGCAACCTCTCCGACGAGATGGGCAAGCTCGACGTGCAGGGCCCGGAGGCCGCCGCCCTGGTGCAGCGCTTCACGGACACCGACCTCTCTACGATAAAGTACTTCTGGGCGACCTTCGGGGATATAGACGGCGTGCCCTGCCGCATCTCGCGCACCGGCTACACGGGAGAGGACGGCTTCGAGCTGTTCTTCCCGGTGGAGGAGACGGTGCGGCTGTGGAGGCTGTTCGTGGAGAACGGCGCGGCACCCAGCGGCCTTGGTTGCCGTGACACGTTGCGCTTGGAGGCGAGTTTGCCCCTGTCCGGCAGCGACGTGGCGGCCAGCTACAACCGCAACCCCGTGTGGGCGGGCTTCGGGCGCTTCGTCAAGCTAGACAAGGGGGTCGATTTTATCGGCAGGGAGGCGCTTCAGCGGGCGGCCAACGACCCCGGCGGCGAGCGGCTGATAAACTTCTTCATCACCGAACGCGGCGTGCCTCGCGCCCACTACCCGATCATGAAGGACGGCGAGCAGGTGGGCGAAGTCACCAGCGGCTCCTACGGCCCGACGCTGGACAAGTACCTCGGCATGGGCTGGGTGAGGGCGGGCCTGCACGAAGTGGGCACCCGGCTGGAGGTGTTGATACGCGAACGCCCGGTGGCAATCGAGGTGCTGCCGCGACCGATGTACAAGCGACCGAAGGTGAAGAGTAACGCGTAATCACGAACTACGAATTACGTCCTCACATTGAAAGCAACAAATTTGAAGGAGGCCAGGATGGACAACCCGCGCAACTACAGGTACACCAAGGAGCATGAGTGGGCGAACCTTGAAGGCGAAGTCGCAACTATGGGCATAACCAACTATGCCGCCACACAGTTGGGCGACATGGTGTACGTGGACATGCCCACTGTTGGGGCGACCGTCTCGCAGGGCGACTCCATGGGGGCGCTTGAGAGCGTGAAGGCCGCCGCCGACTTCTACAGCCCCCTGGGCGGCGAGGTCATCGAGCGCAACGAGCGCCTGCTGGACGAGCCGGGCCTGCTCAACTCCGACCCGTATGGCGAGGGTTGGTTCGTCAAGGTCCGCACCTCCGATAGCTCGGAGTTTGAGGCCCTTATGTCCGCCGACGAATACGACGAATTTGAGAAAGCACAAGGATAGTTGTTAGTTGTTAGTTGCTGGCGGCGAGAGAGTGCCCTGCCACTAAAGTGGCGGGCTGGCAAGTAGCGAAGTCTCCTTCGGAGACTACCCTCCCCAAGAGAGGCCCGCGAGGGCAATTGCTTCTTCGCCGCGCTCCCACCTAACAACTGACAACTAACAACTAACAACTGACGACACCTAGAACTGGAGTCCATAATGGTATACACGCCCAACACAGAGGCGCAGCGGCAGGAGATGCTTGAGACTATGGGCTTGAGCAAGGTGGCGGACCTCTACGAGGAAGTACCCGCCGAGGTGCTCAACCCGCCGATTGACCTGCCCACGCCGCTCGCCGAGCCGCAGTTGATGGCCGAGATGCGCCGCCTGTCGGAATTGAACGCCGACGCGACCCATTACGCCACCTTCCTGGGGGCAGGCTCGTACAACCATTTCTCGCCCAGCGCGGTCTACCGCATCATGTCGCGCAACGAGTTCTACACGGCATACACCCCCTACCAGCCGGAGTTGAGCCAGGGCATTCTGCAACAGATTTACGAGTTTCAGACGCTTGTGTGCCAGCTTACCGGCATGGACGTCGCGAACGCCTCCATGTACGACGCGGCTTCGGCGCTTGGCGAGGCGGCTATCATGGCCGCCAACATCACCAAGCGCAAGAAGGTGGTCATCTCGCCCAAGACGCACCCGGAGCACAAGGCGGTGCTGCGCACCTACGCCGACTGCCACGGGATAGAGATAGTGGAGCGGGACGCCAACATCAAGGAGGCGAGCGAGCTCGACCCTGATACGGCGTGCGTGATCGTGCAACAGCCCAACTTCCTGGGCGAAATCCGCGACCTGAACGGACTTGCCGTGAAGGTGCACGAGGCGGGCGCGATACTCATCATCCTGTTCGACCCGATCTCGCTGGCTATACTGAAAAGCCCCGGCGAGTACGACGCGGACATAGCAATTGGCGAGGGGCAGAGCCTCGGCATCCCGATGCAGTTCGGTGGGCCTTACGTGGGGCTGTTCGCGACCAAGGAGAAGTACGTGCGCAGCATGCCGGGGCGTCTCGCGGGCATGACCAAGGACGTGCACGGCAAGCGGGGGTTCGTGCTGACGCTGCAAACCCGCGAGCAGCACATCCGGCGAGAGAAGGCCACCTCCAACATCTGCACCAACGAGGCGCTGGTAGCACTGGCCGCCACTGCTTACCTGTGCTGCATGGGGCCGCAGGGCCTAAAGCGCGTGGCGCAGCTATCCTTGCAGCACACGCACTACCTGGCGAACCGCATCGCGAAGCTGCCCGGCTACAAGATCATCAGCCGCGAGCCGTTCTTCAAGGAGTTCGCGGTGCAGACGCCCATATCGCCCACCGAGTTGAACCGGAGGCTGTTGGAGCACAAGATCATCGGCGGCCTGGACATCAGCGGCACGAAGGAAGTGGACGGGATGGAGAACGTGTGGCTGCTATGTGCCACGGAATTGAACGGCAAGGAACAATTGGACAGGCTGGTAGCCGCGTTAGAGGGGATGGCCTAACATGAGCGTTGAACCACTTATATTCGAACTCAGCAGCCCGGGCCGTATAGGCTTTTCGCTGCCTGCGGTTGACATGGACGAGGCCCCGGAGATGGACCCCGCTCTTCTCAGAGAGGAGTTGGACATGCCGGAGGTGTCGGAGGTAGACGTTACTCGGCACTTTGTGAGGTTGAGCCAGAAGAACTACGGGATAGACATCGGGTTCTATCCGCTCGGCTCATGCACGATGAAGTACAACCCGAAGGTGCACGAGGACGTGGCGATATTGCCCGGCTTCGCACACATCCACCCGTACCAGCCTGTTGGGTGCGTGCAGGGCGCGCTACAGGTGATGCACGAGCTACAGGGGATGCTGGGGCAGATTGTCGGCATGGACGCGGTGACGCTGCAACCTGCGGCGGGCGCGCACGGTGAGTTCACCGGCATCCTGATGATACGCGCCTACCACCGCGCGCGGGGGGACGCGAACCGCGACACCCTGCTGGTGCCCGACTCGGCGCACGGTACCAACCCGGCCACGGCAGCGGCGGCAGGCTTCAAGCTAATCAGCCTCAAGTCGGGGGCCGACGGCAGCGTGGACCTGGAGGCTTTGAAGGGGGTGCTGAGCGACAGGGTCGCGGGCATGATGCTCACGGTGCCGAGCACGCTCGGCCTGTTCGAGCCGAATATATTGGAGATTAGCAGGCTGGTACACGAGGCGGGCGGGCTGATGTACGGAGACGGTGCGAACCTCAACGCGCTGGTGGGCCACATACGCCCCGGCGACCTGGGCTTCGACGTGATGCATATCAACCTGCACAAGACCTTCACCACGCCCCACGGCGGAGGCGGGCCGGGCAGCGGGCCGGTCGCGTGCAAGAGTCACCTGGCGAAATTCCTCCCCGGTCCGCTCGTGGAAAAGGGGGAGGAGGGGTATAAGTTCGTGGAGCCAGAGGCCTCGGTGGGGCGGGTGAAGAACTTCTGGGGCAACTTCGGCATGCACGTGCGCGCCTACACGTACATCCGGCACCTGGGCTTGCCGGGGTTGCAGCGGGTGAGCGAGGACGCGATACTGAACGCCAACTACATCCGCGCCAACCTGACGGGCACCTACCACCTGCCGTACAACCGCATCTGCATGCACGAGGTGGTGCTGTCGGGCAAGAACATCAAGCAGGAGACCGGCTGCCGCACGCTTGACATCGCCAAGCGACTGATAGACCACGGCATGCACCCGCCCACCGTCTACTTCCCCCTCATTGTGGAAGAGGCGCTGATGATCGAGCCGACCGAGACGGAGTCGAAGGAGACGCTGGACCAGTTCATCGCGGCTATGAAGGCAGTGGCGGCGGAGGCCCGCACGGACCCCGACATGCTGCACGCCGCCCCGGTCACCACTGAGTACGGCCGCCTGGACGAGGTGACGGCCGCCCGCGAGCCCAACCTGCGCTGGCGAAGGCCCGTGCCGGTGGAGCCGGACGACCTCGAGTACGTGGAGCAGGCAGGATAAAAGTACGGCTTCCGGGCGCAGCTTACGGCAAGTACAATGGGGAGGGTGCTACACCCTCCCCACTCTATTTAACCGCAGGTTGCCTTGTTGGAAGCAGAACACATACGCGACGAACGGCCGAAAGAGAGAGGCAGTATGGCCCGCCGGATAGGCAAAGCCGTGCTGCTGGTCCTGCTGCCTCTCATTTGCATTGGTTCGACTGCGCTGGTGTTCGTGCTCGACCAGACGACAGCGCTGGCGCACGTTTACCTCAGCGCGGTGCAGAGCGGCAACACTTCGGCGGCGGAGCTGCTGGGCGACCACTATTCGGACGAGAAGGACTGGCGGCAACGCTTCTACGAGCAGGACATCCAGCGTGACGTACAGTGGCTGCAAGGGGCGGAGATAAGCGATGTGGAGGCCGTGCGAGAGCAGACGCTGAGCGGCCAGTGGGTGACGATGCTGTACTTCAAGTGGCGGCCTGCGGGCACTATGGAGCCGCTAGAGGACGCGGCCCTGCGGGTGAAGACGGAGAAGTGGTTCCTGCTGAGCTACATCAGGGCGGTGGAGTTGGTGGACTACTAAACTCAGTCTGAGACCATGACTGATACTTCAGATCCTGTGTTTGATACACTTTCCGGTGGAGTTTATTGGAATGTCGAGAAGCACCGATATCTTCATAGATGCAGACATGACATTGAGTGCTTTGGCTTCAGAGTTGGGAACTATCCTCGGTTTGAAGCTCTATAGAATGTCGAACGAGCACGAAACTTGGTATGAGTATAAGGTCCCTGCCTTTCTACTCCAACTTGGTGAACACGCCTTCGGAGCGGACCAGGGACTCAATTTCCAAGAATATCGCTACCACATTAGTATTTACCCGGTTGTGCTCGAACAGAGGACGGAGGAAGACTGGCTCAATTGGCGCGAAACTCAAGCTACCTCAGTCTTTGAAAAACTCAAGAGTACAGGCAAATACAAGCTAATGATGGTTGATGATTTGCAGGTGCTCCTGGCACAACATGATCCGCCCTAACTGTTGCCCAACCGTCCGCGGAGCGACGCTCAGAAATGGTTCTTAGTTGTTGTCCAGAATGAGGTGCTTGTCGGCCTGGAACATGGCACCCACCGAGCGGCCGGTGTGGATGCGGGCGATGGACTCCGCCAGCATGGGGGCCACGCTCAAGACGGTGATGTTGGGGAGGCGCTTTTCGGGTGGGATGGGTACGGTGTCGGTGGTCACCAGCTCGCGGATGGGGCTGTTGCGCAAGCGGTCTATCGCGGGGCCGGAGAGTACGGCGTGGGCGCAGCAGGCGTATATCGATTTGGCCCCGCCCTCCTTGACCATGTTGGCGGCCTGGGTAATCGAGCCGCCCGTGTCTATCTCGTCGTCCACCAGGATAGCGTTCATGCCCTCGACCTCGCCTATCAGGTTCAGTACCTCGCTGCCGCCGCTGTTGCCGCTCCGGCGCTTCTCCACGATTGCGAGCGGGGCGTCCAGCAGTTCCGCGAAGTTGCGCGCTCGCTTGGCGTTGCCAATGTCGGTGGACACCACCACCCGGTCGGGGATGCGCTTTTTGATGAAGTAGTCGGCCAGCAGGTACATGGTGGTCAACTCGTCCACCGGGATGTTGAAGAAGCCCTGAATTTGGCCCGCGTGCAGGTCCATCGTGAGCACGCGGTCGGCCCCCGCGACCGTAATCAGGTCCGCGATGAGCCGGGAAGTAATGGGCACGCGGGGCTGGTCTTTCTTGTCGCTGCGGCCGTAGGCGTAGTAGGGGATGACGGCGGTGATGCGGTGGGCCGAGGCGCGCTTGGCGGCGTCTATGATGATGAGCAGCTCCATGATGGAGGTGTTGACGGGGCTGGTGAGCGACTGGATGATGAAAACGTCGTTCTCCCGCACGCTCTCGTCTATCTTCACGAAGATGTTCTCGTTGGAGAACTCAAACACGTCTATGTTGCCCAGGTCCACGTTGAGGTTGCGCGCGGTGGCCTCTGCAAGGCCAGGGTTGGCCCGGCCGGAGAAAATCGACAGGTGCTCCAGATTGTTCATCAAGCCTTCGCTTCCTCCCCACTGCCCTGACCGCTATCTACGTCTTCTGCTCCCTGCGCTTCGCCGTCGTCGGCAGGCATCTCTGCAAGCAGAGAAGCCAGCGCTGCCTCGGCGGCGGACTGCTCGGCTATCTGCTTGTTGCGCCCCACCCCGCCCGCCAGCACCCTGCCCCCGGCGCGCACCTCAACGTGGAACTGCTTGGCGTGCTCCGGCCCCGACGTGCCGACTATCCGGTACTCCGGGGTGGCCTTGAGGCGGGCCTGGGTGAACTGTTGCAACGCGCTCTTGTAGTCGCTACGCAGCACCTCTTGTAGTTGCTCCATGCTCCGTACGCCCAGGATTGTGTGCCACACGGTGGAGGCCGCATCCAGGCCCCCGTCGAGGTACACCGCGCCCAGGATAGCCTCGATAGCCCGGCCCATGTTGCTGCCCCGCGCCCGGCCGCCCGCCGCTTCCTCTCCGCGACTCATGTACATGTACTGGCCGATTTCCAGCGGCCCGGCAAGCTGAGCCAGCGTGGTCAGGCGGACCAGCACGCCGCGTAGGGCCGAAAGCTGCCCCTCGCTCATGCCGGGCTGCTCCGAGAACAGGTCGCTCGACACGATGAAGCCGAGCACGGAGTCGCCCAGGAACTCGAGGCGCTCGTTCGAGCCGGGCGGGAAGTCCGGCACCGCGTGCAGGTACGACTTGTGGACGAGGGCGTTGACGAGGCGCTGGCGGTCCACGAACCGGTAGCCTATCTTCTCCTCAAGCTCCCCCAGCGGCCTCTGTGGGGGAGCGCCTTCGCCGCGCGCCTCCTCGCCGTAGGGGCCGACCTCCTGGGGTGGCTCTCCTGTTGCTTGCGGCTCGTTGGGTGCGCGGCTGTCGTCCATCGGCCTTAGCTCGCCGGGCGCAACGCCGCGTCCAGGTCTATACCCGCGCTGGTTGCCACATCTCGCAGGCGCGGCCAATTGACCTCGAAGGAGTAACGGTAGTGCTCGTCGCCCAGGTCGGTGCTCTGGCTGCTGGCGAGGTTGGTGGTGACGAGGAAGCGGGCGAAGGCATCCGCGATGTCGTTGCCCGTGCGGTCGGTGTCGTCCACCACGAGGGGTCCACCTGCTTGTGCCGCCGCGCGGAGGCCCTGGGCGAAGGCGGGTGCGAGGCGCTCGCCGTGGTTGCGGCTGTCCTCGGCTATGCCCCCCATTTCCTGCTCCACGTCCTGCACCGCGGTGGCGTTGCGCTCGGCGTCCAACTGCTCGGAGCGCAGTAGAGGCCGCTCAACGATGAATCGTAATAGCCTGTGTAGATCATCTGCCATGAAGTTGTATTCTCCTCCTGGGTTCGGTCCCGGGCCATTATACAACATCAGGGGGGATGGACGATAAGAGACGGACCTGCCAGGACGCCCCGGATGCCGGGAGCGCGCCAACTTGGTAGGCTTTGGCATGGCCAGGGCACTTGCCTGCCTACTTAGAGCCTGGAATCTAAACTACCGACTTAAGCAGTTCCCGTCGGTAGATAGATTCTAACTCCGTATCACCCCTATAGCTCCTCCAGTACGACATGCAATTTGCGCCACTACTCTCACCAGTGGGCCTGATTCTCTTGGTGCGCTCCTGGCGCTCCTGGCGTTCCTGGTGTCCTGGCGGGTCCGGCTCTTATTCCCTGGGGTATAATAGTAGCCTATGTTCCCGGTAGAGACGCCTGAGACCCCCGCCCAGCCGGGAGAAAGCCCCGAGCGCCCGCGCCACGACCCCTTCGCGGCGCTACGGTTCCGCGACTTCCGGCTCCTGGTTATGGGTAGCTTCCTTGCCGTGGTGGCCGAGCAGATGCTGGGGGTGGCGGTAGGCTGGGAGCTTTACGAGCGCACCCGGGACCCCTTCGCGCTGGGGCTTGTCGGCCTGGTGGAGATCGTGCCCGTGCTGCTGCTGGCGCTGCCCGCGGGGCAGGTGGCCGACCGCCGAGAGCGCAAGTGGGTGGTGGTTGCGGCGATGAGCGGGCTTGCCGCCTGCGCGTTTGGGCTGGTTGGCCTGTCTCTCAGCACGGGGCCGCTACCCGCCATGTACGCGCTGCTGTTCGGCATCGGGGTCGCCAGGTCGTTTCAGAGTCCGGCGTTTAGCGCGATGAGCGCGCAGGTGGTGCCCCCGACTCACTACGGCAGCTCGGCCGCCTGGTCGAGCGGGGCGTGGCAAACGTCGGCTATCCTGGGTCCGGCGCTAGGAGGCTTGCTGATCGCGCTGTGGGGCGGGGCGGCGGGCGTGTACGCTGCCTCCGGGGGGCTGCTGGTGTTGGTGGCGCTGCTGTTCTGCCTACTCCGCCCTCGCGCCGTGGACCGCGTTACCGAGCCTATCGACCTCAACTCCTTGCTGGCCGGAGTGCGCTTCATCTGGCGGACGCCCGCGATCCTCACGTCCGTAACGCTCGACATGTTCGCGGTGCTGCTCGGCGGGGCCACGGCGCTGCTTCCGGTGTTCGCCCTCGACAT
>DASVQO010000407.1:0-5240 GCA_036389075.1 Chloroflexia bacterium | reverse complement strand
TGCATGAAGCTCTGCATCAGGCTGACGCCACTCACCTGGAAGCTCGTCTCCTCAGGAAGCACGATGCCGGTCAGCGATAGCACGCGCGAGAGGGGCGCGAGCTTGCCGACCGGGTTGCCCTCTCGCACCCTCGCTATGGTCATGTGGGGGCTGAAGGGCTTGTCCGGCTTGAAACCGAGCGGGGCAAGCGCCTCCTGGATGGAGGTCGTAAGGCTCACCGCAGCCCCGGTATCGCCTCCGAGGCCCACCCACACCACGCGCGGCCTTCTCACGTTGGGGAACGCGCCCAGCCCTCCCAGTTCGAGCGAAAATGGCCCCGCCCCCGCGCACGCCTGCTGCAACGCCCCCGTTATGGGCGGTATCCGCGCGGTCGGCGTCTCACCAAGAAACTGCAAGGTGATGTGTATGCTTTCGGGACGCGACCACCGCAGCAGGCTCGCGGCCTCGCCCAGGTTCTCGCGCGTCTGCGCCTGGATGCCCTCGATGACCCGAAGGACATCCTGCGGCAACTCAATTGCTACGAACAGGCGCGCGGAGTCTCTTTCCACGGTGTTGGTGTTGGTGTCTGCTGTCACGTTAAAACCTCAAGTCCCACGACCGCAGCCTATCGAGCAGCGCGTGGTTGGTGAAGTCGAGATGTATGGGGGTGATTGAGACGTAGCCGTGCTCGCAGGCGGTAGCGTCGGTGCCTTCCATGTGCGTGCTTAGCACCTCAGTGCCGCCTATCCAGTAGTACTTGCGGCCACGCGGGTCCAGGCGCTCTATCAGCTTGTCCTGGTAGACTCGCTTGCCCAGCCGGGTTATCTGCACGCCCTTGATTTCCTCATACGTGAGGCTTGGCACGTTCACGTTGAGCAGGATATCGTTGTCGAGGCCCTGTTTGGCCACCTGCTGCACCAGCCGGGCCACCGCCCCCGCCGCGACCTCAATCTGCCACACCGGGTGCGTGTCCGCCGAGACCGCGATAGCAGGTATCTCCGAGATAATGCCCTCCATCGCGGCGGCTACCGTGCCCGAATAAGTGATGTCGTCGGCCAGGTTGTAGCCGTTGTTGATGCCAGAGATAACCAGCTCCGGCTTTTGGGGCAGAAAGCCCAGCGCGGCCAGGGCCACGCAGTCGGCGGGCGAGCCGTCGCTGGAATACGCCCGAGTGCCGTCGCGCAACGTCACTTCGTTCACCCTGATAGGGCGGTCCATCGTGCGGTTGTGGCCCGAAATCGACCAGTTGCGGTCGGGCGCGATAATCACGACTTCGTGGTCGGGTGCCAGGGCGGTGTGCAGGGCCAACAAGCCCTCGGAAGTCACTCCGTCGTCGTTGGTGAGGAGTATCCGCATGCTAGACCCTCTTCCAGCGCACGCCCTGTGCCGTGTCCTCTATCTCTATCCCCGCCTCGCGTAGCTGGGCGCGCAGGGCGTCGGCGCGGGCGAAGTCGCGGGCCTTGCGCGCGGCCTGCCGCTCGTCCACCAGCGCCTGCAACTCGGCGGGCAGCGTGTCGGACATGCGCTCCTCGGCCCGCTCCTTGAACCGCAGCCCCAGCACCGCGTCCCAGTCGTACAGTGTGGTGAGAATGGCGGCGGGTTGCTCGCGGCGGTTGGCCTCAGTGATGAGTTCGTGCACCGCCGCCAGCGCGCCCGGCATGTTCAGGTCGTCGTTGATCGCGGCCACGAAGCGGTCCTTGAAGGGCTGCTGCCACTCATCGCCACCCGTGCCGTCCGCCGGAGGCAGTTGCGCGGCCCTGAACACGAAGTCATGCAGCCCCTGTAGCGCGGTGGCGGCCGCCCTGATGGCCTCATCGGTGTAGTTCAGTTGCGCGCGGTACTTGGCTGTGAAGCAGAAGTAGCGGTAGGCGAGGGGGTCCAGGCCCTGGTCTATAAGGCTCTGCAAGGTGAGGAACCCGCCCGACTGGTTCAGCGGCGCGATCCCCTCGCCCATATCGCGGCCCCCGTCGCCCGCCGCCCCGCTGCTCTTGCTCATCTTGCCCGCGTTGATGAGCAGGAATTCGGCGTGCAGCCAGTAGCGCACGAACTGCTCGCCCGTGCAGCCTTCTGACTGCGCGATCTCGTTCTCGTGGTGTATCGGGATGTGGTCCACCCCGCCGCAGTGCATATCGAACGTCTGGCCGAGGTACTTCATTGACATAGCGGAGCACTCGATGTGCCAGCCGGGGAAGCCATCACCCCACGGGGAGGGCCACTGCATGACGTGGTTGGGATCGGCCTTTTTCCAGAGGGCGAAGTCGGCGGGGTTGCGTTTCTCCGTGTTCACCTCAATGCGCGCGCCCGCCACCAGGTCCTCAAGGGTCTGGCCCGACAGCTTCCCATAGCTGGGGAAGGTGGACACGTCGAAGTACACGCCATCCTCGATGACGTAGGCGTGGCCGTTGTCGAACAGGCACTGTATCAGGTCGATCATCTCCTGGATGTGATCGGTGGCCTTGCACACGACCGTGGGGCAAACGACGTTGAGGCGCCCGGTGTCGTTGAAGAACGCCTCGGTGTAGAACTTCGCGATATCCCAGGCGCTCTTGCCCTCGCGGCGCATGGCCTTTATCATCTTGTCCTCGCCCTCGTCCGCATCGGAGGTGAGGTGGCCCACGTCGGTGATGTTCATGACGTGGTTCACCTCGTAGCCGTCGTAGCGCAGCACGCGCGTGAGCACGTCCTCGAAGACGTAGGTGCGGAGGTTGCCGATGTGGGCGAAATTGTAGACGGTAGGGCCGCAGGTGTACAGCCCCACCTGGCCGGGCCGCATCGGCACGAACGTCTCTTTCTCGCGGGTGAGGGTGTTATAGATAGCTAGGTTGTATCGTGGCTCCGCCAAAGGTACGCCTCCTGCATATGCTCGTACTGTCTTGTGCAACTTATGGGATAATAGGAGTACCATTATAAACCAGCGTGGAAATAGTTGCGTAGCGCCCCAATTAGGGGCCCGGCCCTTGCAAGGAGCGGATAATGTCTTACAAACCTCCGCCTACCTCTCCCTTACCGCCGCTGTGGGAGCCCAGCGACCTGCCGCCGCTGCCGCCGCTGCCCAGCCAACCGGAGCGCCCGACCGGCGTGACTGTGCTGGCGGTGCTCAACTTCATCGGCGTCGCGCTGTCGCTGCTCCTGATTGTGCTAGCCTTGTTATCGCCCACGCCCAACCCGGATAGTGATTTCCTCACCCGGTTTCAGCAGGAAGCACGCGCCAGCGAGTCGACGAGAGCCGTTGCTACCGGGGTTATTGGCGCGCTCGTGAGCCTTCCAATGGCTGTCGGTCTATGGCGACTCCGCCCCTGGGCCAGGGTCATGGCGATCGTGGTGTATGGCGCGAGTATCGTGTTCACGCTATGCGCTACACTTAGCCAGCCCATCACGGGCGGAACGCTCATCAGTCTTGCGATTCCGGCTGGCGTCATTGTGTATCTCCTGCAACCCCACGTAGAGGCGGCGTTTGAGCCGTCACACTAGGGACGAGGTACCAGGGCGTGTTGTGGCTAGTTAGGGGAAAGTTCACCACCTAGTTGGCGGCAAGCCACCCGAAAAGGAGAAGCCGATGTCGAACCTTGGCTCATCTCAGGCTTCGAGAGGCCAATATGGATTCAGCTTTCCAACTCCTGCCGGCGCACGGCACAGACTTAGGCGGCCGGTAGGGGTCGCGGCGTTGTCAGCGCTACATTTCGGGGGTGCCGCGCTGCTGTTCGTGTGGTTGCTCTTTATGCTGTTTGGTCCTCCCCCCGCAATAGACACCGGCAGCTTGCCCACCATGTTCCGCGAGGACTTGTATTTGCAGCGCCAGTTAACCACGTATGCGGCCTTGATTGGAATACCCGTAACCCTCGGTCTGGGCGTCGGACTGTGGCGACTGAAGAGTTGGGGTAGAGGATGGGCGCTTGTGCTTTACGGCAGCATTATCGCAGTGGCCGTGCTGGGCAGCATGGACTTTGCCATCGGTCCTAATCTCAAGCTCGTGCGCCATGTTAGCCTCTCCGCAATCCTGACGGCTCTGTTTTTCGGCGCTGCTTTTTACTACCTCTGCCGTCCGGAGGTTAACAAGGCTTTCAGGGACGAACCGAAAGTGTAACATAAGGAGGAGACCGTGTCGCAGTCCAGCCCAACGCAGCCGAACGAACGTCCATACCGGTACGACCTGAACACTCCCCTTAAGACGCGCTATCCCAGGACACGGCCCACCGGGGTTACGATACTGGCTGTTCTGAACTTCATAGGCGCCGGGTTGCAGTTGTTGGCGCTACTGCTTCTGATATTTGTTCCGCCGCCCACGGTTTTTCCGGAAGGGGTAGGAAATGATCCAACAGGCTTTGGAACCATGCTGCAACGCATCCAAGAGGAGCAATTAGCCACACAGCGCATGATAACGGGGTGCGTGGCCCTGTTCGTCGCGCCACTCAGCCTCGCTACGGGCATCGGGCTATGGCGGCTGAGACCGTGGGCGCGCAAGCTGTCGTTGGTGCTGTATGGGCTTGCGGTTATACTCACTCTGCTGACCAGCTATTCCAGGGCGCTAACCGGCTCCTCTCTCATCAGCATCGCGGTGAGTATTGCCGCCTTTGTATACCTTCTCCGGCCCGAGGTCGCCGCGGCCTTCACCGAACGGGCCGACGTTTAGGCCGGCGATCTTGCACTGTTGCCAGGAACACACTCTATGACGGGACGCAGACGCACAGACGCAGAAGAAGTGGCCGACCTGCCGGAGGACCGCCCGGAGTACGACTACGGCGGCCTTGGCACGATGATCGCGCGCGAGATGGCGGTGGAGGCCAGGAGGGCGCGCGCTCGCCGCGAGTTCTTCCGCATCGAGCACGCCACCCCCTCGCGCAAGGGCGAGCCTGAGAGCAAGGTGCTCGGCATGTACCGCGTGACGGGGGAGAACGGGCGAGAGTACGACGTGCTGGTGCGCGACCCCAACCCCGAGCACCACGTCAACCGTTGCGTTTGCCTCGACTACGAGTCGAACAACCTGGGCACCTGCAAGCATATCGAGGCGGTGCTGGGCTACATCCGCCGCAAGCACGGCTCGCAGCTCCGGGCCGCCAAGCCCCGCCTGCTGGAGATCAATCGCCTGACCGTCTACGTCACGTTGCGCTACGTGGGCGACGGCACCTGGACGGCGGCCCCGGTGTACGACCACGCGCTGGACCCCGGCGTGCTGCGCCTCATCAATCACTACCTCTTGCCCTACCTTGCCGTGCTGGAGGACGACCCCGATGGCTTCCTCAAGCGCATGCAGCGGTTCGTGG
>DASVQO010000406.1:0-4995 GCA_036389075.1 Chloroflexia bacterium | reverse complement strand
CAGCACCCGCCGCCGGTACTCTTCCCGCAGCCCCGCCCAGTCCACGCCGTTGAACTCTGGATCGATGTAGCTCTGCTCGACCGTGCTCCACACATCATCGAACAGGGCCGTGCGCTCCTCCTGGGGGATAGGCGTAGGGGTAGAAGGCAGCGCCTTGTCGGGGTCGTATATCTCTATCGTCGGCGTCGCGGCAGCCTGCCCTGCCTGAGACAAGACATTGCCCCCGAGGGGCGAAGCCGGTACGCCTGGGACATAAGCCGCCCCGGATGGCTCCCGCGTGCCATCGCCGCCGAGGGCGGTAACCAGGCTCCAGGCCAGTATGAGGGCGGGCACGAGCATCGCGAAGCCGAGCCTGAGCGCCAAGAGCGGGTCGGGACGGCCCCAGGCACGCATGGAGGAGGTGCGGTTGGAGGGACGTGATGGGTCTAGCTTCAAGGTACCATACCTGACAGGGAGTTTGCGTTCGGGCGTCTGCATAATATACAGCGAACAGGGTGCGCGAAGTTCAATTTGCGTACCGGGCGGGTCGGGCCGGGGTGCAGCCTGCAAATAGTGTAGTAGCACGGGCGCTACCCCTGCAATTTACAGCATGCGCGTGAGCTTGAAATCGGACCAGCGAGGTATTCCGGGTAGAGCGCGAGTTGGGTACTGGGAGCTTAGAGTGAAACTGCCCAGCTCAAAGAAAAGAGCAGCCACCTCGCCTGGTGGTCCGGGCGATGGGTGCTGCTCGTGCGTGAGAGGAGGGAAGGCGCGTCCTCCGCCTGCTGTTGCCTTTCGGTTATTGCCTGGCCTGCGTACCGGGGACGCCCGCGTGGCGAGGGTGCATGGGAGTCGAACCCACCTGCGCCACTCAGCGTAACGCACAGCAGTTTTGAAGACTGTGAAGCCCACCGGGACCTACGCACCCCCGCCTAAAGCATACCCAACGTAGCGTGAGGGCGTCAAGGCAGCGCATCGAATGTTGCTAGCCGCGTGCCAGTATCCAGGCAGTGCCCGTACTTCTGAGGGTGGCCCCTACCCGCTGTGCTTGCCCTCCCAAAACAAGGACCACGCCAGGTTGACACCCAGGAAGACGAGCAGCGACAGCAAGATACCCTCCAGTTGCAGGGGTTGAAGGCCGAGCCAGTCGCGGGCGATCTCCGGCCAGATTGCCAAAAGGGCTATGAGGGCGTAGAGGGGCGCGGCTACAAACAGCGCGGCGGGCCGAAGCCAGCCCCCCGTACCTTCAGCCGGGGTGCCCGTGGCAATCAGTAGGGTCGCGACCAGACCCAGCACGCCCGCCCCGCCGAAGGTAAGCCGCCACAGTACAGGGGTATCACCAGACAGCATCGACAAGAGAGACATGGCCCCCGGCAGCAAGAACAGCAACGACACCACGTGTGCCAGCCTGCGCCGGGTCGGGTCGCCCGCCCAGTCGGCATGCCGGAGTTGCGCCACCGCCCACCAGAAGCCCAACAGGGTGAAGCTAATCTGCGATGCGGCGCTGTAGAAGTCCTGGATGGACATTTCTTCCGCTCCTTTGTGCAGCCATTTCAACCGCGCGTACAGGGTGAGCTACTCCCCGCGCGCGTCCTTGGCGTCGAGCACCGCTTGCAAGAAGACGAGCGGCTGCCAGCCCCTGGCCTGCCACTCCGCGAAGTTCTGCCCCATGCGGCCCGCCACGCCGTATGCCATGCGTACCGCGAGGTCATGCGTACGGTGGGAGGGGAGTTCGCCGCGCACCGACCGGGCGAGTAGCTCGCGCATCAGGGCGTAGTCCTGGTGGGTCACGTCGCGGATCGAGATGCCCGGCAGAGGGTCAGGACGATTTTGCATTTGGGGTTGCGGACCCGTCGCTCCGCTCAAGGGCAAGCTTTGGAGTTGCCCGGTGGCATATGGGGAGTACGGGGTGTAGGGCGAATAGGAGGCGGAAGCGCCGGTGGCGGGAGCGTAGGAGGGTTGTTCGGGGGCGGGCTGGTTTACTCGCACGTCCTTGAGGCGGGTCTGCTCGCCCTCGCGGATGACGATTGTGCCCGCCGCGAAGTCCCCCAGGCGTCGAGCGTTCTTGTCGATGAACATGCTCAGCAGGCCGACCCCGTAGAAGCCGGGCATGAAGTCCACCAGGCGCACCAGGTTGCGCACCAGCGCCTCGCCGGCCCCAATCGGCTGCCCGTTGTAGCGAATGACGCGCAGCCCACCCACACGCTTACCCGGCGTCTGCCCGTTCCACACCGTCTCGAACACCACAAAGTAGCCCCAGGTGATGAGAAACGAGATCAGCGTCATAATCGCAAGCACCAGGAACGCGCCCGCGCCTCCATCCCTGGCCGAGAGGCTCATGAGGCCAATCGTAGAAGCGGCGCACACGATGAGTACGAGCGTCACGGCCAGGATCAGGTGGTCCAGCAACGCCGCCACAAACCGCGAGCCTATACCCGCCATCTCGTACTCAAAAGCTACCTGTTCGGGCGTCGATATTGTAAGCTGTTCGTCCAAATACCCTCTTCCCTTCGGGAATTACGAATTACGAATTACGCGATGAGCGACAAATAACGAGTATCGCGTGGCACCCACCCACCAAACAATCCTAACCTCTGCGCGTTCATTGCGCCCGTTGCGCCTTTGCGCTTCCTTCTCTTACTGTAATTCGTAATTCGTAATTGCTCGTGTTCCCTATGTTACAATAGTTGCTATGAGTGCGCTAGAGCGATTTGTGGCGGAGCGGCAGGGCAACTGGGCGCGGCTGGAGAGCCTGGCTGCCAGGGCGCAGACGGGGCAGATACAGTCCCTCACCGCCGACGAGCTTGACGAGATGACCCACCTGTACCGGCTGGCCGCCTCGGACCTGGCGCGCGCCCGCCGCGACTTCCCGGGCGACCGCGTGGTGGCCTACCTCAACCGGCTGGTTGCCACCTCCTACTCGACCGTGTATGGCGTGTCGGGCTGGAGCTGGAAGGAGATAGTGCGCTGGTACATCTCGGGCTTCCCCAGGCTGTTCAGGGCCACGGCGGGCTACTACCTGCTGGCCGCCCTCCTCTTCTTCGGGCCGGGCCTCCTCTCTTTCGTGGCCGTAATGAGCTACGCCCCGGCGGGCAGGGTGCTGCTCGACCCCAACACCTATGAGGCCGTCACGTCGTACGCCGAGAGCGGCAAGCTGTGGACCGAGATCGAAGGCCCAATGCGTTCGTACGCCGCCGCGAGCATCATGACCAACAACATCCAGGTCGCGATGCTGGCGTTCGGGGGCGGCATGCTGCTGGGCCTGGGTACGATTTACGTGCTGGTGTTCAACGGCATCCACCTGGGAGCGATTTTCGCCATCGTCACGCGCTACGGGGTGGGCGGGCAGCTACTGTCGTTCGTGTCGGGGCACGGGGCGATAGAGCTTAGCATCATCTGCCTGGCGGGCGGGGCCGGGTTCATGCTGTCCGACGCGATCTTGCGTCCCGGTATGCTCACCAGGGTGGAGGCGTTGCGGCAGGCAGGGCTACAGGCCGTGCAGCTATTGCTGGGCGGGGCGTCCCTGCTGGTGATAGCGGGCACGATAGAGGGCTTCCTCTCGCCATCCGACCTGCCAGATGAGGTGAAGTACGCCACGGGCATTATCACCGGGGTGCTACTGTACAGCTACTGGCTACTGGCGGGGCGAGGCAAAGAAAAAGCACGAGAGCTGCGTCGAGCGGAAGCGCCAACCTAACCTCCTACCGAACTTCCCTAAGATGGGAGGTTAGCTTGCCAGAGAATGTTCAGTGGGGCGCAGGTTTCTGCGTCCTCTTGCTTTAGTCTCTACAGTTGGACCTGCCGGACCAAGCCCCGTTTTTGTCATTCTGAGCGTAGCGAAGAATCTAAGATGCTGGCTGTGCCTCTACGTTGAATGTCAGCACCATGGTACGTGTCCTTCAACAGCCTCCCGGTGCCAACTGCTTTAGATTCTTCGCTACGCTCAGAATGACAAGGGCCGCCTTTGGCCGCTTGCTTCCTACAGTGTGTAGATAGACCTTAGTGCAGTATCTTGCTCAAGAACAGCTTGGTGCGCTCGTGCTCCGGGTTGGTGAACAGCACGTCAGGCTCGCCCATTTCCACGATGCTGCCCTGGTCCATAAAGACGACGCGATTGGAGGCGGCGCGGGCGAAACCCATCTCGTGCGACACCACCACCATCGTCATCCCCTCCCGGGCAAGCTCCAGCATCACGTCGAGCACTTCCTTGATCATCTCCGGGTCCAGCGCCGAAGTCGGCTCGTCAAACAGCATGATCTTGGGTTGCATGGCAAGGGCGCGGGCGATAGCCACACGCTGCTGCTGCCCCCCCGATAGCTGGGCGGGTTGGTTATTGGCCTTTTCGGGGATTCCCACCTTCTCGAGCAACTGCATGGCGAACTTGTTGGCTTCAGCGGCGCTGCGCTTGCGCACCACGCGTTGGGCCAGCGTGACGTTTTCCAGCACGGTCAGGTGGGGGAACAACTCGAACCGCTGGAACACCATGCCCACTTCCTCGCGCACCTTGTTGATATTCACCCGCCCCCGGCTCAAATCGATGCCGTCCACCACCACGCGCCCCCCGTCGGGCACCTCAAGGTAGTTGATGCAGCGCAGCAGGGTGGACTTACCGGAGCCGCTGGGGCCAATAATCATCAGCACCTCCCCCTTGCGCACCTCCAGGCTCACCCCCGACAGCGCCTCCAGCTTGCCGAACCGCTTGACCACGTTCTCCATCACAATAATCGGCTCGCCCAGCTTGTGCGATATCTGCTCGATTGGCTCTGCTTGTGTCACTCTTTCTCTCCGTTCTGACGAGTGGTCAGTAGTCAGTGGTCAGTGGTCAGTGGTCAGTGGTCAGTGGTCATCAAGTGTCGGTTGCGTTCTGCATGGGACGCCCTGCCAATGAATTGAGGCATGGTCATAAATCATTTTGCACGCGTGAAGTAACGGCAAATAGTGGTAAGGAGGGAGCCAAATGCCGTATTTTGGACTTGCTGAAGCTACACCTCACGCGTGGGATTGTGCCTCATTTTG
>DASVQO010000405.1:0-13792 GCA_036389075.1 Chloroflexia bacterium | reverse complement strand
CACCTGCCCTTAGACGCGCGGACGCCTTACTCGTTCGTGTCTGATGGCACCAATCTAACCGCAGAGGACGTGGCCCGTGTCGCCAGGTCGCCCCGCGACCCCTCGGACGGGAGGGCTGAGCACGCGGTGAGCATGTCGGCGGCGGCTGTCGAGGGTGTGGCGCGCTCACGGGGCATAGTGGACGATATAGTGCAGCGTGGCGAGGTGGTGTACGGCATCACCACCGGGTTCGGGGCGTTCAAGGACAGGGTCATCTCGCACGAAGACCTGGCCCAGCTGCAGGTGAACCTCATCCTGAGCCAGTGTGTGGGCGTGGGCAACCCCCTCCCCGCCGAGGTGGTGCGCGCCATGATGCTCTGCCGCGCCCACACCCTCGCGCTCGGCTACTCGGGCATACGCCCCCAGACGCTAGGGCTCCTCTACGACATGCTCAACGCGGGCGTGCACCCCCTGGTCCCCGAACAAGGCTCCGTCGGCGCGAGTGGCGACCTGGCCCCCCTCTCCCACATGGCCCTCGGCATGCTGGGCGCGGGGCAGGCCGAATGGGGAGGGCGCTTCATGCCCGCCGCCGAAGCCCTCGCCGCCGCCGGGCTGCGTCCCGCCCTCCTCGGCCCCAAGGAGGGGCTGGCCCTCTCCAACGGCACCTCCCTCATGTCCGCCCTGCTCTCCCTCGCCCTCGTGGACGCCGCCATGCTGTGCGACACCGCCGACGTGGTGGGCGCGATGAGCCTCGAAGCCATGCAAGGCGTACCTTACGCCTTCGACCCGCGCATCCACGCCGCCAGGGGACACAGCGGTCAGGTGGCCTCCGCCGCCAATATCCGCCGCCTCACGCACGGCAGCACCCTCATGTGGCGCGACATCCCCGGCGACGGCCTCCAGAAAGCCCAGGCCGGCAAGGTGCAGGACGCCTACTCCCTGCGCTGCATGCCCCAGGTGCACGGCCCCGTGAGAGACGCCGCGGGTTATGTCAATGGCGTGCTCTCCGTCGAGTTAAACGGCGCGAACGACAACCCCCTGGTGTTCGGCGCCGATACCTTTAGCCCCGAACACGCCGCCGGCGTGCAGCACACCGGGTTCAGCCACCGCCACCAGGTCCTCTCCGGCGGCAACTTCCACGGCGCTCCCCTCTCGGTCGCCTCCGACTTCCTGGGTATCGCGGTCTGCCAGCTCGCCACCATCAGCGAGCGTCGCCAGGCCCGCCTCGTGGACCCCTCGGCCCACGGCGGGCTGTTCCCCGCCTTCCTCATAGAGAACGGCGGCCTCAACAGCGGCTTCATGATGGTGCAATACACCTCCGCCGCCCTCGCCTCGGAGAACAAGAGCCTGGCCCACCCCGCCAGCGTGGACACCATCCCCACCTCGGCCAACGTGGAGGACCACGTGAGCATGGGGCCAATCGCCGCCCGCCACGCCCGCGCTATTGTCGCCAACACCGCCCGCGTGCTCGCCCTCGAAGCCATGATGGCCGCCCAGGCCCTCGACTTCCGCACCCGCAACGAAGGCCCCACCTCCAGGCTGGGTCGAGGCACCGCGCAGGCCCACGCCCTGGTGCGCGAGCGGGTGCCTTTCCTCCAGCGCGACGAGGACTTCCAGCCCTACATCGCGGCGGTGGAGGACCTTGTGCTCGGCGGTAAGCTGGCCTCCGTGCTCGCCGGGGTGAGCAGCGAGCAGAAGGTAGAGATTTAGCATGTATGGAAGACTGCTTGTTCTTGTAGCAGCAGTCTTCCTGCTGTGCGGCTGCGACCTTACCGGCCAGGCTTCGCCTTCCACCCCCGAGGACTACTTCAGGCTGGGCGAGCAGCGCCTTGACGACGGTGACGTCGATGGCGCTATCGAGCAGTACAACCAGGCGATAAAACTGGACTCAGATTACGCCAAAGCCTACGCGGGGTTGTGCTCGGCTTACACACGCAAGACTAACGACGCTCACGAGCGCGAGGTCTCCACGGCCCTCGATAACTGCAACCAGGCTATTAAGCTCGACCCCCGGAACCCGGAGTTCTACGGCAGGCGCGCCGTGGCATACTTTCACAAGCCTGATTACGATAGCGCCCTGGCCGACTACGGTGAGGCGCTGAAGATCAACCCCGACGATTGGGCAATCTATTACGGCCGCGCTGAAGTGTATATCGAAAAAGGAGATTACGACCGCGCTTTTGCCGATTTCGATCAGGTGGTCAAGCTCAACCCCGGTTACCCCCGCACCTATAGCTCAATTGCCCTCGCCTACGACCGCAAAGGAGACTATCCGCGAGCTATCGAGAACGCCGACAAGGCCATCGACATGCAGCCGGACGATGCCGACTTTCATTACAACCGGGGCCTCATACACAGCCACATGAAATTGTATGACAGGGCTGTAGCCGACTACACCAGGGCCATAGAGCTTTACCCAGGCTTCGTGCATGCTTACCACAACCGGGGCCTCGTCTACTACAAGATGGGAGAATATGGCAAATGTGTAGAAGACTCCACGAAGGCCATAGAGCTAAGCCCCATCGACTACGGGGCCTACGGCAACCGCGGGCGCGCTTACCTGAAATTGAAAGAATACGACAAAGCCCTGGCCGACGCTGAAAAAGCCCTCGAGCTGTCCCCTGATTTCGACGGGGGCTTTTACATCAGGGGCGCGGCCAACCACGCCAAAGGCAACCTCGATTCGGCACGTGAGGACCTGGAGCACGCCCTGGCTATCACCAGGGACGAGGACGTGCGCAAAGACGCCGAAGCCGAGCTTGCCAGGCTGGACAAGTAACCAGGCAGCGGGCCGGTAACATTGCTGCTAGGTTTACAGGAGATTTGCATGTCAGACCTATCGAACGAGTACATCCCCTGGGAACCTGATTACGAGACCGCCCTTCAGCGCGTCCGCCGCGACAAGATGGTGGGGAGTCAGCCTGCGAGTACCCCTGAATATTGCTTGCTGCGCACTAATGTTCTTACCAGCAGCCTGCCCAGTTGATATAGCCCCAGGATCCGAACCCCGAAAGATGGTTGATCCACGGTTCCGCTATAGAAGAACGATTTAGAAAAGACTGTTGGTAGCTACAGTAACCTATCGCATTTGCGGCACACTTGGTACTCGTCCCGGGTGTCTGATATGTGGCATAGTAGGGATACGAGGCGGTATAACGCAGGAGCGTCCAGTACGCTTTGACCGCAGAACCTGGGCCAATTACACCAGCCGACAGCCCACTTTGTCCCACTCTACAATCTACCGATTCCTGGTCGTAAATGCGACCTCGGGCCTGCATCAGCCCAATGGAGGGCGCCAGGATAGCCAAAGACAAACCCCGTCCCACCCCAGTCACGGGAATAGGCTCAGGGGTTGGAAAGGGTTTTTTGGTCCCCCTTCACCTGGAGGGGGCGGTTCCTCTCCAGGGTGGAAAGTTACCTCCATGATAAGCTCATACCCGCCTTCCAGATATACCTCCTGCCCATTCTCGTCGTATATAGTGTTGGAAACTACGTGGTAAGTGGTCTTGTTGCCCTCTTGCACAACAGTTTGATTGGTCGCTTCGGGCGGTTCCGGCATGCTAGGAGGCACAGGCGGCTTCGCGGGTTGTGGCTCCTCGGCATCAGCCGAGCCTGCAAACAGAGGGAGCATCAACGCAAGCATCAGCAAGTATATGGATACTATCGCAAACTTTCTCGCAGTGTGAGGGTGATAGTTCTTGAACATAAATAGGTCAGTCCTAGTATATAAGAGTTCAGCTTCTAAGTACCTACAACCTCGATATTATACCCGCAGCTGGTGTGTGTTACAATAGGCAAGCTTGCTCATGTTTGCGCAAAACCCTATGACGGAGCTATCCAACAAATACATAACCTGGGAACCCGACTACGAGACCGCCCTTCAGCGCGTCCGCGCCGAGAAGAAGGAGCTGTTCGTCTACTTCACCAAGCCCAACTGAACGGGCTGCATCAGACTGGATACCGTGACGTATCCCGACCCCCAGATCTCCCAATACATAGCAGACCACTTCATCCCCTATAAAGCCGACATGGCCGAACGCCACGCCTGGCCCCTCTTCCGCGCCAACCACGTTATCTGGACCCCGAGCGTGGGCTTTGCCGACCGCAACGGCAGCATGCACCACCTCGGCGTCGGCTTCTCCCCACCCTCCGACTTCCTCTCGACGCTCAAGATAGGCAGGGCGCGCTGCTTGATGGCCTGGACCCGGTACGCCGAGGCCGCTAGCGTCCTGCAAGAAGCCGCCTCCGTGGACAACGCCATGGCCCCCGAAGCCCTCTTCTGGCTCTCCACCGCCTACTTCTTCGAGCGCCGCGACACTACGAGGATGTACCAGGTCTGGGAGGACCTCGTCCGCCGCTACCCCGATAGCCCCTGGGCCGGGCATACGTACCCAAAGCCGGAGTAGGGCGATAGACGGTAGGAGACGAAAACGCACCGCACGCGCAAAGAGTAATTAGGGTTGGATGTTGCTCTTAGCTGCCGCGTTCCCCTTCTCCATCGTTCCCCTTGACACTATTCCCCTAAAGTGCTTTAATCCTTGTGCACCCTGCTACAGGTCCTCGCAATCCTACGTCTTTCCCAGCCTGCCGATACGAGCAGGCTTCTTTGTTTCCTCCACCACACCGCTTGAGGGTGTTCGACCGGACCACCGGCTGTGATGCGCCGTGAGACTTCGCATCCCGGCCGGTTACAACCCAGACATTCATGAAGGAGACAGTTTATGTACGGCACAATAGCGCGGTTCCGGGTGAACCCGGGCACGGAGGCTGAGTTGCTAGCGTTATCGAGCGACCCCGAGTTTACCCGCATACAGGGCTGGGTATCATCGTGCGTCTACAGGATGGACGCCGATCCGAACGAGTTTTACCTCGCCGTGGTCTTCGAGAGCAAAGAGGCATACTTCGCCAACGCCAACACCCCCGAGCAGAACGCCCGCTTCCTCCAATTGCGCGCCCTCATGGCCTCGGACCCCGAATGGCACGACGGCGAGATCGTGGACTATTCTACTGCAGCCGCAACCAGCTAGCTGTAGTCCGATTTTGAGTTTTCGGAACACCTCCAACGCAAGCATCAAACACGTGTAGCATGATCGAGACAACAAAGCAGGCTACCTGGGTAGCCTGCTTTGTTGTCCCGTGAACTAAACGATGCGGCAATCTAAAGGCGGGTTAAACCCTACTTCCGCTCGTAAGCGACTTGCGCTAACAGGTACCCCGAATGGGCATCAAAGATTTGCATAGCATGCTTATAATTTATGGGGTTGGAACCCGGCGGACCTTCCACCACGAATTCTCCACTATAGACAACGTAGCACAAGAGAGAGAAGTCATCAAGCTGTAGACTTGCGGCCTCCACAGTGAGAGCGCGGAGTGCCGCTGGTGTCAGGAACTGGATTTTATCTATCGAAGGTGGCCCACCGCTAAAGCGTATGCGCCCAAAGCCATCCGTATAGCTGCTCGCGTACTTGCGTACGTCACCCTCCGTAAACGCTGGTACGTTGGGTAAGGCCCCGAGGATGCTGGGCTGTATAGCGGGAACACCCGTAGCGCGCGTGGTACCTGGCGTGTCACCATTTGCTGCTTCAGAATCAGCACCTTGAGGCACTTCAACAGAGGGCGTAGCCTGCAAAGTTGCCTCCAGAGGAACGGCAGCAGCGTGTAAAGTAACTGCGCCAGGCATGCTAACATACACGGCAAGGGCGGACCCGCCCAGTACAAGCATGACGGTGAGAGTGACTAACAGATAAGAACGCGACTTTTCCATATCGACCTCCTAATTGCCAACACTTACTCAGGTATGCAGCTATGTTAAGGCTCGAACTGTACGTACAGCCAACAACTGGTGGAGTAACTGACAGTAAAGGTGGGCGCACTAGAAGAGAGAGCAGCACGAGTTCTTAAAAGTGCCACCGTCGTTCCCTGGGGCAGGCGATGTTTCCCAACTTGGATCTTGATGGGCATCATCTGTCATATTGCCTTCAGAAGTCTGAGCAACGTATGTACCGCTAGACGTTTGCCATTTATTAGCTTTCCACCTGACGTCTCCACTACTTGAAGGATTGGAATCGGTCGTCAGGTATAACTCGGAGCCAATTATCATGTGATTACCTGCCCAATTCGACCCGCCCTGGTTATTGTTTATCACAACGCTAAAGTTCGTAGTGCCCCCTACGCTGACAGCAGCTAATAAGAGGGTGCTGGTAGTTTGATTGTTACGTGTTATCTTAAAGCTCGTGTACTTGTTCTTGTCTACCGTAGGTACCTGTGCAATGCGCGTCTCGGAATAAGACCCGCCAGGTGGCACGTAGGCATAGAAATAAGAAATTACCGAATTTGAGTTCGGATTGCCCATATAGTACCCAATCTCGGCCCAGGCATTCACGTTTGTGTCAACCAACCACAGCTCTTGAGTAAGGAAGCTTTGATTTGCAGTAGGAAGGCTAACATCTTTTACATAGATATTGGTCCAGGTCCCCCAGGTCGCACCTGGCCAGTCAACACTCCCATAGCAATGAGACGTACAAGTCCAAGCGTGTGCCGGCTGAGTTCCCGAAAAGGCGACCAGTGAAATGTTGACAGCTAAAACAAAAGCCGCAAACAAGCGCGAGCGTCTTATTAGAGGTCGAAAGAATAATCGGGTCATGGATGGGCTCCTTCCAAAGGCTAAGTGGTAGGGTAGACTGCCTTATTGCCAATAACTAAGCCAATAAGGAACAAAGTTATATCCCCTCACCTTATAAGTATAAAGATATTGCTCTGCTTGTCAAATATCGGTTAATTTATTAGCACACGGGTAGACATTTATGCTAAAGGGCAGGGTTCGATCAGATACTCAAGTTGACACAGACCCAACGATTCATAATGTAAGGCCCGAAACATGCAAGCCCTAGAACGCTAATGACCACGCCAAGATTGAGGCTAGTGTTCTCAGCAAAGGTACCAGGGTACGAGAGCATGTACCCGGGTACTCTGTGTACTCTCCAGACCCCAACACGTTGGCGTTGTCCTTGGCGATTGGCGTTTCCGCGTCCCGTCCCTTTGGCGCGGTTATTTTGTCGAACTTCGCGAACTCGCTCGGAATAGATGATAGACACTATTGACAATTAACAGCCCCGGTGCTTTAATACAATACTCTGTCTCCCCCCAAGCCGGTGTAGGGCAGGCTGCCAGGTCTGCCCGCGACGAATAGGGGCCCATGCAGGGTAGGCTCGACGGCTGTTTGCCCGTTAGTAGTCGCTCTGTGCGGCTGTCGGGGGTTACGTATGTTCGCTCGGCTCCTGTCCCTGTCCCTGGCGCTGCTGGCCCTCTCTGCCCTGCTGGTCGCCCGCGCGCCCTCCTCCGCCGCCTCGCCCTCGCACCCACCGGCACCCGCTCAGCCCTCCCACCAGGCACCCGCCTTTGCTACCTGCTATCGCAACCACGACCAGATAACCGCCTCCTTGCAAGCAGTGGCCGCCGCGCACCCCCAGGTCGCCACCCTGAGCGACGCGGGGCTGTCCTGGGAGGGTACGCGGCACCTGTGGCTGATGCGGCTCGGCAGCGGCGGCGGGCCCGCTTCGGAGCCGCGTCCCACCATCTTCCTCCTTGCGGGCCAGCACCCGCGTGACATCGCCACCATCGAGGTGCTTTTGCGCTTCGTGGAGCACCTTGCCGGCAACTATGGCCTCGACCCCAACGTTACCTGGCTCCTCGACAACCGCTGGATTTACATCCTGCCCCTCCCCAACCCCGATGGCTACGTGCAGGAGTACTTGGGTTAAGTAGCGCTATCGGCGAAAAAACTTAGATTCCAATTCAAACGGCGAAAACGTCCGAAAAGTTGTGCTGGAAATTCCATTTCGGCGGCGAAAAAAATGTAGCTCTATTTACCTGTTAACTCTACTCCAATATACCCGTCGCTACACGTAAACAGGCCGGCTTAGCAACTCCACGCCGCCCCACGCCGCCCCGATCAGTACGGCCGGGAAGTAACTCTGGAAAACTGGCTTTCCCAAGAGAATCCTGGGAAGATTCAGGCTGACCATGCACTTCAACATGGGCGCGCGACAGCAGCTTTGTACCTCAACTGAGTTTTGAAAGAGGCTGCTTAACCTCAGACTCTTGAACAGGTAGCTGTAAGGCAGTGTTGAACGCTAGAGGGTAAGCACTGAGCACAGTAACCAGCTCTATTTGCTTGTCACCCCGGCGTTGCTACTCTTCTCTAGTCGACTGGTAGCAGAATGCTCATCTAGATCCCATCCTTCTAAAGGTCTTCGGCACTTTAAGCTATGTTTCGAGGTGTGGGAGTTCTGTAACTTTAGCGTACTTACCAGCTGCTTTATGTTGAGCTGCCGGAAGATATTCCTGCTTGTCTACCTCTGAGCAAATAAACTACATCACGCTGCTCTTGATACCGCCCATGTTGAAGTTCATACTTTAAAGCCCCACAGTGGCTATTCTGTTGACGAACAAATACGGCATTGGTATACTTGCCTGCTCCTACTTCACAGTATGTATCAGTTGAAAGCACGGACCGGTACCCTGAACATCAGAATCTTGTTGAGAACTATGCATATTCCTACTCGCTATCGACATATGCTAACCGTTGCCGCCATAGGGGTCGGCGGGTACATTATCCAAGAGTTTTTTGGAGGTCCTTTAGGCAGTTTCGGCAGTGCTGCTGTGTCCTGCACCTTGAGATACCTTTTTGAGGATGATCCTGCACCACGGTGGCCACTGCTCATCCCGTTAGTTCTTGCCTTAGTAGGTGCAATTGTACTCCTTATTATTCTTAGAAGAACCTATACTTATGCCCGGCGCATGCAAGAGTTGGCTGACCTACAAGGTAAAATGCTTGGCTCAATGGCAGGGAGTATTTCTACAGGACAGGAGCTAGCTACGATCGAAACTAGTCTAAAGGAGTTCCTCCGAGAATCTATGGACGTTCTCAACAAGCATGTAAGACGTGCGCTGATAATGCGTCCCGATCCGGCAGACAGTGAGTGCCTTGTCATGTGGGTGGCCCCCTACCACTCCCCGACAAGCGTCGAGAGAACTCGACTACGTATAAGCCGCTCCTCCGACTCTGAGATGCATCCCGACTGTGGTGTAGCTGGAGCAAGCTATATTGATGGGCACATGCGACTAGCACGTATGGTTAAAGAGGGAAACGAAGAGAAGTTTCGAGTCTATAAGTTGCGCTATCTAAGCGAGGAGCGTAGGTGGGTAAAGGAGGTGGATGCTGCTATCACCTACAGAAAGTTTTCTGGAACAGAGCGCACACGGACATATGAATCTTTCGTTACTATACCTGTCGGCAGCAACCGTGCTACGCGCTTAGGCGTATTATGCTATGAGGGCAAAATTCCCGAGGCATTTAATGACCCAGGAGAATTCGAAATTCTCTTCGCACTCGCTGCACATTTAGACGCAACGGTGACGCTATATAAGCACCTTCTCCTATAGGCTCACCACCCAGTGCTCACCAAGGTACCCGATACGAGCGTAAGTAGCAGCAATCCTAGAAATGGTGGAACCAGTGATTGAAGCAGTGCCGATAAAAACTAAGGCAAATCAAAGCGCATGGAAAGCAGGATGCCCGTAGTTAAGTAGAGCTTTGCTTGTACATTGTTGAGCTAAACTCATACGACAAGACGGCTCTATCCTGGCAACAGCTTGGGTCCGCAGACTGCTATGGACTCTCGTATCAATGTGACTGATGCGGGTGTAGTCTATATGAAGTATTGTGTTGTGAGTGGAGGAGTCGGCAATGAGAGCGATCCCTTGAACTCGGGTGCTTGATTATCCGGGATGGTAGATGTAATCTAGCTCTTAGGTACCATTCCGGACCTAATGCTAACGGTCTATTGACTTGTAGCGCCTGTCTGTGGTAAAATAGCTTGAGCTAGGAAACCCGAAGCTGGGAAGGATTGTGGAAAAGGAAGACTATGATGAAGCATACAACAGAAACGAAGGGTCTGTCGGCCAGTGAGCGCCAGCAAGAGCTGACGTTTGCCTTGCAGACTTACATGCACAGTGACCACAGTCCCAGGCAAAAGCAAATATTGGAACACTATCTACCTGACTACTGGTCCGGCGGTTTATTGGGTGCCGGCAAGAGGGGTCCTGTGGGTTACGTGCTCCAAGGCATGTTACGCTGGGTTCTTGGCGCTAAGTAGTTAATTGCAGATTACATGACTACTATTGATAGTCAGGGCTAGTCTTCCCTGCGAATGCAATGGTGTATGCAGCAAAGTCGTAAGGGCCTGCACTCAGTGCAGGCCGTTTTTGATGCATTGTCCCACTCGCGTAGAGGTATTCTCTACAACTCTCAGCAAATGAAAAACTCCTACCCGCGTTGGTGTCTCTAAAGAACTAGACGAGAGATTACGCCTTAAGTAATCCTCGTACCTTACTTACCCCTCAGATGGTCCTCCTGGGCTGCTGATATCCCCTTCGCACAGACGGAAGCGTATAGTTATGGTGCTGCGGTTTCGTGCTGCTTCATCGCCTGTTATTCTCTTCCACTTTCAAGTGTCATCGGACACCCTGGTGTGTCTGCTCCGATGCGATAGAACATGTGGCTACATTACAGGGTGTGACAGCATCAGCACGGTGCCGCCAAGATGGTAGACCACCCGTGATAATCTGTTGGATCTTAGTTGCTGGACACCTGCTATAACTTAGCGCAGGAGAGAAACCCTCAGATAGGAAAAGGCAGCACCCCTTCCGAGGTGCTGCCTTTTCCTATCTGAGGGGACGGTCGCTATCCGACCCCTCAACCTTGTGACCTATCTCTTTTACAGGGTGCTCGACTGCGGCGGCTTACCTGTAACGTATTACTGAGGATGTATGCATTTGCGTCGGCTAAGCGATACGCCAACTGCGCCGACCAGTACGAGTGCAACCAGGGCGGCCCCGCCAATCAAGAGTAGCGTTGAATTGTCTGATGATGTTGAGGGTTGAGGTGAGTTAACCACGGCAGTATCTGGTGCCGAAACAGAATAGGTCGACCCTTGAGCTGAGATATTCTCCACCTTGTTCGGTTCACGTAACTGCGGCTCGGTGCTTTGACCTTGCGGTTGAAGCGACAACCCAGGCTGGGGGTCCGCCTCATCTATATGAGCCACCAGTTGCGGGGTTACCGGAACATCCTTATACGTAACTATCTGGCCGCCTCCAGTACCGTCGCTTTCAACCAGCTCCACCGTCATCGTGCCGGTGCCGGTGCCTCTCAGTTCCGTGAGCAAGAAGTCGCCCGGCGGTAGGAACACATACTTCTCGCTGTTCACCACCGCAACCTTTGACCCCGGTATCTCTTCCAGCACGCTTCCGTCTTCCAGCACACCTGCCCTCTGACCTGCCTGGTTCGACACTACAATAGTAGCCGGCGAGTAAACGCGCCGGGAGGCGAAAGGTAGCTTGTGATGTATCGCTTCCACCGTGAGCGTGTACATTTCACTTGCGTTGAGCTTGGCCTGTTCTGCCCACTCCCCTAGCATCCTGGCAACTTCGCCCGCGGCCTCCTTACCTCTTTCGAGCGCGTAATCGGCAACCATAGCGACGAAGTCCTTGGTGCTCATCGCCGCCTTGCGCGCCCACATGATGAGAGTCTCACCAACATACTTTCCGCTCTTGAGGGCGTACTGTGCCAGCGAGATTGCGACCTCCCTGGCGGTCATTCTCAGGGCACGCCCTAGTTCTACCCGAAACACGGTTGCACATACGAGTGCCCCAGTTTCGTACTCAGCCACCAATTGTACGTAATCCCTCACTGACTTCCTCGGCTGCGGTGCCTGCAACGGAACGGCTGTGGCGGACGACACTGCACCACATGTGTCGCTTGTCTTGTCCATCAGCACACGCTGTATGCACTCGTAGCTCTTGGTGCCCTTGACGAAATAGTCAAACTTCCCGACGCTTAGGGCATGCACCTCGGATACGGTAAGCCGGTCCATTTCACCAGGAAGCCCGGTGCCACTCTGTAGGGGTACGATGCCGTCATTGGCAATAGCTCCGAACACCGAGTCCATGATCTTACCCGTTGTACCGCGGCCATTCAGTGGGGCATTACCACTGATGAGGTGGTAGATAACATCCTTGTTGCGTGGATGCTCCTCGTTAAATTTGCTCCTGACGTCTTCCTTGAAATCCTCAAGAACCGCCTGGCGGCTCAGATATGAGGCCATTGTCATGCATTCGTCCGCAAACATGGTCGCCCATAGCTCTGTGCTGATATTCACGCCGAGGTGAGGTGTGCCGAACGTGAACAGCTCCGCAACGTCTCCACGATAACCGCCAGTGGTGTCCTCGATATATGCTCTGGAGACCAACCCACCCATACTATGCGCTATGAGGATGACCTTTGTATGGCTCGTGCCCCGTAGCGCCTCGGTTATGGCACCCTTGAGCCGGGCAACGTTCTCCTCTACACGTGGCGTCGAGCAGGGTGACGTCTCCAGCCTCGCGTATACAACTCTGTAGTGGTGGTTCACCACCAGGTCCTGGCCAAGGTCGCCAAAGTCGCCGTTGCTCTCATAGCTGAAATCGGCCTCAGGTTCGGTGCACGGCTGACCCGGCACGAGGCCTTTCCAGCCATGCACAAGTACGACGGGTAGGTTCTCGGCCCCTGGCTGTGGTGTAGGAGTAGGCGTAGGTGGGTCAGGAGTGGGCGTATCAGTAGGTGGCATAGGAGTAGCCGTAGGAATGCCGACAATACCGGGGTCGGTGCTCAATGAGCCGAAGAGTTCGTCCAGTAAGCCGAGGGATGGCGAGTATTGGCCGTCGGGTAGCTCATCTAGTTGTGCTCCTATCGAATCGAAGAAAGCTCTGGCCTCCGACTCGCTTTGACCCGCAGCGGGAAGAATTGGGGCAGTGACAGGGATCATGGCGGATACGAAATACTTACCATCTTGACTGAGGCCCTGGAAGACATAGTAGACGTAGTCAATCTCGACAGAGGCCTGCGAGTAGAAGGCTATGTAGCGGAGGCCTGCGCCTGTAAGGAAATCTACATATTGCCTCTTTACTATGAATGCCCCTCCAGCATTGATCTGAGGTAGGAGGCCGGGCACGGCATTATCAGGGTTATCCGAATATTCAGGGTCCTCTGCAGACAGACCGGCCGGATCAGGCCTCCTGGCCAGCAAGGATTGGAGGTAATCCAGGTTCTGACCTGGTCCGGGACCTAATAACCCGTTCACATTGTTCCAGTTGTCTTGCAAGATTGCCTTGTACGCATCAACGGGAAAGACCTCAATGGTCGGCTCAAATATTTCGCAGCCTGAACATGGAGGAGGGATCCCTAAGCGCTCGTGATAGCCGTTGAAGGTGAATACAGTGTGCTCAGGAGAGGGCTGCTGGGGGAAGATATTGGGATCTGGTGCTACTTCGGGTGCGGTTTCTCCGGTCACCGATGTGGCAAGATATGAAGGATAGGAGAAACTGACATCGTCGTGTCGCGCCTGTTTGTCGAGGCTGACTTGGGCTAATGGCCTCATGAAGGATGCGCTAGCGGGTACCAGGTTAATGAACAAGCTAAGCAGTAGCAGTAAAGATGTGACCTGGCGTCTTGGCGCAGGGCGGAACATCTTCATGATGAGAATCCTTTCACTTAGTAGGGTTCAGTCTCTTACCCCGCGCGTAAGGGTTATCAGTATTCACGACTCTAGGCTCCCTTACAATGCCGGGAAAGGATTTGCCCCTACACCGTCCGTGACTATCCTGCTCACAGCCCATGTAGCCTACATACCACCCGATGTGAGAACTTCATGAATTGGTATATTGTGCTAGTTGGGTAGTTTGGAGCTTTGCTTCAGTTGATATAGATATTCGT
>DASVQO010000404.1:0-9167 GCA_036389075.1 Chloroflexia bacterium | reverse complement strand
GGAGGCGATGGGGAACCGTGCGTGGGGCCGTCCGACCTGCCCTACTTCCGGCCGGGCGCGAATGCTACGAGGGGCCAGATCGCGAAAATCGTGGCTAACGCGGCGAAGCTGGAGAGTACCGTGTCAGGGCAGACTTTCACGGACGTGCCCAGGGACAGCACTTTCTACGAGTACGTCCAACGGCTTACTTCAATGAACGTCATGTCGGGCTATCCATGTGAGGGCACCAACCCGCAGACCGGACAGCCTGAGCCGTGCGATGCTGAGGGTAGAGCATACTTCCGGCCCAGCAACAACGCCACGCGCGGGCAGGTCTCAAAAATTGTCGCCAACACCTTCTATCCTGGGTGCCAGACGCCGGCAGGGAAGTAGCGGCAAACAGCGGTCTGACGCCAACCGGACCGGCAAGCAAGGTCGCATCTACTCGGGTCATGCGACCTTGCTTGCCGGTTGCTGATTAGGCGGGTGGTGGCTTATGTTTCTTGCGGCTTAGAGCCTTCGGTGCGTTGCTGCACTCCGTGCTCCCCTACTGCTTTCTCCTTTATCGCCTGGACCATGCGAGCGATGTACTCTAGCGCCGCCGGGTCGTATGTCGCGATCTGCAAGAGGTCGTCCTGGATGCCAGCCAGGAGCGAGTTGGGCGGGGCGGAAGCAGGCTCTTCTTCCGGTTCGGCTGCCCCTACTACGTAATCAGCCCCACGTTCGGAGAGGACTTTAGGTCCGGGTGTGGGACTGCCCGACTCCGCGCGCCCCACCAGGTAGTCAATCGATACGTCAAGCGCGTCCGCAAGTTTTGTGACCAGGTCGATGCCGGGGCGAATCTGCCCGCGCTCAAGCTGGCTGATGTAGGAATGGGTGGACCCAATCCTCTCCGCCAACTGGTGCATCGACCACTGGTTTTGCTTGCGTATGGAGCGCACCCGCTCGCCGATAGTTTTGCCTTGCATGGTCAATATTCTAACCAATACGACTCAGTTTTCCAAGTGTCAGGTCCAAATTTGGATGAATTTCCGGTAAGTATGTTGACAATATAGTATCATCCTGGTTAGAATAGTTACATGAAGACCTCGACCGCCGCGCTACTGGAAGCGCTCATCAAGCAGCAGCGGACGCTGAAGCTGAGCGACCACGCCTTCGCACGTAAGCTGGGCATCAGTAAAGCGCTGTGGGTGATGACGCGTCGGGGCGACACTCCTGTCGGCATCAGCTTACTGGCGGGCGTAGTCAGGGAATTCAGTGGCTTGAATAACGAGGTCCTCGGAGCACTTGCGGAACACGCTTCCGGACACCAAAAGAAAAAACGCGCCCCGACCAACTCGTAAGGCTAGCACTGTGCCAACGAGCAGGACATAACCCGGCGACACACGTGCGGTCCGGCCTCCAACATAGGTCTGGTGACACGCAGGAGGGCGCATGTTCGAGTTCAGCAAATTCTGGAAGATCCGCAACGCACTGAGTGCAGCCTTCGATGAACTCCACAGGCTCCAGGCCGAGCCGCCTACCGACGAGGTGAGCAGGCTGCGCTTGCTGGCGAGCGAAGCGCGCATGCGGGCTTTGGTGGCCCGCTTCAAGGCCGTTACCGCGGGCACTTCGACCCAGACAGAGCTTATCCTCAAGCTGGAGGAGGAGGTCCAGCGCTTAGAGCAGTTGCTGGAGCAAGAGGAAGTGCATCTGATGACGCAGCCCCTGCACGACTTTGAGGAGTCACCCTGAGCTTCGGCCGTGTGCGCAGCATTATCAACTGTCGGCCACCTGCTCTATGGGTTTGGCGTTGCGCACGTGCGAGTTCACCGTGGCGAGGAGCGAGAAGGCCACCAGCCAGGCGGTCAGCACCAGCACGGAGGTGGACGTGCTGAACCAGCCCAGCAGGAAGCCCACGAGCGTCTGGCCGAGGGGCATGAAGCCGAACGCGATCAGGCGGAACGAGCTATTCACGCGGCCCTGTAGTTCGTCGGGGATGAGGGCCAGGCGGTAGCTGAACTGCACCACGTTGTAGATGGGGCCGAGCACGAACATCAGCGCGGAGACGACGCCCAGCACGACCAGGTTGGGCGCAATGGCGTACAGGGGGAAAATCAGGGCCTGGAGCCACACCAGCACGATAATAGCCGGGCCGAACTTGAGCTGCTTGCCGATCTTGCCGCCCACGACAGAGCCGGCGATACCGCCGACCGCCCCGATGCTGAAGATGATGCCCAACTGTTCGTCGGGGATGCCTAGCTCCTTGGCCCGCGCGATGATGATGAGAAACATCGCGGCGTTGGCGAAGTTGAGGCCGCCGGTGAGGAACGACATGAAGCGCACCAGCGGCTGGCTCCACAGCCAGGCTACCCCCTCCTTGATCTCGCGCCCCAGGTGGCGCTCCCTGGCCACGCGCTCCTTCTGGAAGTTGGTCCGCACGAACAGGAGCGATACCACCGAGGCCGAGTAGGAGACGGCATCGAGCAGGAATGGGAAGATGCGGCCCACGCTGGCGAACAGCACCGTGCTGATAGGAGGCCCTATAAGCCCCGTGCTGGCTTCGGCGGCGTGGTTGAGGCCCGTTGCGGAGGATAGCTGGGACTTCGGGACCACGCGGGGCAGGGCCGCGACCTCCGCGATGTTGAAGAAGACGAATAGGGTGCCCTCGATGAAGGCCACGAGGTAAAGCTGCCAGAGCCAGGGGCCGCCGAACAGCAAGGAGAGGGGGATGCTACCGAGGGAGAAGGCCCGGCCCGCATCGCACAGTATCATGATCAGCTTGCGGTCCCACCTGTCGATAAGCGCGCCCACGGGGAGGCTGAAGATGATGTACGGTATGCTGAAGAGCGCGCCCACGATGCCCGCCGCCCCGAAGTCGTTGTTGGTCATGGCGAGCACCAGCAGGGGGAAGGCCGTGCCCGATATGCGGCTGCCCAACGTGGAGACGGTCTGCCCGCTCCACAGCAGCATGTAGTCGCGGTTGCGCCAGAGCGAACGCGGAGGGCCCGGGGCCTCGGCTGTCGCCGCAACGTCCGCTTCGTCCAGGGTGAGGGGTACTTCAGGCGCGGGCACCCGCCTCGCTGCTTCGTCTATCGCCGCTTCGTCCGTGGCACTCATCTATTGTCGTCCTCCAGGTCTGTATTCACGCAGGAGTACCGCCGGTAGGGGACAGCGTCGTCCCCTACCGGCGGCTCAATTAGACGTATGAGATGAGTACCGCGCAAACTCATACGCATGTATGGGTGCTTCCCTTTAAAGCGCTTACCTGTTGCTGTAGCCTGCCAAACGGTCGCTCTCGTCTTCCGAAGGGGCTATGTCGTCGTTGGGGGTGGGCATGGCCGGCACCGAGGTTGGAGAGCCTAGCGACACGCCGCCGTCCGAGGGCTGCTCGGTGGCCGCATTGAGGTCGGCGCCAGTCTCGCTGCCATCCCCTCCGCCCGGTCCGCCGGCTCCGCCGTCTCCGGCCAGCCCGTCGAGGAAAGCCTTGTCCTCCACGCGCAACAGGTAGGGGTTGAACAGTTGGAAGATGCCGAAGACGACCACGCCGAGGCCGAGGGCCGCGAGCACCCAGCCAGGGTTAAACAGCGCGCCAGTAAGGCCGGCGAGGAGCACGCCGAGGGGGGCCGAGAACTGGGCAATCACGCGCCGCACGGAGAAGACCCGGCCCTGCAACTCCCTGGGCACCTGGGTTTGCCAGATGGTCTGCGAGTGGGCGTTCATGATGGGTACCAGGCCAACCAACAAGAAGTTCAAGCCCGCGGTGACGTAGAACCACGGCGACAGGCCATAGAACGCCTGTAACGCGCCCGCGATCAATATGGGCACCAGCACCCCGTATACCCTGCGGCCCTTGAGACCTCCCCAGGTGCTCATGAGGATGCCGCCTGCTACCCCACCCAGCCCGCCGAAAGTGCTCAGGAAGGCCAGGGCCGAGGAGAGGGTAAAGCCCTGGGCCTGCCAGTCAGCGGCCAGGTTGAATTTGAGCAGGAGCGGGATGAACACCTCCAGGGGCGCGCTCGCGAAGTTGATGACCGTGAAGGTCGCGAGCAGCCAGAGCAAGGGCTTGCGCACCCGCACGTAGCGAGCGCCTTCTTTTATGTCAACCCAGATGCTCTTCTTGGGCTTGGCGCCTTTCTCCCCGAGGTCGGTGCGCTTGGGTGAGGGTACGTGCAGGAAGGGCAGCACTGCCGCGCCTATGAAAAAGGTCACAGCGTCTAAACCAATCGCCAGGGCGGCGCCTTGCCGTATGCCTTCGCGGGGGTCGTAGCCGGGGGGGACCGCGCCGCGTAAGAGGTCGGGAATGGAGATGACAGTGGCGGCGATGGCGGGCGAGAGGACGGCTGAGAGGGACCACATCGTCTGCATCATGCCGTTGGCGCGGGGCAGCTGCTTTTCGGGCACCAGCATAGCGTAGGAGGCGTCAAAGGCCGCGTTGTGGAACTGGAAAAGGACCGCCACGATGGGGAAGAGGACCAGGAGCATCCATAGTTCCAGTACCCCGGTAAAGATCAAGCCCACCAGCAACAGGCTCAATACCCCGTTGGTGGCGTCAACCACCATCATCGTGCGCTTGCGGTCGTGCCGGTCGGCCCAGGCCCCGGCGATGGGAGCAATCAGCACTGATAGCGTAAAAGCCAGGCTGATAGCGGACAGGGCAAAGGCCAGCTGGGGCTTCTGGTCGTCGCGCGCATAGAGGTTCCCGGCGAGCCAGATAGTGAGGGCGAAGAAGGTAAGCTGGCTGCCAAAGGCCGAAAAAGCTTGAGTAGCCCAGATGGCGACGAAGGTACGGAAGCCGTTGGGAGGGGCCTCGAACTTCGGACTGCTAGCAACTTCAGACATGGTGCATCTCTCTCCTGCGGTATGGATTGCGGTTCTGGTAGGTCCTGTGCGGCAGGACGTGCTGCTTGCAGGGGGCCGAACTGGGAACGCCGGTCCACCCCTGAATAATACTCGAATGTAGATAAACGTCTATCGGTCTAGGGAAGTATAGAGGGAGGTACGCGGCTCTAAATCGGCCCCGGACCACCGCCTCCCTGGCCGGTGGCTTCCAGGTCCTCCAGCTTGCGGGCGGCGTCCTCCGGCGATAGCTCGCCACGCTCCACAGCCAACAGCACCTGGTACACACCCAGGTCCTTATCCGAGTACTCGGGGCCTGGCTGGGTTGGCGCTGCACCGGCCCCCTGCGACTCAGCACCGGGCTGGTAGCCGGAGTGCTCGGCTGGGGCTACATGAGCTGCATGGCCTGCATGGCCTGCATCATCGCCGTGCCCTTCGTGCCCTTCGTGGCCGTAAACGTGATCCGAGCCGTGGTGTGGGCCGGGGTGCGTGTGGCCCTCCTGGTCGTGCTCGCGGGGGTGGTAAAAACTATTCATAATTAGCGCCTCCTCCATTTGTGCGTTGGTATCGTGGGCGTAAGCCGCAAGATCTATAAGGATCAACTCTGTCCTCCCTGGTCCTCGTGCAAGAGATTTGCGCGGCCCGCACGTTTTGGGACGCACCGAACCCACCTGGCATGTAAGGCAGGCCAGGCGCGCGCCCCGGGCCGTGTGCTGGTTGCGGCGTTACGTTCGCTTAGATTGCGGTGAGACAAGAGTGGAGGCGCATGATTGGAGCATGTGCCTCCACTCTGCCGGTGTTTAGCGGCCCATGCTGCTGAGGCGGCGCAGGGCTTCTTGTGAAGTGATCTCGCCACGCTGCACGGCCTGTAGGATGTCGAGTTGGGCTTGCTCGCGGGACACCTCGCCCTCGGGTACCAGGATATCTTCCTCGGAGCCCTCGTCGTCCGAGCGGGACAGGTCGGAAGTGCGCGCGCCGCTCTCGAAGCGGTCGGGCATGACGTTCACGTCGCCGCTGACCGAGTGGAAGCGAGCAGCTGGGCCGCCGCCGTTCACCACGAGAGTGCGGGTGCGCCGTCCGGAGCGGCTGGTGATCTCGTGGGGCAGCTTGCAGCGCAGGTCGCCGCTCACGGTGGTCATCTCGGCGGTGAGGCGTGCGTCGCTGGGCAGGGTCACGCGCAGGTCGCCGCTCACGGTGCGCACGTCGAACTCGCGCTCGGGAACACGCTTCAGGTAGACGTTGATGTCGCCGCTGGCGGTCTGCACGCCCAGCTCTTGCAGGTCGCCCCGCTCGAGTGTGATGTCGCCGCTGGCGCTGCGCGCGCCCACCTTGCCCTCCATGCCGCGCACGTGGATGTCGCCGCTGGCGGTGCTGACGAGCAGGTTGCCCGAGAGGTTGTCCAGGTCGAGGTCGCCCGAGGTAGTCTGAATAAAGAGGGTGCCATTCACGTCCTTGACATACATGTCGCCGGTGCTGGTGCGCAGCATAAGGTCGCAGTTGTGGGGCACTTTGATCGTGAAGTTGTGGCTGTGCGACCAGCGGCCTATATCAAGGTCTATGTTGATGCCCTTGAAGCGGCGCATGCCACGCTCGACCTGCTTCTCGACGCGGCGGGCGACCCGGTCCACATCGAGGCCGAAGTGGCCCAGTTCCCGCCAGGGGGCTTCGAAGGCATCGCCGATATTCACTTTGCGACGCCTGTTGCGCAGGGTGACCTGGGAGCCTGTGACCTCGACGTCGTAGTCGTCGTCATCGTCGCCGGTGCTAATCTCAATCGCGGTGTTGTCCCACCCCTGGATCGAGATGTCGCCAACGGGCTGCTCGAGCACGAGTCGGGGGGTCTCAGTAAAACCTTCTGTCTTGATCGTAGTTATATCGCGGTCTTTCTCTACCATCGTGTGTTCCTCCAATTATTTGCTAGCAGACTGAGCCTTCTATAACGAAATTCTCAATCCAAAACTTGAGATCGCTTCCTACCCCCAGCGGCCGTACAGCCTGCCGGTCTCGTACGCGTCGAGTAGTTGCGCGGGTGTGGGCGCGGGAGCGGTGTTCTTGCGGGCCTGGCGGGCGATGGGGGCCTCGCCTGCCTCGGCGGTGGCGCTGACGGGGACGCTGACCATCTGGATCAGCAGCCAGCGTCGGACGCGGCGGGTGTTGAGGTGGAACGAGAAGCGGGAGCGGCGCACGCCCTTGAGCACTGTCTCTTCCTGCACGGCCAGCGAATTGGTAATGCCAAGTGTTGTAGCCATAGCCTTCTTCTACCTTTCGTGGGCCTCGGCCCGATCCTGTTCTCTGTTTGCCGCCTCTTGGGCTGCCGCCGTTCTGAGTAGCTGGCGTTAGCCCTTCTGTAGCTGGTTGATCTTTTCGAGGGCCTCGCTGGCGGTGATCTTGCCTTCCGCGAGGTCGTCGAGGACCTGCTGCCTGCGCTCGCTGTTGGCCTTGCTGGCACCAGGCATGGGCGGGACATGTGGGGCGGGCGGGGCAATAGGGGCGAGGGGCGCGGGCGGAGCGGGGACCGACGGGGCGGCGGGGCGGGCGGGCATCTGGGGGCTGAGCACGCGGGCCTGGTAGTACTCGTACTGGTCGACGTCGCTCAGGTCGCCCTCGTCCACCTCGAAGCCCATGGCGCGGACCACCTCGTTCAAGCGGGCCACCACGGTGGGGTACGATATGCCAAGCTCTCCCTCTACGTCCTTGATCTTGCCCTTGCACTTCATGAAAGTCTCTACGAACTGGACCTGCTCGGCGGTGAGCGTCTGCAAGCGGCCCAGGCCGAAAGCCCCATCGATGCCGGTGCCACAGTGCCCGCACTGCAAGCGGGTAACTGTCAGTGTGTTGGCGCAAACCGGGCATCTACCGGGAAGTGGGTTCATATTTATTACCTCCGACTTGATTTTCTCAATGTTTCGATGTATTTTCTTTATCTGACGGTATGATAGCACAGCTCACAAGGCTTGTCAAGGGGTAATATTGAGCAATTTAAGGGGGATATTAATTTTCTCAAGCCGCATATTAACTTTCTTGCGAAAGAGCTCTACAAACACCACATCAATGATAGAAGTGGCGAGTATGAGCGGCAGCCCCACATTATCATTGCGAGTGTAGCGAGAGTCGCGCCCTGCACTCCTATGTTGCTCTTTCTCATGGGACTCTGTGCCGCAGGAAAGGGGTAGTTTGGGTGCTGAGGGACGAGATTTCTCGCTACGCTCGAAATGACATGAGGGGGCTTTGGGAACTGAGGCTCGATAGTCTAGCCCAGGGGTGGCTTCTGACTGGGCTGACGTATATGCGCCAAAGACCGGGAAAGTTGATTGGCGTTTTCAGGCCAGGGCGAGGAAGGCTTCGAAGAGGGAGGGGCGGTCTATGCGGAATTCGGGCCAGAGTTGGAGCAAGGCTTCGACGTCGATGTGGGAGGCGCCGAGGGCGGACGAAGCAAGCTCTCCCGCTCTGTCAAGGTCGATCCGAGGCTCGGGTGATGCCTGGATCGCGGCTATGAGACTATTGTGGGCACGGGCGGCGGAGGAGTCAGAGAGGAGGCCCACGCCGGGCACGTAGCGGCAGCCTGGCGTATCAAGCTCGGGGGCCACCGCCAGCAGCTCGGAGCGGGAGTAGGCTTGCAATGCCTCGGCCAGCTCGCGCTCAGGTATCAGGCCGCACGCGAGGGCGGCTTGCTGCAACGGGGCGAACCGCGACCGGGCCGAGGTGAGCCGCTCCTCGCGCGCCCCGTACTGCGCGTCGAGCAGGGCGAGCATATCGGTGGCGCGTATGTCTTTCTTGTAGGGTACGATCGGGAAGGGCAGTCCGGAGAAGGCGGTGGCGGAGTCGTGGGGCACGGCGAGGATTAACGCGGTATCATCCCCGTTCGCGCCCAGGGCGTGCAACTTGGCGACCTTGCGCTCCTTGTAGGAGGGCGACCAAAAGCCCGCCACTTCCATGTAGACGCGCGTGCCGCCGCGCTCGAACGCGAAGTCGGGTATCAGCACCACGCCGGGGGCGAGCAGGGGGTCCGGCTCCCGTAGGATGAGCCAGCCGTGGGTGTGGCCCTGCTTCTCCAGCGAGCGGAACCCCCTGTAGAGGGAGGCTTCCACCAGGCTGTCGAAGGTAGGTTCCAGGTCTTCGAGGCCGGCGTCCTCACTGGGTTCAAGTGAGGAGCCTACCGAGTACGCGGCGCTTCGCTCGGCTACTCGGCTGGGGTGGGTGTTCGCTTGAGGCTCTGGGGCGTAGGCCAGGTGGCCCAGGATGTCCTGGGTGAGGTGGAAGCGGTAGGTGCGGTCGTGGAGGACGAGGGAGGCGGTGCCCTGTACGGGGTCCGAAGGTGGCATGGCGAGGAGGGACCGCAACAGGCTCAGCGACACGTCGGCAAGACGCCG
>DASVQO010000403.1:0-17691 GCA_036389075.1 Chloroflexia bacterium | reverse complement strand
TCATCTCGTTTATAGTGTTTCTCGTAGCTGCAGCTATGACAGGTTCAACATGAGTCACGATGAACTTGCTGGTAGGTTCTATAGTAAGCAGGATGTGAGGTAGAGGCCATAATGAAGGACTCAATGTACGACTATGCTCTTTCGGTAACCAGCCAGTTCTACTATTGCGGCTTACCCCTACGCCTTGATACGTATTCTCGGTGTCAGTTCAACTGCCTATACTGCTTCGCCAATGCGCGTGGTGGCGAGAGGGGAAAGCGGCAACTATCAGCAGCAAATGCTACAGCGCTACGCTCCAAATTGGAGCACTCATCATCACAGGTACCTCGGAATGTCATCGAGGAATTCCTCGCGCACCGTCAGCCTATACACTTTGGTGGCATGAGCGATCCATTCCAGCCGGTAGAAAGCGAGTTGGGAATTACCCTCGCCCTTCTTCGCACCCTAGCCGACTTCAACTACCCAACTGTCATCAGTACCAAAGGTGATCTCTTTTTGAGAGACGAATATATGGAAGTGCTTAAACGAGGCACCTTCATCCTACAAGTCTCGATGAGTTCAATAGATGATGAACTCTTAGGTGATGTTGATCTTGGTACTGCTGCTCCGTCAAGGCGGCTCCATGCACTAAACCAGTTGAGAGCAGAAGGAATACCTACGGCTTGTAGAATCCAACCTCTCTTGCCTGGTCGCGAGACCGATGCGTTTCATGTTATTGATGCATGTGTTGCAGCAGGGGTTAAGCACGTAGCAGTAGAGCATTTGAAGCTACCATTGGAAAAATCCTGGCGCGGCACTTCTAGGTTGTCGCAGGTATTGGGGTTGAATCTTGAAGACTATTATCGCTCCAGAAGGGCAAAGAGGATAGGACGTGAGTGGATACTGCCTTTAGATCAACGTCTGGAACGGATGATATCCTTGAGAACCTATGCACATGAGAAAGGTCTAACCTTCGGTGCCGCTGACAACGACCTACTATTACTCAGCGATGGGCAGTGCTGCTGTAGTGGTATTGACTTGATAGACGACTTTAAGATGTTCTTTAATTTCAACTATACAGAGGCTATCAGAGGAGCTTTGCTCACTGACACAGTAGAATTGCGTGCGCTGGATAGTAAGTGGTGTCCCCGTGGGAGTGTTGCGCAATTTGTGAACTCCCATTCCCGATTGGCGAGCAACAATGGGAGGGGCGCGGGAATTAGAGATTATGTGTTTAATAATTGGAACGGCAGTCCGAATGGGAACGCTCCAACTAGCCTCTATGGTGTTGAGGAAACTGGTGTGTACGATGAGCAGGGGTACAAGGTTTATGCGTTGAGCAGCGAAGTTCGTAGCATAATTGGTCACACTGATTTGCCTTGAGGCGCCTGCAATAGTGCAACGTATGCACCACACTTATAGAAGTGGCAACACCACAAGATCCCAATTGTTATCTGCTCGCATGATCCTCGTTGACGAAATCCGCGAATACAAGAACGGCCCTAAGCACGGCCCCAAAGAGTTCCGGCACTGGTGCCACCTTGCCAGCGACGACCTGAGCGAGGAGGGCCTGGAGGCGTTGCACAGGTTCGCCGCGTCCATCGGCCTGCGCCGCGAGTGGTTCCAAAACCACCGCAACCACCCACACTACGACCTCGCCCCGTGGGGCAGGGAGGCCGCTATCATGGCGGGCGCGGTGCCCGTCACCAGCCGGGAGCTTGTGAGGCGGTGCAGCCGGTCGTGGCAGGGCAGGAGAGGCGCATCTGACCTGCCATGACCGCGAGTGGAGGACGCTGTCTCTAGCGAACGCCGCCGGGCGAGTCGAGGGTAAAGAGGGTTATTTCGGGGCGGCAGTTGAAGCGCACGTGAGGGGATATCATCCCGACGCCACGGTTGGTGTATTGGAGCATGCCACCAACTTTGTAGAGGCCCGTGTGGTATTTCTGCCCGTAGGGAGGCAGGCGCAGGGGTTCCATGAAGGGCACCACCACCTGCCCGCCGTGCGAGTGGCCGGAAAGCTGGAGGTCGAACCTGCCCGTGGCTGCGCTGGTATCGGCAAAGTCAGGCTCGTGCGCAAGCAATAGTGCGGCCCCCTGCGCGGGTAGCTTGCCCAGGACCAGGTCCAGCTTGTCCTTGCCCTCCCAGATGTCGTCAACGCCCGCTATGTGAAGCTGGGAGCCGTTTCGGCGCAGCGTGTAGACATCGTTGCTCAGGTTGGCGATGTGGCTGTCGCGCATGACCTGCCGGATTGTCGCGTCGTCGGTCCAGTAGTCGTGATTGCCCAGTACCGCCACTACTCCATCGGCAGCCCTCAACTTGCCGAGGGCCTCTACAAGGTCGTTCACTATCGTGGTGGAGAGGCTGCTAACGAAGTCGCCGGTGATAACGATCAGGTCGGGCTTCTGCTCGTTGGTGAGTGACACCACCTCGTCCAGGCGCGAGCGCGTCAGCCAGTCGCCCATGTGCAAGTCGCTGAGCTGGGCCACCCTGTAGCCGTGGAAGGGGGCGGGCAGGCGCGGCAGGGCCAGGCGCACCTGCTGCATGTCGATCCAGTAAGGTTCGACGTTAGTAGCGTAGCCGAGGCCGCCTATCCCGGCTATGGTGACACCTGCCGTCGTGCGCATTCCCAGCTTGAGGAACTCGCGGCGGGAGAACTTCCTTTGTAGTATCGGCGCTTTGGCCAGGAGGGTGCTTGCTTCGTTCATCTCACCTCCCACAGCCGCACCGTCCCGTCATCGCTGCCGGAAGCCAGCAGCCTGCCATCAGACCGCCACGCTAGACTGCGCACGTTCCCTGTATGTCCTCGCAGCCTTGCCCTCTCCCCACCATCTGCTGCGCTCCATATGTATATCGACATATCATCAAAATGGGGAGCATCCGCATAATCCCCTCCTCGTTTGCCTCCACCACTTGCCACCAGTTCTCCATCGGGCGCAAAAGCCAGGCTCCAAATGTCGCCCAGGTTGCCTTCCCACTCCGAAACCAACTCCGAATCTGACATACCGTCACTCTGCCCATCGCTGTCCCAGTCAATCTGCCGCTGCCTCCATATGTACGCCTTTGTTGAGCCTTCGAAGGTTGTAGCGAAGACCCGTAGTCGAGGGCTGAAGGCTAAAGACCTCATTGGTGGGCTGTACCCTGAATCGCCTGGATTGTAACCCCGCTGCGTGCTCGTGGCCTGTCCGCCGTATATATCCCATTGTTGGACAATGTTGTCAAAGTTGCCCGCGCTTAACTTTCGACTATCACTGGTGAAGGCTACAGATATGACACCGTACTCGCGCCCGTAGCCTCTGTATTCGGTTGGCTTATGTCCTTGCAGCAGGCGTAACGACCTACCGTCAGTGGTAGACCTTATGCGTATCTTCCCGTCATTACCTCCGGACGCGAACAGCCGGCCGTCGGGACTGAAAGCCAGGGCTTCCCCTCCCCCGGTGTAGTCGCCAGCGTCGTTTGCTACAGCCCCGCTACTCGCGTTCCACAGGTAGACCTCAGCCCTATCACCTGAAGCCAAGAGCCGCCCATCCGGGCTAAATGCCAGCGCGGTTATTTCGCTTTTATGCCCCGTCAGCGCCAGCAGCAGAACACCATCCCTGGCGGTACGCAACTGCACGGTGCCATCTTCGAATCCCACTGCCAGGGCTTCACCGTTTGGGCTGAACGCAACTGCTGTAACTTTCTTGCCAAGCTCCCAGGTTTGGAGTGGCGGATTACCTCTTCCAGCCTGCTGAATGACGACCGCAGCCAGGACCGCCGATATTAGAGCCACGAATAGAGCAGGTAGCCACCTTCTAGCTCTGCCGGTCTTAAGCTCTGATGCCGGTAATTTCCTTAATGACGGCGTGGTACTTTCTTTGCTCATCCCACTGACTTTCTTGATCCGTTTGAAAATTGACCTGCGTGGAGATGAACCACGCTTTGAGTGTAGGTTTCGCGGGCGCGGCGGGCAAGCACTCGCGTGCTGAACTGAGGGTCTTTAGGTGCTACAGGCTATGCAAAGACACGTTCAGCATATGCCATGAGAGATATCCAGCCAATGGCACATTTGTACCCTGGACACCCGGTCAGAGGGGCTAGTCCTACGCCGGGCTGAGGGCAGTCAGCGTGCAAATCACAACGGCAGGGTGTATAATGCCCTCTTAACAAGGGCAAGGAGGCCCGGCGGAGATTGGCCCCCTATTCGCGAGAGGAACAAAGATGCGGCACACAGAAATCGACCGGTTCTCTATACAAGCCGGTAATGCTGACTTATCCAACCTTGATGACCTCAACAATCAAGCCCTCGACGCGCAAAAGTTCGGGCGCGAGGGCCTCACCTTCGACGACGTGCTCCTCGTGCCCGCCTACTCCGAGGTGCTGCCCACCCCCGACTACATATCGACCGCTACCTACTTCACCCCCACCATTCGCCTCAACGTGCCCCTCATCTCGGCGGCGATGGACACCGTCACCGAGGGCCGCATGGCAATCGCGATGGCCCGCGAGGGCGGCATAGGCGTGATACACCGCAATATGCCCGTGGAGGACCAGGCCCGCGAGGTGGACAAGGTCAAGCGCTCCGAGGCGGGCATGATCGTGGAGCCTATCACGCTGGGCCCCGACCGCCCCCTGCGCGACGCTATCGACCTTATGTCCCACTACCACATATCGGGCGTGCCCATCACCGTGGGCGAGCAGCTTGTGGGCATCCTCACCAACCGCGACATCCGCTTCGCCGAGCCCGAGGACTACGAGCGGCCCATCTCCGAGTTCATGACCCACGCCCCCCTCGTCACCGCGCCCCTGGGCACCACGCTAGAGCAGGCCCAGAGCATCCTTCGCCGCCACAAAATCGAAAAGCTGCCCGTGGTGGACGCGAACGGCATCCTCAAGGGCCTCATCACGGTCAAGGACATCCAGAAGAAGACCCAGTACCCTAACGCCACCAAAGACGACAAGGGCCGCCTCCGTGTAGCCGCCGCCGTAGGTGTTGGCCCCGACAGCGAGGAACGTGCGGCCGCCCTCATCGAAGCCGGGGCCGACGCGCTCGTGGTGGACACGGCCCACGGCCACACACGCGGCGTGATTATGACCGTCAAGCGGCTCAAGGCGCGGTTCGGCGTGCCCATAGTGGGCGGCAATGTGGCGACGGCCGATGGGGCACGCGCCCTTCTCGATGCTGGTGTAGACGCGGTGAAGGTCGGCATGGGCCCTGGCAGTATCTGCACCACCCGCGTGGTGTCCGGGGCGGGTATGCCGCAGATAACCGCCGTGTGGGAGAGCTACAAGGTGTGCCGTGAGGCGGGAGTGCCGGTCATAGCCGATGGGGGCATACAGTACAGCGGCGACATCGCGAAGGCCATCGCCGCCGGTGCCGATACCGTCATGCTGGGGAGCCTCCTCGCGGGCGTGGACGAAAGCCCCGGCGAGATCATCCTCTACCAGGGCGAGCGTTTCAAGGAGTACCGGGGCATGGGTTCCCTCGGCGCGATGAAGCAGCGTTCCTTCTCGAAGGACCGCTACGGCCAGCACGAGGTGGAAGCCATCAGCAAGCTGGTGCCCGAGGGCATCGAAGCCCGCGTGCAGTACAAAGGCCCCCTCGGCACGCTGCTCTACCAGCTAGTGGGGGGCCTCCGCAGCGGCATGGGTTACCTGGGCGCGCCCGACATCAAGACGCTCCAGGAGCAGGCCCGCTTCATCCGCATCTCGGGCTCCGGCCTCCGCGAAAGCCACCCCCACGACGTGACTATCACCAAGGAAGCCCCCAACTACGGCAGAAGCTACTGAGGAGAATTCTTAATTCTTAATTCTTAATTGCCTCACGAACCGGCGGGCAACGAAAAAGGAGCCACCTTTTACGGCGGCTCCTTTCACTTTGCTCGATCCAATTAAGAATTAAGCATTAAGAATTAAGAATTCTCTTCCGCATTCCGCGTTAGCGGGTGGCGTCTCGGATGTCATCGCCGCGATTCTGGACCCAGTCGCCTGCGTTGTCGGTGGCGTTACGGACGTTGTCGCCCGCGTCATCGATGGCGTCGCCCGCGCGGTTGCCCCAGTTCTGGTCCTCACCCTGGAGGTCGTTCTGCTTGCCGGTGAGGGTGTCGCCCAGGTTGTCGAGGCCCTGCTCGATCTCGCCGCCGAGCTTGCGCGCGCCACCTTCCAGGGTGTTGCCTGCATCGCCGTCGTTCAACTGCTGCTCGCCAATTTCCTCGTTCTCGCGTCCGCGATTCCAACTAGTCATTTCAGTTACCCCCTTGTAAACTGCTTACTTTCGCCTTTATGTGCGCCTCGCGACTTACTGCCGCTACGCACGCACTTATGGAAGCAAGAGCTGTGCCAGTACGGTTCGCTGGTGCTTCGCTTTCATAGTAAGCCCCCTTTTCAGCCTTTCCTGGCATGTTTATTGCACGCGCGTTGCAGTTATCAATGCCCTAATCTATCCTGGTGAAGAGCGAGCAAACCGTGCCTGACGACAATCACACGAACACGCCTGGTAACGATCAAGCCAACGAAGCGCGGGGACTCGCGGCCTCTCCTGTCGAACAGGCGAGTGATGGCGCGCCCGTGGAGGCCGAGTCCGAAGCCGAGTCGCAAGACCTGGAAAGCATTGTGGACGTGCATTCCGTGCTCTCCGATGCCGACCGCATGGCGGAGCACGCCACGACCGGCGACGCACCCTCCCCCGTGCAGGAGGCAGCCGCAGCCGTAGCCGAGACGGCCCAGGCCGTGGCTAGCCCCGTGGCCGAGGCCATCGCTCCGGTGGTGCAGTCTACCGTGCAGGCCACCCAGACGGCGGTGCAGGCCACGCGGCAGGCCACTCAGCAGGTCACGGCGGCGGTCCAGCAGCAGGCCCAGAAGATCACGGTCGCCCCGCGCAGGGCTATCTACCGTGGTAAGCGTTTCCTGGCGGTCTACGGCGGGCTGGTAGGCGCGGCGGGCCTGCTGGCTATACTCGCCAAGCGGTATCGCTACTTCCCCGCCGACGTGGGCATCACCAGGGCGTTGCAGAAGCCTGACGCGAAGGCGTACGACATGCTGATGCACGCGGTGAGCGAGCTTGGCTGGCGCTGGATAAGCGTGGGCACCCGCGCCTCCCTCAGCACCCTCATGTGGGCCGCGGGCTTCCGCATGGAGAGCGCCTTCACCGTGTCCACGTGGTCGGGCGACCTCATGACCATCGCGATCAAGACGCGCGTGCTGCGCCCCCGCCCCACCAAAGACCTGGTGCGCGTGATGGGCGAGCTAGGGGAGGCGAGCTTCCCCTCCGGCCACGTGGTGCACTACGTTACCTTCTACGGCTTTCTCTTCTACCTCGTCTTCATCCATCTCAAGCAGCGCTGGTTCCGCACGGCCCTGCTCACCCTGTTGGCCGGCATCATCCTCCTCGTCGGCCCCTCACGCATCTACATGGGCCACCACTGGCCCTCCGACGTGGGCGGCGCGTACCTCGTGGGCACCCTCTGGCTGGGCGTCATCATCATCGCCTACCTGGAGACCAAGGCCCGCTACACCCTCCACACCACCCCTCCCTTCTTCGTCAAGCGCCCGCAACAGCTTGGTTAATTACGAATTACGAATTACGAATTACATGTTGCGAGTACTATCCCGTAATTCGTAATTCGTAATTCGTAATTAACCCTATTGGGTCCTGTGCGGGGCGGCTGCCAGCCTTTATACTGAGGGTAGCTAGCGTCCCTATGGAGAAGACTATTTGATGGATAACACACCAGGGCCGGGCGCGGACCCTTTAAAACCACCTCAAAGCGGCGGGCAGGACCGGTACGCACCTTTGACACCCACGCCTCCCGGCGGGCCGGTGCCGCCCTCATCAACACAACAAGGGTACGGACAGCCTTATACAGAGGGCCAGGTGACCGCGCCACCCGCGCCGGGGGCGTCCAACAGGGCGGTGCTGGTCACTTCCGGGCTGGCGCTCGTGGGCATTACTATGATCGGGTTGGGCTTCGTCCTGGGGGGCGAGGCGGCCAAGTTCATGACGATAGGCATCCAGTTCATACCGCTGGCAGTGCTGGCGGCCCTCGCCTTCGCGGGCGTGAGGAACCGGTCGGCCTCGGTCCTGACCTACCTGTGGCTGGCGGTGCTGGCGCTCGGCGTGATCTTCCTGGTGGGCAGCTATACCGTGCTGGGCACAATTACGGGCATGAGCCGGTTCTCCCAATGGCTCTCCAACCCCCGGGGGGTGCCCCTATCCGACGTGTTCAGGCCGGACGCGGGCATGATCGTGCTGCTCTGCGTCGTGCTGATGACGTTGGTGTCGCTCCTCTCTGCCGCCATGCTGTTCAGGCCGGTGCGGGTGCTCGTAGCACGGGTAATGCCCATTGACCCCGACAACTTCGTGCACAAGATCGCCCTGTCGTTCCTGACGCTGGTTACGCTTGGCTCCTTCTTGCCGCTCATCGTGTTGGGCGGGCAGCCGCCGCTCCTGTTGCTGATAAACGCACCCGCCGCCGAGGGCGCGCTGGGCCAGTCGCTCGATATCGCGGTGCGCCCGCAAGACCTGGTCTACCAGTTCATCTGGACCATACCGGCGACGTTCGTGGCCGCCGGGTGGCCGGTGGCGCGTAGGTTCAAGGCGGTACTGGAGCGCCTGGGCTTCGTGCGCCCTACCCTGCTCCAGGTGGTGGGGGCCGTCGTGGGTGGCGTGGCGCTGGCGGTGGTGGCGGCGTTCGGCCTCGACCCCGCCATCAACCAGCTATGGCGCTCGATGGGCTGGGGCGTTACCGACCTGGAAGCATTCGGGGACTTGATGAGCCAGCTACTTACCCTGGAGGGTGCGCTGCTCATCGGCGTGACGGCGGGGGTGGGAGAGGAACTGGCGGTCCGGGGCCTGTTGCAGCCGCGCATCGGCCTGATAGCCTCCAACCTCGTCTTTACCTCCCTGCACGCCTTCCAGTACGGGGTGGACGCCCTGCTGAGCGTGTTCATCATCGGCATCGTGCTGGGCCTTATACGCATGCGCACCAACACCACCACCTCGGCCATAGTGCACGGCGTGTACGACTTCGTGCTGGTGCTCGCCAGCACGAGCATCTTCACCGGCCAGTAGAAAACACCCCCTGGCGTGCCGAAGATACAACCAGAGGCCCAGGCGCACACCTGGGTCTTTTGTTATCCTAACACCTGTAACCAGCACATATGTTTCTCATACAGGCGTGATCTCCCTCGACGCATCGATGTTGAAGTGGAAGGACCAAGAGTGGCCCTGTCATCCTGAGCGTAGCGAAGGATCTAAGATGTTACCCCTACCCCTACGCTGAATTTCTACAACCATGAGCCGCACCGTTCAACAGCATCGCTCCATCGGTTTCTTTAGATCCTTCGCTGCGCTCAGGATGACAGGGCCACTCTTGGTCTTGAGTAGTGAAAGGACCTAACCTATCGCCATTGGCTAAAGCGGATGTAGCAAGAATGTTGACTATCCAAACCCATTAGGGCTTTCCCCGAATTCTCTCTCCCCGGAGGCAAAATGACCGCTCCCCGTACCGTTTCCTTCACGAACGCTCGCCGTTTGGCCGTCACCAAGCAACTGTTGGCGAGGCCGAAGCTCCCCAACGACAAAGACGGCATCCTCGAAACGGTGCGCGGCATCGGCTGCCTGCAACTCGACCCCATCAGCGCCGTGGCCCGCAACCACTTGCTGGTGCTCTGGAGCCGCCTGGGCCACTACGACCCCAAAGACCTCGACACCCTCCTCTGGGAGGAGCGCAAGCTGTTCGAGTACTGGGCACACGCGGCCTCTATCGTGCTGACTGAGGACTTTCCGCTGTACGAGGCCGTGATGAGCAGGAAGCCCGCGGCCGATACAGCCTGGGGAGAGCAGCAGCGGCAGTGGTTGGAGGAGAACAAAGACTTTCGCGAGTACGTCCTGCGCGAGTTGAGGGAGAGAGGGCCGTTGCAGTCGAAGGACTTCGAGGACGAGTCGCGCTCCGGCTGGTCGTCGTCGGGGTGGACGGGCGGGCGCAACGTGAGCAGGATGCTCGACTTCCTCTGGGTGCGGGGCGAGGTGTTTGTCTCCACCCGCAAAGGGGGACAGCGGTTCTGGGACCTGGCCGAGAGGGTGCTGCCCGATTGGACGCCCCACCAGGAGCTATCGCCGCACGAGCTTACCTACATCGCCGCGCAACGCTCGCTCCGCATGCTGGGCGTGGGCACCTCCAAGCACATCTCGTACAACTTTACTCGCAACCGCTACCCCCACCTGCAAGAGGTGCTGCGCCAACTGGAGCGGGAGGGCCGCATCGAGCCGGTGCGGGTGGTCGAGGAGGGGGAGGCGTATCCCGGCACATGGTACATCCACACCGACGACCTGCCCGTCTTGTCCCGAATCGAGGAGGGTGACTGGCAGCCGCGCACCACGCTCCTATCGCCCTTCGACAACCTGATAGCCGACCGCAGCCGCACCGAGCGCCTGTTTGACTACAAGTTCCGCATCGAAATATACGTGCCCAAGCACCTGCGCCAGTACGGCTACTACGTGCTCTCCATCCTGCACGGCGACCGCGTTATCGGCCGCATCGACCCCCTGATGGACCGCAAGGGCAAGCGCCTCGCCATCAACGCCGTGTACGCCGAGCCGCACGCCCCTGTGACCACGGAGGCAGCCCAGGCCGTCGCGGACTCGGTTTCGGAGCTTGCCGCTTTCCTCGGCGCGAAAGAGGTGACATACAGCGAGCGGGTGCCGGATGGCTGGCGCGACGTGCTCCTGGCAAACGCGGCAAGTAACACACCGGACTGACTTTATTCTTAGCGACTTTGTGCGTTCTCTGCGGTACGCTAGGCAAAGCTACTTTGAAGTATGCTTGTCCTGCGACGGTAAGTAGACCCTGCCTTGCGGTCCGAGGGTCCAGCTTCGTTCTTGGAGATCCAGGCCCGGCCTATGTCATTTCGAACGCAGTGAGAAATCTCGTCCCCCAGCACCCAGGTACCACCTTTCTTGAGGTGAGGAGAACCTGAAGTCGCCGTTCTTCTGGGAGTGTGCGCCAGAGCGACATCAGGCAGGGGGACGAGATTTCTCACTGCGTTCGAAATGACAAATTCCACCTTTGGTCCTCCCCAGGCAAGGCTTAGCTCTGGCCGCCCGGACCGCGGGGGTCACTGCGCCGCTATCGCCCATGCTACACCCGCCAGGAGCCGTGCTATAATAACGGCATAAAGCAACCAATGCAGTCCGCTAGACAGGTGTCGGTATCTGGCTGTCCACGGCCTGCCCCGTATGTGGTGAAATAGCATGGTCCGCGTCCGACATGGAAAACCTCAATATGCCTGTTCGTTCTGTGGCAAGGCGCAGGAGGACGTACAGCGGCTCGTCGCGGGGCCTGGTGCCGTCTATATCTGCGACGAGTGCATCTCGCGCTTTCGCCAGCAAATGGAGGTAGGCGACAGCGAGGAAAAAGACACCCGTGGAAGGCAGCCTTCCGCCCCCAGTAGCAAGCCCCGACGTTGTTCGTTCTGCGGCAAGGACGAGGCGGATATCGCTCGGCTCATCGCCAACGGCGCTACCTCTAAAAAGGCACGCACAAATATCTGCAACGAGTGCATCGAGCTTTGTGTGGAAATACTGAGCGAAGAGGCGGAAAGCTCGCACCACGCCACGCGAACCGCTAACCGCACTGCTCCGCAACCCTCTCAGCAGTGCGCTTGTTGCTATAAAGAGCTAAGGGAAGTACGCGGGCTGCTACCGGTCACGGAGGATGTCTATATCTGCAATGAGTGTGTGTCGCTTGCCCACCTGATCTTCCAGGGGGAGAGTCTCACCCCGAACAAAGCAGATAACACCAGTATCTACAGGATGTTTCCGTTCGTGAGGAATCCCCGCATGAAGCACGTAGTAGGCATATCCGAGATCGTACTGTGGGTGGCCGACAAAGAGGCCTCGTTGCGCTTCTACCGCGACCTGCTGGGGCTGGAGGTCATTTCGCCCCCTGAGCTTCGCAACACCTTCCTTAGAGTGGGCGAGGGCAACGCCGGCATCCCCCAGATGATAGTGCTCGTGCCCAAGACGGACGAGGTCCTCGGCCAGCCCTCCGGCTACCAGCTACACCACCTTGCCCTGGAGCTACCCGAAGATAAGTTCGACCTCCAGCACGAGGCCCTGGTGCAGGCAGGCTACGAGCCTCGCCCCGGCAAGCACCCCGTCCTCCCCAGCCGCACCATGTACGTGGACGACCCGGACGGCAACGAAGTAGAGTTTATCTGCCGATTTTAGATTTTAGATTTTAGATTTTAGATTTGGCCGGAACCCAAACAAATCCAAAATCTAAAATCTAAAATCTAAAATGGAGAGGGCCATGCCTGAGAACGAGCCGGAACGTCCCTCGCCCCGCGAGCCGGAACGTCCCTCGCCCCGCGCACAGGCAGAACGGCGGCGCAGGCTTATGCTCCCCTTTAGCCTCTTCGCCGCCGCGTGCGTTGTGGTCGTTGCGCTGATTATGTTGCTGGTGGCGCGGACCGCGACACCCAGCCTGTCGCAGGCAGAGGTCAGCGGCACGAGGGAGGCGGTGCAGGCCGCCACGTCGCAGGCCGAGCGGCAGGCCACTGCCAGGGCAGGGCGGGCTACCGGCACCGCCCGCGCCAGGGCCACCTCTACGGCTGAAGTCCGCGAGCGCGAAGCAGCGGCCAGCCACACGGCCGAGACCCAGGCCCGGGCCACTGCCGAAGCGCCCCCCACCCTCACAGCCGAGGCCAGGGCATACGAGACCGCCCGCGTTGAGGCAGAAGCCACAGCCCAGGTGCTCGACCAGCAGGCGGCCCTCATGTTTGGCCCCGCGAGCGGTACGCTTGAACAACTGGAAGGGGACGAGGTGCCTTGCGCTGCTGCCGGCCTCGACCTGCGCGAGTTTGTGGCCGAAGTGACGTTCCACAACCCCCAGTTCGCCGGTGCCGAGACAGACCAGGCGTGGGACTACGGCATCGTTTTCTCCAACCTTGGAGAGGGCACCGAGTACCGCGCCATCCTCGACTCCGGAGGCACCTGGACGTTCAGCCTGCACAGCGATGCCTACGATATCTCTATCTCAGACATAACCGTCCCGGTGGACCTCTCGAAAGCAGGCTCCAACACTGTCAAGCTCTTCGTGACGGGCGAGATGGCCCAACTCTACGCCAATGGGCGCTATATCGGTACTTTCGACCTGGTGATGCTGGGACTGGGGCAGATGAGCGGGGCTGCGCACGATGTGATGGTTTGCGCGGGTGTGAGGGAGGGGTTTGGGACTGTTGGGAGGGTGACGGGGTATGAGGGCTTCAGGGTGTGGTCGCTGCCGTGAGTGGCTAAGAGGGCAGTGGAAGTTCTTCGCAGAGGTCCCGTTGCTGGCCCCTTCGTTCTGTACTGGCTTATTCTCCCCAGGCGCTGAGGAACACAACCCTGTCCTTCATCTCTTCAGCCGAAAAATGAGCAACTATTCTGAGAATCCGGCGCATCAACTCACCTACCTTGTAGTGTTGGTGCGACAATATCAAACCGGCATGTGACTGCCCTTGCTGCAAAAGCGACGTGTGTAGGGCCATATAGTGATTTGTGTTGAAACTGAACAACACAAGGCCCTCAGCAGACGCGTAAGCCAGGTTCTCAGCATCCGAGCGTTCTCTCATCCCCACATCGGAGGCGGCGATCACATCTACACCGCGGCTGCGGAGAGCATTTATGAGACTGCGGCTCATCGCGTCCTCGTCCAGGTAGATACGAATCGCCATATCTATCCTGCCGTCTTGAGGTGCTCTGCTTCTATTCGCCTACTCTCAGCTTCTTCTTCAGCTATATCGTCCTCAACTGATTGTTGGTTAGCATGATAATATGCGAGTGCCGCATACACCTGGGCTATGTTCAAGTGGTCTATTTCCTTAAGGATCTCCTCTGCCTCATACCCAAGCTTGTACCAACCAACAATACGCCTCACTGTTATGCCGGTACCTGCTATGTGTGGGCGGCCGTCCAACTTATCGGGCGAACTGGCAATAAGCGTTCCGATGTCAACTGATGTTGTGATTGCCACTGGTGTGCCTCCTTATAGCTTCCTCTTCTGCGCCTCATTTCTTATTCCTGGAACGCGGCCATTCCTCCCCCAACCGTCTCTCCTCTGCCTCAAGCTCAGACATCTCGATATCCAGCGGTGGATCCGGTAAACAAATCACCACTGATCGTTCGCCCATGCACCGAGGAATACAACCTGGCCCCGTATCTGCTCGGCCGACAGGTCCGTCATTATCCTGAGTATAAGTCGCAGTTGTTCGCCCACGGAGTAACGACGCTCCTGCTTCGCCAGGATTATCCCTGCATGGGTCTTACCTTCTTCTAAAATCGTGTATGCAGAGCCATGAAGTGCCGAACATTGAAGCTGTAGAGGACGCGGTCCACTGAGGTAGCATACTCCAACTGCTGTTCGTCGGTGCGCCCTTGCATGCCTGTGTCCCTCACCGATATTACATCTACGTCCCTAAGACGCAAAGCGTGTACAAGGCCTCCATTCATAACATCTTCGTCTAAATAGAGCTTGAACCTCATCCGCGCTCCTTCTGGCGCCTCGCTAGATATTCCTTCTCATATATGTCACCTAGAGCCTGTTCCTCGGCTATGTCCGCGTCAATCCCGTCCTTGTTGGCATAGTAGTATGCTATCGCAGCGTACACCTGGCCCAGAGTAATGTGACCGTAACCGTCTGCGATTTCTTCAGCCGTGTAGCCCATGTTGTGATAATTAGCGATTCGCATTACCGACACGCTGGTCCCTGCTATACAAGGCTGTCCGTCTCGTATTCCTGGTGTCCTGGTTATCAGAGTGCCTATATCCACGGGTAGAGTAGTCGCCATGTCACACCTCACCTGATTCTAGCTGCCAACCACAAATCTATTGTAGGCCCTTTGCCGGAAAGTGGCAATAGGCTCCATTTCCGAAGCACTAAACTTGACAGTACCACACTCAATCCTTATAATATCTTTGTACTCATAATACAGCTATAACTATCGCAAAACCGGCCATGCAATACAAAGACTACTACAACACACTCGGCGTAAAACGCGGCGCTTCCGAGAAGGAGATCAAGTCGGCCTTCCGCAAGCTGGCCCGCAAATACCACCCCGACCTCAACCCCGACGACCGCGAGTCCGAGGCGCGCTTCAAGGAAGTCAGCGAGGCCTACGAGGTGCTCACCGACCCCGAGAAGCGCAAGAAGTACGACCAGTTCGGCTCGGAGTGGGAGCACTACCAGCAGGCCCAGGGTTCGGCTGCCGGGTTCGACTTCAGCAAGTACGCCCAGGGCAATGGCGGCCCCGGCGGCGCTCGCTACTCAACCACCTTCACCGGCGACGGCGACTTCTCGGACTTCTTCGAGATGCTCTTCGGTCGCTCGGCTGCGGGTGCGGCGGGCGCGGGTAGGAGCGCGACGGGCAACGCCTACTACACCGGGGGCCGCGAGCGCACAGTGCCGCGCGTCGGCCAGAATTATGAGCACGACATCGAAGTTACGCTGGAAGAGGCCTTCAACGGCTCCCAGCGCGTACTCCAGATGGAGGTGCCCGAGACCTGCCCCACCTGCGGGGGCCAGGGCGTCGCGAGCAATCGCGTATGCCAGACCTGCGGGGGCGGCGGCACGGTGTCTCGCACCAAGCGCCTTGAGGTAAAAATCCCGCCCGGAGTGCACACCGGCTCACGCATACGCATCGCCAACGAAGGCGGCCAGGGCACAGGTGGCGGGGGCAAAGGCGACCTCTATCTCCGGGTGACGGTGCTTCCCAACCCTCGTTTTGAGCGTAAAGGCGACGACGTCTATACGAACGTAACTCTTCCCCTCTACACGGCGGTTCTGGGGGGCGAGGTGGAAGTACCGACCCTCAAGGGCACCAAGCTGGCGCTCAAAGTACCGCCGGGTACGCAGAACGGGCGCAGTTTCAGACTGGGCGGGCAGGGCATGCCCGGTCTCAAGGACCCCGGCAAGCGGGGCGACCTCTACGCCAGGATGGAAGTGCAACTACCGACCAGGTTGAGCGACCAGGAAAAGCAACTTTTCGGCGAATTGGAGCGTATATATAATGGCCCGAGGGGGGAACAGAGCAATGAGAGCTAAACGCTCCACAGAACGCCCTGTCGAGTACCCCGGCGAGCCGAACGGCGGCGCGCAAGCCCCCACCCCCGCCGCGCGCATCTCCCGCAGCTACGAGAATCATAGGGCCTACCAGGAGTTGAACGCCGACGACCAGCCCCGCTACGTAATCAGCGTGGCGGCGCAGGTGCTGGGCGTCCACCCGCAGACCCTGCGCCTCTACGAGCGCGAGGGGCTGGTGGAACCGGGGCGCACCGGGGGCAAGATCCGGCTCTACTCGGAGCGCGACCTGGAACGGGTGCGGTGCGTCATGCGCCTTACCAACGACCTGGGCGTGAACCTCGCGGGGGCGGAGGCCATCATCAACATGCGGGAGCGCATGCTGGAGATGCGCCGCGAAATGGAACGAGTGCGCCGGGAATTGGAGGATACCATCTCAAGGTACAGGCAGATATTAGACATAGACCACGAGTAAACCAACGCTTGCATGCCATCACACGTAGTACTTACAACTGCGAATCGTGATAAACAAGCACATTAACTACCCTAAAGGGTGATACCAAACCAACTCAAACACGGTACAATAGAACCATAGAACGCCACCCCTTCGGGTAATTACGAATTACGAATTACGAATTACAGAGGAGCTACGCGTCACAGGTGACAGATCGGTAATTCGTAATTCATAATTCGTAATTACCCACGGCACCGCCTGTGCTACTAAGTGGAAAAGCAGGGAAGCGCGACCTTCGCGGAGTATACTACGCAACACCACTCAGGCCCCCTCAACGGGCCTAGACCGTCTACAGGGTCAGCCGGTGGGGCGCTTTCTCAGCCGACCGGGAGCGTTCTAATTAGATACTAGATTGGAAGTAATACGACTATGATGAGCAGATTTACCGACCGGGCGCAGGAAGCGTTGCAGCGAGCGCAGCAGATCATGTTCGCCAAGCAGCACACCCAGCTCGACGTCGAACACCTATTCCTTGCCCTCCTCCAGCAGCGCAACTCTCTCCCCGCGCAGATCGTCACCAAGCTCGGCGGCGACGCGCAGATGATGACCCGCCGCCTGGAGAGCGCCCTCAATAATATGCAGAGCTTCGCCGCCGGGCGCGGCGTGACCACCGGCTATATTACCCTGCGCGCCAACCGCGTGCTGCAAAGCGCCGTCGAGGAGGCCGACCGCCTCAACGACGAGTTCATCTCCACCGAGCACCTCTTCCTCGCCATCGCCAACGAGCGCGGCGGGGCCACCGGGCGCATCTTGCAGGAAGCCACGATAGACCAGGAGAAGATCTACGCCGCCCTGCGCGAAATCCGGGGCGACCGCCGCGTGACCGACGCCAACCCCGAAGAGCACTACGAGGCCCTGGAACGCTTCAGCGTGGACCTCACCAAGATGGCCCGCGAGAACCTGCTCGACCCGATGGTGGGGCGGCAGGATGAAGTGCAGCGCGTGATGCAAATCCTGGTGCGTCGCACCAAGAACAACCCCGTGCTGATTGGCGAGCCGGGCGTGGGCAAGACCGCCATTGCCGAGGGCCTGGCCCAGATGATCGCCTCCGGCGAGGTGCCCGTGCTGCTCAAGGGCAAGCGCATACTGGCCCTCGACCTGCCCTCGATGGTGGCAGGCTCCAAGTTCCGGGGCGAGTTCGAGGAGCGCCTCAAGACGGTCATG